>NZ_JBVVQS010000101.1:0-399954 GCF_055811575.1 Mesorhizobium sp. WSM4815 | reverse complement strand
GTTTTTGTTTTTGGGCTTTTATTATTTTGGTGTTTTTTTTGTGGTTGTTTTTTTTTTTTTTTTTTTTTTTTTTTTTTGGGGGGGGGTTTTTTTTTTTTTTTTTTTTTTTTTTTTTGGGGGGGGGGGGGGGGGGGCCCCCCCCCCCCCCCGCCCGGTCGAGCATTCCGAAGGAGCTCCGAGAGCGGCGGGCCTTATTCCTCGATGCCCTTGGTGCCGCGCCGCTTGAGGTAGGCGTCCCAATAGAAATCATCGGCATTTTCCGCGGTGACGATGGAAAAGCCGTTGTCGACGAAGGGCACGCTCATGCCGTTGAAGCCCGACCGCCGGGCGTCGTTCATCGGATCGATCAGTTCAGGATGCTTGGCCAGCCACAGCAGCATGAATCCCATATAGCCCTGCATGCCCTGGTTCGGGTTGACTGAGCCAAAGATTTCGCCGGCCTTGATCATGTCGAGGATCTTGGCGTTGACGTCGGCCAGCATGACCCGGATCTTGCCGCCGCCTTCCTTGGCGGCCTGAGCTGCGCCGATTGCCGAGTTGGCTTCCGGCATGAACACCGCGCCCAGATCGGGATGCGCCTGAGCAAGGCTGAGCACGGCCTGGTAGGCCTTCGTCGCATCCTGGTTCGACGCAGCGCGGCCGACGAGCTTCATATCCGGCCATTTGGCTTCCATGCGGGCGATGAAGGCGGCAATGCGCTTGTCGTGATTGTCCTGTCCGGGGTTTTCGAGGACCGCGTATTCGCCCTTGCCGTCCATCGCCTTGGCGACTGCATCGGCGGCATAGGTGCCTTCGGCGACGTTGTCGGAGGTGATGTAGGATACGCGTTTGGAGTTGGGCGAGTCTGCGGCGAATGTGACCACTGCCGTTCCCTGCTCAATGGCCCGATTGATTGGCTCGATGAAGGGATCGGAGTTCATCGGATGGACCAGGATGCCAGCCGGCTTCTGAGCCAGCGCCTGGTCGAACGTCGCTATTTGCTTGTTCACGTCGTATTCGGGGGTCCCGGTATATTCGGTCTCGCAGCCGAACTGTTTTCCAGCCTGCTTGAACATCTCGTAGACCGGGAACCAATATTCGACGCCGGAAACCATGACGTTCATGACGTATTTTTCACCCGGTTCGCATTTGAACGGGTTAGCGGCCTGGGCAGCGGCGTGGCTTGCCCCCAACACTGTGGTGGCGGCTGCCGAAATGGCGAGCATGCTCAAAAATTTGCGCAAGAGTCCTCCCTCGGCCGAAGCCTGGTCAATGGGCGGTCGGACACTTGCGTGCCGCCGCTTGTGGTTGATGAGGCCGAACCTCCTCCCGAGGCCCAGCAGTTGATCATTCGCAGCAGTTGGCACGAGTGTCAATAAAATTCACATATAGAAATATATTTCACAACTGCTCGTGCACCCGCCCGGCCGAGACGACAAGCGCCGCCATCGCAGCGGCTGTCCTCGTTCACGAGGACCGGCGCCGAAGCCGTTAGGGTCGCCAGTGTTGGTGAATGAACCGCCAGGCAAGCTCAGGTCAGCGGTTTCAACTGACCTGGCGATGCTTTCCTGAATGACCTACGACCGTTGTAGGTCAAGGCAGGCAGGGATTGAATGTCAGGGACGGGCCTTCTTCCCCTCTCAGGGGACTTCAGATCGTCCAGCCTTAGACATGCACGGCAATCGAATTGCGCTCCACCAAGCGGGCCGCCAGGACACGGTGCTCGAAAGGTAAGGTGGCCTCCGCCAGCCTCTTCAAGAGAAGCTCCGCCGCCGCCGCTCCGATCAAATGGGCGGGTTGCGCGATGGCTGTGATACCTTGTGCCACGAACTGCATCCAGTCGAGATCGTCGAAGCAAAGCAGCGAAACGTCTCCTGGAATCGCAAGCTTCAGTGCGGAAGTCGCCTCCAGAACGCCTGTCGACATCACACCGTCGGCGGTGAATAGGGCGGACGGCGCATTGCGCATCGTCAGCAGATCGAGCGCCTCTTTGCGGGCCGCCTCGCTGGAATAGACCGTCACGCGGCGGATCAACGGCAGATCCGGCTCGATTCCTGCGGCACGATGGGCTTCCAGATAACCCAACAGCCGTTGCCAGCTTGGATGGTGGTAGCGAACCTCGGCGCTGGAGAGGTCAGCGTTCGCCACAAACGAGCCGACATCATCGCGCTGGCCCGGACCTAGTTCGGCCAGTATGCCGATGCGGCTGTGTCCGGCCTCAATCATTGCAGCGATGCTGCTGCGCGTTACAGATACGTTGTCGACCACCACGGTATCGGTTTCCAAGCCCGCCACGATGCGGTCGAACTGCACCACGGGACAGCGGGCCGCGACTGCCTCACGAAGATGATCCGGCTGATCCGCGAAGGTCGACGAGACGATCAAACCGTCGACCTGTTTTTCCAGCAGCAGTTGCACTGCCTCTCGCTCGAGTTCGGCATTTTCGTCACTATTCGTAACGATAACCCCGAAGCCGCCACGGCGCGCAACATCCCCTATCCCACGCAAGACGCTCGCGTAGAATGGGCTTTCGATGTCGCCGACCACAACTCCGATAGTCTGCGTCTTACCGGTGATCAGACCTTTTGCCAGGCGATTGGGGCGATAGCCGAGCGCAGTTGCGGCGGCGCGCACCTTCTCCTGAACCTCGGGGCTGCTGTAACCGTAGTCGCCAAGCACACGCCCCGCCGTGGCGGAACTGACCCCGGCCCGGCGAGCAACCTCTATGATGGTTGCGTTTTTTGATGATCTTTGAATCACTCAGCAAGCCCCGCCGCCCATTCGTGCGTCGCAAAGACGAGCTAGTGGCAGTTAGGCCCGCCCCGCAAGCCCGAACTCAGCAGCACTCGCCGTTGCACACACTATTGCAATCAGAGCACCTCAGACAGAAAGCGCCGAAGGCGTGGGCTTTGCGGATTGTCGAAAAGGTCGGCTGGTCGCCCTGCCTCGACAATCCGTCCCTCGTCCATGAATACAACCTGGTTTGCAACCTTGCGAGCGAAGTTCATCTCGTGCGTAACGACGACCATCGTCATCCCGCCCCGTCCGAGGTCGGCCATCAAGTTCAGGACACCCTTCACCAATTCCGGATCGAGGGCGCTGGTGACTTCGTCGAACAGCATAATTTCTGGTTCGAGGGCCAGGGCTCGCGCGATGGCCACCCGCTGCTGCTGTCCGCCCGAAAGATTTGCCGGCCGATGGTCTTTGCGCTCCAAGAGTCCGACTTCATGCAGCCTTGCTGAGGCCGCGCGCTCAGCCGCCTCGCGTGACATGCCTCTTACCTTGCGCAGCGCCAGGGTGATGTTGGCGAGCGCACTGCGGTCGGGGAACAAGTTGAATTGCTGGAAAACCATGCCGACACGCCGCCGGAGCTGGTCAGGGGTCTGGCTGTAGATGCTTTCGCCATCGAGCAGGATGTCTCCGGCTCGACATTCGACGAGGCGGTTGAGGCAACGCAGCAAGGTCGACTTGCCTGAGCCGGAGGGCCCGATCAGGCAGGTGACCGTCCCGGGCTCCACTTTCAGACTGACGTCATGGAGCACCTGGACGGCGCCGTAGGCCATGTCGATATTCTTGACCTCGATGCTGCCACCCTTGAAGCGTGCGGGCGCCTTGGCTGCGCCCGGCAAACCGGCGTCAGCCAGCTCGGCGACTTCCTTGAGGCCGCTCTGCACGGCGCTGATACGCTTGCCGACGCGCATGCGCGCGTCGATGTAGTTGACGAGGTGGGTTAGCGGCACCGTGATCACGAGATAGAACACGCCGGCCAGCAAGAGTGGTGACAAATTGCCGGTCAGCACGGCCTGGTCTTGGCCGACGCGGAACAGTTCGCGTTCGGAGGCGAGCAGGCCAAGGAAATAGACCAGGCTGGAGTCTTTGACGTTGCCGATGAACTGGTTGACCAGTGCCGGCAGCACGCGGCGGATGCCTTGCGGGATCACCACCAGGCGCATGCCTTGGCCATACGTCATTCCGAGAGTGCGGGTGGCGTCGATCTGACCACGCTCGACGCTCTGAATGCCGGCCCGAAAAATTTCCCCGATGTAGGCGCCGGCAATGAGGCTGAGTGCCAGAATGCCCAGCGGATAAGGCGATGGACCGAACAGATCGCGGCCCAACCGCGCGAAGCCCTGGCCAATGATCAGAATAGTCACAATGGCGGGAAGCCCACGAAAGATATCGGTGTAGACCCGTGCGAGGAGTTTCAGCGGCCGGTTTTCGGAAATCCCCATCACGGCGAGGACGATACCGATCAGCGTCCCGAAAAACGTCGAGGCGACGGCAAGGATCAGGGTGTTCTTGAGGCCGACCATCACCATGTTTGGCAGAACGTCTGCCATCGCCTGGAAATCAAGGAAGCTGCGGGAGAAGGTATCGAACCAGCTCATATCAGGTCCATCTATAACTCGGCCGGGCACCGTTGCTCACGGGCCCGGCCGGAAACACAGCAAAGTCGCTCGAACTCACTTCTTGGGCAGATATTGATCCGGCATCGGGGTGCCCGCGAACCATTTTTCGTGCAGCCGCTTCCAGGTGCCATCATCCATGGCCTCGCGCAGCGCCTTGTTCAGTGCCTCGCGGAAGTTATCGTTGCCTTTCTTGACGACGAACCCGGCTGGCGCATCGAAGGACGGTACGTTCATTGTTATCTTCAGGTTCTTGTAGCGTTCTACATACTGCTTGGCCGACTCATAGTCGGTGAAATGGCCATCGATCGTCCCGTTGTTCAGCGCCGCCACTGCGGTGTTGTTATCGGGGAACTTGACGATGTCGCCCTTCAGATTCTTCTCGGCATAGATTTCCTGCAGCGTCCCCTGGATGACGCCGATGCGCTTTCCGGCGGTGCTCTCATTGCTCGTCAGAGCCGGATCGGCCGAAATGATCGACAGATAGCCGGCGATATATCCGTCGCTAAAATCCACGGTCTTCTTGCGCTCCGCAGTCGTGCCAATCGCGGCGACAGCGACGTCGAAGCGGCCGTTGGCGACGGATGGCAGCAGCGCCGAGAATTCCTGGCCGGTGAAAACAATCTGCTCCTCCTTGAACCCGAGCCGGCGCGCCACGTCGCGGAAGAGTTCAGCATCGAAGCCGGTGAAGTTTCCATTGGCGTCGGTGAAGACGTAGGGCTTCGCATCGCCCATCGTTCCGACGCTGATCGCCATCGGGTCGATTAGATTGTAGGGGTTGTCGCTCGCCTTTGCCTGCGTGGACCAGGCCAATGTGCCAAATCCTGTCACCAACGCGACGGTCAGCGCCAGACCGCATTTCACCAGGTGGCGCCTGCTCGAATTTGTTTGCATGTCTTCTCCTCTTAATCGGCCGAACCCGGCCTTGCGGTTCCACTCGACGTCTGATCCATCAAAAATGCTCTTAGGCGGCGTTTCGTTGAGCGGATGAGAACGTTATCACTTCCCCTAGCATTATCCGTTCCTCGCGTCAATTGTTTCGGAGAATTTCGCAGCTAGACAGCTTTCCCGGGTGGAGCGTGCCGGGCCTCGCGGAGGATCTCGGGCGTCATGTTCCCGATATCTATTGCTGACGCATGGCCGATCGCGCCGTAGTACTGGCAGGTTGCAGCCGCCGCCTCTGCGGCATGGCGGAGAATGTCCTGAGGCGCCTCTTCGTTAAGCAGGCCGAGTAGCGTTCGGGCGATGAAGGTGTCGCCCGCGCCCAAGGTGTCGACGGGTTCGACCAGCCGCGCCGGAGTGTGGTAGGAGACAGAGTCTCTGTGAAGCACCGCGCCGGCTCGACCGCGAGTCACCAAAACCCACTTTGAACCACATGCAAGCAGCTCGGATACGACTGCGGCCAATTCCTTGTCGTCGAGACCATCCCCTGAGACGGAAGCCAGATAGCAGTAAGGTCCAATCTTTCGCCGATGCTCCGGTTCCCGTCGCGTAGAAAAATCGTAAGATAATAGAGAGTTACCCGACACTAAGGCAGCCCACGGGTCTAACCCGCTGGACTGGCCGATGTGGACGGCCTGAAAGCCTGAGAGAAAATCCAGATCTTCATGCGTCGGCGTGAACATCGAAACACCGAGGTCGAAATCCAGGAAAATCCGATCGGCGTTATGGTGACCTATGAGGCAGTAAGCGGTCGGCCCTTCGAGGCGCCGCAATCGGGTGATGTCAACGCGCTCCGACGCCAGTGCCGTGCAGATCAGGTCCCCGGCCCGGTCTTTTCCGATCGCTCCAACATAGGCCGACTGCCCGCCGAAGCGGCTCAGGTGGACTGCGACATTGAGGCAGTTTCCGCCAGGATACATCTCGCCGCGATCAAGGTAGCAATCGACCACGTTATCGCCCATCGCGGCAATCTTGACCATTGCAGGACTTTCAGCTTATAGGATGTGATAACGTTCGCACAATGACTGCTGCCTGTCAATTGCGCGCCGACCCCAACTCTGTCAGCGAGACGAGGATGCTCATGATTTCCGCCCTGCCTGCCGACGTAGAACGCGCTCTGAACGCCACCGCGGGCAGGCAGTTTTCGCACCTCTTTCTCGTGGCGTGCGGCGGCTCGCTCTCGATCATGATGGCAGGCAAATACTTCCTCGACCGCCACAATGGGACATTCGCCTGTGACAGCTACAACGCGGATGAATTCGTCTGCCGAGATCCGCGGCGGTTGGGACCTGACACGCTCGTTGTCCTTTGCTCGCAGACAGGAACCACCAAGGAGACAGTGCGGGCGGCCAATCATGCCAGGACGCGAGGCGCAACGACAATCGGCATGACGCTCGACCAGACATCGCCCCTCGCGCGGGCGGTCGACCACCCGATTGCCTACCAGGCTTCGTACACGACGGGCAAAGCAATCGATGCAGCCTACAGCAATTACGGCGTGCTCTACATGCTGCTCGCCGGTTTGATCGATGCTCGGGAAGATGGCGGGCTAACCGGTGACCTGCTGATCTCCCTGGGCCATCTTCAACCGGCCATCGAGCGCGCGCACCGGGCCTACGCAGACCGGTTCGAGGCGTTTGCCCCTCGCTTCGCACCTCGAGAGGCAATCTACACACTAGCCAGCGGTGCCAGCTACGGTGCGGCCTATTCCTACGCCATCTGCGTGCTCATGGAAATGCAGTGGTACGACTCGCAGGCAATACACGCGAACGAGTTCTTTCATGGCCCATTCGAAGTCGTGGATAAGGATGCTTGCTTCATTGTCTTGCTGGGTTTGGATGAGACGCGGAGCCTTTCCGAACGCGCCCGCGATTTCCTTATCGAGTACGGCAGCCGGGAAAACATCCTGGTGCTCGATGGAGCCGAACTCGACCTCAGCGGTATGTCCGAACACATCAAACCCTATCTCGTGCCTTTGGTCTTCTTCGACACTCTATGGCGTTTTGCCTACAAGCTGGCCGGTTTGCGCGATCGGCCGATGCTCGAGGGCCGGCGCTACATGAAGAAGCTGTCGGACTACTAGTCCCGCCGCGCGTGTGGCGATCTCACACTCAGCCCATCTTCCGCGTAGAAGGATTTCTCTATGACTCCATCCCCTAAGCCGCGCCATGTCGTCGTTGTCGGCGCAGGCATTTTTGGCACATCGACGGCGCTGCACCTCGCCCGCCTTGGCTTTGATGTGACCATTGTCAACGACGGCGCGCCGTCCAACGGCGCATCCGGCCGTTCACTTTCCTGGCTGAACTCAGCGCGACGCGCGGACACTGCCTATCACCGCTTGAGGCTTGCAGGCATCGATCGTTATCGGACCCTGGCCGCTACAAGGCCGGAAGCCGCATCGTGGCTTCGCTTTGACGGCGGCCTCACCTGGGATGCAGATGACGAGGCGAACCAGATCGCGTCGATGTGGCAGTTGGAGCAGGATATTGGTTATGACTCGCTTCTGCTCGACCCTGCCGAAGTTGGCGCAGTGACGCCCGGCATCGATGCCAACGCGATCGCCCCGCAGGGCGCCATCTTCAATCCTGGCGAAGGATGGGTTGACCTGCCGTCTTTGATCGATCGGCTGCTCCATGAATTCCGCTCCCGCGGTGGCAAGCTTGTTCAGGACGCTGGACGCGTGCGGATAGTTGCCACAGGCGGTCGTGCACGTGGCGTCATCACTGCTGGCGGTACGCCGGTCGAGGCGGATGCAGTCGTCCTTGCCGTAGGGCCAGCGACGCCTTGCATGCTTGCGGAGATCGGAGTCCATGTCCCCGACGCCACGCCGATTTCACTTCTCTTGAAGACCAAACCGATCAAGACCGACCTCCGTGCCGTGCTGAATACGCCGCGTGTTGCGGTGCGCCCGACGCCGGATGGCGCACTTGTTTTGGATTCGGCATGGTCGGAGGAAGAAGTCGTGGTCAACTCAGACGGCACTTACACCGTGCACGACAAAACCGTAAAGGGACTGCTCGACGAAGCTACCGCCGTGCTCGACGGCAATCCGCGGCTCCAACTCGCAACCTACGCCGTTGGCCCGAAGCCTATCCCCGGCGATGGCGAGCCGGTGCTTGGCTCCGTCGAGACCGTCGCCGACCTTCACGTCGCTTTTAGCCACAGCGGCGCCACGCTTGGACTGATCGTCGGCGAATTGCTGGCCAAGGAAATCGCCTCCGGCAATCCGCATCCCATGCTTGCAACCTTCCGTGCCAACCGTTTCGGCTAAAAGGGCAATCGCGGCCGAGATCGAACTGTCCAGATGAGCCGCGGTGCATTGCCCAGATGACCGCCTTCGGAGGTTGATCCGCGCAGCTGACTAGGATAACATGACAATCGTAGTTTAGTTTTAGCCGCGGCCGCAGCAAGGCTGGCCCTTCACGCGCGGCGCCATCAAAACCTTTGAAACTCAGCACAGAGCGCCTGCCCGGCGTCTGTGCGACATGGCGTCCGCAACGAATGATCGACAAGAATCAGATTGCAGCAGAACAGGCAATTTTTCGAGCCTTCGCAAACAGCTATTTGCGTGAGCTGAATTCCGGGATTCCGGTGTTCCACCGCATCGGAGAACGGAACTTCGATTGCGTGGAGATTTCCCTGCCGTCGCGGCATGCCGTGCTGCGCATCGAAATGAAATCCCGATCGCTTTGCGGAATGCACCTGTTTGGACAGATCTGGATTCGTCAGGATGCAGGTCCGAACTGGCACGAGATAGAACCGATCCTGGCCGTGCATCTGCTTGTGCTGGGAGCCAGAGAAGCCGGATCGGCCACGCACCGACAAGCCGATGTGGAGCTCCTCGAACGGATTCTTCAAAGCTGTCAGGCGACGAAGCGTTACCTCGACGCCGCCGATCGGGCGCCGCCATCGGTCGGCTTCATAGCCGCGGAGCAATCCCTGTATTTCGGACATCCGCTGCATCCGACGCCTAAGAGCCTGCAAGGCATGTCGAACTGGCAGCAGGAGGTCTATGCCCCCGAATTGCGCGGCGGTTTCCAGCTGGCCTATTTCGCCGCCGCTGCCCACCTTGTCCGCGAGGATTCCGCCGGCACCCCGGTGACCGCGATCGTCAGTTCACTGCTGGGGAATGACGCCGGCAACGTAGCCGCAGGTAACGGCGAGATGCTCTTGCCCATGCACCCGCTTCAGGCGCAAGCATTGATGCTCGACCCGGCGGTGCGCGCGCTCATGGACTCCGGGCAGATCCGGTATCTCGGTCCGGCAGGGCCGGTGTTCACGGCGACTTCTTCGGTGCGCACGGTTTACAGCGATGACGCCGCCTGGATGCCGAAATTCTCGCTGCCCGTCCGCATCACCAACTCCAGGCGCGTCAACAGGCGGCACGAGCTGGAAGCAGGCGTTGCGGTGGCGCGCCTGTTCGAACGCGCCGGGATCGACATGTTCGAGCCGCGCCTCGGCTTTCTCCACGACAGCGCATACGTGACGCTGGATTTTTCCGGGCAGGCCGAGAGCGGTTTCGAGGTCATCTTCCGCGAAAACCCGTTCCGGGGCCGCGCCGGCGACCCGGTGATCACCGTTTCGGCACTGACGGCCGAACCACGTCCCGGACACAGCTCATTGTTCGAAACCATCGTCCGGCGCGTCGCGCAGGATCAGGATATCTCGGTGCGGCAGGCGTGCCGTCGCTGGTTCGAATGCTATCTCGACTGTGCGCTCGATCCGCTGGTCAAACTCTATGACCGGTTCGGCGTCGCGCTGGAAGCGCATCAGCAGAACAGCTTGCTTGACCTGTCGCAGCAGGGGCTGCCCAGCCGATATTTTTATCGCGACAGCCAGGGATTCTACCTCTCGAACAATTTCAGGGCCCGGTGGTATGGCCTGGTCCCCGAGGTTGTCCAGATCCGCAGTCTTTTCTTCGACGACCGCGAGATTCGCGAGCGGCTCTCCTACTATCTCATCGTCAACCAGATCTTCTCGGTCATCGCGCGCGCCGGGCATGACGGCCTGGCAAGCGAGGCCGAACTGCTCGCCATACTGCGTGCGCGGCTCAAGAAGCTGGCGCAAGAGCTCACTGGCGCTGGCGGGGAATTCGCGACCAGCCTGCTGGACAAGCCGCACATCACCGCGAAGGCCAACCTGGCAATCCGACTGCAGGATGTCGATGAGCTGGCCGAGGGCGGCAGCGCCGTCTACACGCATTTTCCCAATCCACTCAGCCGTGTCGGGCTATTTGTCGCCGCGGAGCAGGCACATGCCATTGCCTCTTGATCTCCACGGCATCCCCGAGCTGCGTGTGATGCGCCAGCTCGCGGAAGCCCTGGTCTATGAGGGCCTGGTCGAATGCGCGGTGTCGCGAGACGGCGGGAAAGCCCGCTTCGAATGGCGCTGCGGCGGCGCCTCGATACGCTGCGAGGGATCGATCGGCGCCTTCGGCCGGGTCAGGGTTGTCGCCGAGACGATTGAGCGGGGCTGCGCCGACCAATGGCGCCCGGCGACGCTCGGCGATCTGCTTGCGAGCATAAACACCTGCCCCGAACGGCGCGCGCAACTCACGTCCGAACTGGATCGGACGCTCGATTTCAGCGCCTGGAACCAGCTCAATCTCCGGCCCAGACCGCGCCGCGATCTGCCATTTGCGCAACTCGACAGCGCGATCGATGAGGGTCATCCCTATCATCCGTGTTTCAAGGCGCGCACCGGCTTCGACTACGCCGACCACGCGGCGTACGGCCCCGAAGCAGGCAACGCCTTCCAACTGGCCTGGCTGGCGGTTGCGCCCGAACGTCTGCACTCGGCGTTTCCCACGGACGAGCAGGCTTTCTGGAGGCACGAACTCGGCACCGAAACCTACGCGCTGCTGGACGAGCGCCGTGCCCGGCTCGGCGACAATGCAAGGCGGTTCGGCCTGATGCCGCTGCATCCCTGGCAATGGAAAGCGTTACAGGGCTCGGAGCTGTCGCGCTGGCTGGCGGAGGGCTCCGCCGGTTTCCTCGGCCATGCCGGCGATCGCTATTGCGCCAGCCAATCCGTGCGGACGCTGTTCAATCGCGATCACCCGCGACGCGCCAATCTCAAACTGCCGATGAATCTCGTCAACTCGTCGGCCAAGCGCATCATCGAGCCGCATTCGGTGTGCAGCGCGCCGTCGATCAGCCGCTGGCTCAAGGACATTGTCGCCAGCGATACGCTGTTCGAGGCGCGTTATCCGCTCACGATCCTCGCCGAATATGCCGGCACGATCGCAGATCGGGAAGGACCGCTGGCAGGACAGATCGCCGCGATCTGGCGGGACGAGGTTACGAGCAGCCTCCAGCCCGGCGAAACCGCGGTGCCGCTCAACGCGCTGATGGGCTTGGAGAGTGACGGCCGGCCGTTCGTCGCGGACTGGGTCGAGCAGTACGGGCTGGACGCCTGGCTCGACAAGCTTGTGGCTACGGTGGTGATGCCGGTGTTTCACCTGCTCGTCGGCCATGGCATCGCCACGGAAGCGCATGGCCAGAACCTGATCCTGATCCATCGCGATGGCTGGCCCGTGAGACTGGCGATGCGCGACTTCCACGACAGCGTCGAATATGTACCGGGCTTCCTGCGCGATCCCTCCACTGTTCCCGACTTCCTCGCCTTGAACCCCGCCTATCGTGATGCCGCGCCGAACCAGTACTACTGGATGGAGAGCGCCGATTTGCTCGGCGAGCTCTGCCTGGACGCCTTGTTCGTCTACAACCTCGCCGAGATCTCGCATCTGCTGCGGCATTTTTACGGCCTCGACGAAGACAGCTTCTGGTCAGGCGTCGGCAGGCAGTTGCAGGACCATTGCCGGCAGTTCGGACTGACACACCGGCAGGCCGCGCTTGGCCTGTTCCGGCCACGCATCCGCACGGAATCGCTGCTGCGACGCAAGCTCGCGCCACCGGGCACCGAATGCGCTCACGAAATCCCAAACAGCCTTGCAGTCGCGTAAGGAGACAGAAAAATGATCACTATCAACGACACGGTCTTTGATCGAACCTATTTCCGCGACGCGGCGGATCGCATTGCGGCCGCGGTGCAACTCGACAAGCGCGCAGGCGACCGTTTTGCGGTCTGTTTCTCCGAGGCGCAGGATTGGCTGGCGTTCTTCTTTGCCGCGCGCGCGGCCGGCGCCAGCGTGCTGCCGCTGCATCCCTCGACGCCATATGCCGCGGCGCGCCGGCAGGCGGAGACAGCGAAGTGCAACTTGCTTTTCTACAACCGGCTGGAAGGCGAGCCGATCTGCGAGGAGCGCGCCAGCGAAGCTGGACAGCTGCTGCAGATGAGTTCTGGCACGACCGGCGAGCCGAAATGCATCGCGCGCGCCTGGCGCGACATAGACGACGAGATCGAGAGCTACACCTCGGCATTTGTCGAGCCACAGGACATGACGCCGTTGATCGCCGGTCCAACCACCCATTCCTACGGCTTGATCTGCGGCGTAATGGCGGCGCTGAAGCGCGGCCAGTCGCCCGCAATACTGGACACCGGGAACCCCAAATTCCTGCTGCGCAAGCTGCGCGAAACGGAGCGCCCCTATCTGATCTCGTCGCCGGCCATCCTTCACACGCTCGCCAGGCTATTGCCGGCCGGCGAGCAGATCCACGCAACGATGACATCCGGCACCCTCTTGCCCGACCCCTGGTTCGGGCAGATCAGGGCCAAGTCCAGGCACATGTTCCAGCAGTACGGCTGCTCGGAAGCCGGCTGCATAGCGATCAACCCGGATGTGCAGGCGGCTAATGAAGTCGGCTATGTGCTGCCGCGCTTCGCGTTGCGAGACGCCGGCACTTCCAATGACCCGAAGGAAATTGCCGTCGAGCGCAAAGGCGTGGTCGTCGAGACGCGCGACCTCGGCTACCGCCGCGACGACGGCATGCTGGTCTTCCTGTCGCGTCTCGACGACCTGATCAACGTCTCGGGCCTCAACGTCTATCCGAAGGAAGTCGAGGACGTGGTCATGACATTCGGCGGCATTGGCGACGCCGTCGTGTTCCGCAAGCAGGATGCGTTCGCGGGCGAGCGCGTCGCGCTTCTGTTCAGCGCCGAACATGCGGTCGACCGGTCGCAGCTTCGGCAATGGTGCGCCGAGCGGCTTGCAGCACACCAGATGCCAACCGAGACCGTCCAGGTGGAGCGGATCCCGCGCCAAGCGAACGGCAAGATCAGCCGGCGTGACGTGGCTGCGCGCTATGGCACGGGCGAATTCGCGCCGGTACGGACGGAGGCAGCCTGATGACCTACGATCAAATACTCGACGCGATGGGGACGATCCTGCGCGACAAGCTCGACAACCAGCACATGGATAGCTTCGCACCGCAAGCCAGGCTGAACGAGGATCTGTATCTCGATTCCGTGCTCATTCTCGAACTCATGCTGGCGCTTGAACTCGACCACGGTGTCGCGCTTCCCGAGGAGGTGATCAGCCGTCAGGATCTGGATACGGTGGACGATCTGGCGCGGCTGTTCGTCAACGCCTCGGAATCCAATGAGCCACTGGTCAAGCCGGCTAAGGAACTTGTTCTCGCTCGCGCGGAACGAGAAGCGGCTGAGCGGATCGGCGTGCATGGCGAGGACTTCGTCGACATCAAGGTCCATTGCTTCGTCAGCAATGTCTGCCACGCGGTGAAGCAAAGGCAGCTCGATCATCGACCTTTCTTCTTCGGCGTCTGGGATGCGGGTTTCGCCGTCGATAAAAGCTGGCGGCTGGCGTATCACACGCCTGAAATCAACCACGACTTCTTCCGCGATTGGTTCGAGCGCCTGTATGGCGCCAAGGTCCGCCAATGGTATCGGCCGGACGCCGCCAAGGTGGAGAACCTGGCGACGATGCTGGAGCTTCTGGAGCGCAAGAAGCAGAGCGAGTACCTGATGGTCATGCTCGATCTCTTCCATCTGCCGGAGCGCGAGAACAAGTTCAACCAGAACCCGTTCCCGCATTATCTGATGTTGGAACACACCGAGGATCCCGCAGTATGGATGGTTCTAGATCCGGATTTCCGCTGGGAAGGCAGGATCGAGAAGCAGAAAGTCATCAATGCGATCATGCAGCCGACCGTTGCCGGCGGCTTCATTTTCGACGCTGCCGACATCAGGAAACCGTCCGCTGTCGATCTGCGCGACTATTTCCTTGCCTGTTTCCATGAAGACGACAATCTGCTGACGCGCGCAACGCGCGAAGTCGTTCGGGCGCATCTGGAAGGCCGCGACGGCGTGAAACTGCCCGATTTGTCGATGGCGCTGCGCGAGCTGCCGGTCATCTCGATCCGCAAATACGCGCTGGAGCACGGCTTCGCCTTTTTCTGGCGATCGCTGCAGCTTTCCAACGCCGAGTTCGATCCGATCTGCGACGACATCGAATCTCTGATCCAGGAATTCAAGGCGCTTCACTACGCCATCATGAAACTCAGCCAGACAGGCGACGAAGCCCTGGCGTCGCGGGTGTTCGAGAAACTCGATATGCTGGACGCGATGGAGCGCTCGCTGAAGCGCCGCCTTGCCCAAACATATCGGGTATGGTGCGACACGCGCGGCCTCCTGCACGCGCCGCGCCACGATGTCGAGGACGCCGTCGCATGAGGCTGTCGCTCTGCACGATCACCTTCCGCCATCACCTGCTGTCGCTGGAGGACATCGCGCGATGGGCGGCGGCGAACGACTTCCAGGGCATCGAGCTCTGGGGGGCACACGCGCGCAACATGCAGCATATGACCGAGCGCAATGCCGACTGGATGGCGGCATTCGGCCTTTCGGTGCCGATGCTCAGCGACTATCTGCCTCTCGATGAGGATCTGGCGTCGCTGCGTTACGCCACGTCGAACCTCTGCCGTCTGGCCGGCCGCTGGGGCGCCCGCAAGGTGCGCACGTTCGCCGGCAAGTCGGCAAGCCGGGACACCTCGCCCGAAGCGCGCCGGCGACTGTCGGCGCGGCTCAAGGACGCCTGCATGATGGCGCAGGACCAGGGCTGCGAGATCCTGGTGGAGACACATCCGGGAACGCTTGCCGATACGCTGTCGTCGACGCAGCGCCTGCTCGAGGAGGTCGACCATCCGGCGCTGGGCATCAATTTCGACACCTTGCACGTCTGGGAAGGCGGCGCCGATCCGGTCGCCGCGCATCGCGCCCTGTTGCCGCATATCCGGCACTATCATCTGAAGAATGTCCGCTCGCGTGCCGACCTCGCCGTCTTCGAGCCGGCAAACGTCTATGCCGCGTCCGGAAAGCGGACGGGCATGACCGCGCTTTTCGACGGCGCGGTGGATTATTTGCAATTCCTCGACGAATTGTTCGAACGCGAGGAGGTGGATGCCTCGCTGGAATGGTTCGGCGGCGACTGCTTCAACATACTCGCCAACGACGCCCGCAATATGCGTCTGCTGCGGGCGGACCGCGAAGCACCGGTTCGCGCCGGCGTAGCGTAAGCGACTGCGTTTCGAGACCAGTTTCAGGGCCGGCACAGGTCACTCCCGCGCCAGCCTTTTCGACGCGCCGTGGCGCTCCGGGTCAGAACCGCGCCGTGACGCTCAGACGGAACGAGCGGCCCGGATCTTTGTGTGGTTCATTGCCCGGTCCTAGTTCCGCAAAATCCTGACCGTAGGCGGCTCGGTCCGTATAATCTTCGTCGAATATATTGAGAGCGTCGGCGCGCAGCGTGAAGTTCGGCTTCGAAGGCGGCGTCCATTCGACATAGGCGTTCACCACCTCATAGCCCGGCAGTTCCTTCTTTGCGCTTGTCGGGTCGGTGTCATGCCGCACCAGGGTCCTGTCGGTCTTCAAGGCGATCTCGATGTCGCCACCGACTTTGACGCCCCAATCGTCGAATGTGTAGCCAGCGCCGATCATCACGATCTGGCCGAGGGGCGTCGTCAAATAGCGGCCGATCTCCGTATCGGCCGGTTTGCCGTCTACGTCGGCGTTGATGTCGGCGTATTTCACACTGACAAAGCCGGCGTCCCAATCATAGCGGCCGCCGATCTCCCAACCCTTGGAAACGAGATCGAGCGTTCGGATCGATGTGAAGGCAGGTACTGGCGCGCCACGTCCGAACACCGGCAGGCGCGCGTCGTTGATGTCGGTGCGAAACACGTTCGCCTCGATGGTGAAACCGTTGTAGCGCGCCTCCAGACCGGCCGTATAGTTGTTTGACGTCACCGGCTCCGGGCCGTCGCCATAGGTCCACAGCGGGTTCTGCAGGTAGTTTTCCGCCAACGGAACGCCGCCCCAGACATGCGAGGTCCCAGCCTTTACCGTCAGGAACTCCGGCATAAGGTCATACTCGCCCGAAATGTTGCCGCTGATACCGGCGTTGTTCCAGTCCGAGTCGTCTACGCCGGTGAACCATTGGTGATCGGCGCGCCCGCCGAAGGAAATCCTGGTGCGGTCGAAAGGCTCCAGGCGCGCCTGGGCATAGGCGCCGATATTGGTGGCGCGCTCGTCCGTGAAGAACGGCTCGGTCGAGTTGAGATAATCCAGGTCCGCCCTGTCGTTGTAGAAATCGAAGCCGGCAGTGACGCTGCCGATGTCGAGCGCGAAGCGGTTCTCCACCTTGCCGTTGAAGCTGCTGGTCGCGCCGTCGGTCGGCGACACGATATTGGCGTCGGTGCGATCCGTTTCCAGTGTCCCGATCTGGGTGCGGCTGTAAGCGAGTACGATCTTGGGGTCCCACCAGCCTTCCGGCGACGTATCCGTATAGGTAAAGACCGTGTTCTGGCGTCGCAGATCATAGTTCCGGAGTTCAGGCTCGGCGCCTCGGTCGATATAGACGTTGGCGCGATAGGGGCGCAGCGCATCGTCGCGGACCTGCTCGTGGCTGAGCTCGAAACGATGGCCCTCGACGCTCTCATAGGCGATCTTGGCTAACCCGCTGATCAGATCGGTTCCGGTCCCCGGCATCTCCTGGCCGTTGCCGGCGGTAAAATTGCCGCCACGGCCGTAATTGATGTAGCCGAGATACTCGAAGCCGTCCTGCTGGCCGAAGCCGCTCACCCCGGTGGTGAACGTCTCGCTGTTGGTGTCCCATATGCCGGTGACGAAACCGCCAAAATTGCGGCCGGGTTCGAGCAGATCGACGGCGTCCTTGGTCTCGAATCCAAGCGAGCCCGCCAGTGCGCCCGGACCGGCGTCGGCCGGCGCGACGCCTGCCTGCACCGACGCGGCCTTTAGAAGTGCCGGGTCGAGCAGATAGGTGCCGTTGTGGTGGAACACCTTGTTGTTCTGTCGTGACCCGTCGACAGTCACCGCCAGATTGTTCTCATCGACGCCGTTGACGTAGATCTTCTGCGTGCTGGGGATCGCGCCGCCGACGGCGATCTGCGGCTCGCCGGAGAACACCTCCCTCAAATCCTGCGGTTTCTTGCGATCGATCTCCTGCTGGTCGATGGTGATCAGGTTGGCGCCGGCCGTCGCGTTGGCGCCCGCCCCCACATCCACGACGAGAATGGTGTCGAGTTGCGTGCCCCCGGCCGGAGCCTTGGCTTCTTCATTTTCTTCGGACGTGGTCGTTCCGGCTTCCGCTTCTGGGGTGGAGGCAGACTGCGCCAGCGCTTCGGGACACAAGAAAATAGACATCGCGGTGCTGACGGTCAGCGCTCGCAACAGATCGGATGACATCGGCTAAATCCCCTCGAATACGGTAGCCCCGGCTGGCGCGAACCGCGCCTGCTGGGACTGCCTTAACCCATCGGTTGCGCCGCGGCAATAAACTTGATAAAAAAAATCCAGTTATGCAAACCGTTGTAACTGCTGCGCTCTTCGAGCGCTGCAGCCGCGGAGCTTACTCAGGCGTGGTGCAGGACGGTCAGCCGACCGGCGATGTTTTCGACCCGCATCGAGAAGCCAAAAATGCTCTCCAGTATATCCGGCCGGATGATGTCGCCGGTTTCGCCCGATGCGATAACGGCGCCGTCCTTCATCGCGACGATGCGGTCGGCGTACGAGGCTGCATGATTGATGTCGTGGAGCACGATGAGCACCGTCTTGCCGTGCTCGTCGGCGATGCGTCTCAGCGTCCGCATCAAGTTTCTTGCATGAAACATGTCGAGGTTGTTCAGCGGCTCGTCGAGAAGGATGTAATCCGTCCCCTGGCAGAAGGTCATGGCGACGAGGGCGCGCTGCCGTTGCCCGCCTGACAAGGTGTCGATGAAGCGCAGCGCCAGGTCGCTGAGATCGAACTGTTCGAGCGACGCCGCGATGATTTCGCGGTCTTTCGCGGTCAGCCGCCCGCGGTTGTGCGGGAAACGACCGAACCCCACCAGTTCGGCGACACGCAGGCGGCTTGCGACGCCGGGATCCTGTCGCAGAATGGCCATGATCCTGGCCAACTGCCGGCTCGGCGTCGTATCGACCGGCAGCCCGTCGACTGTGATGCGGCCGCTTTGCAGGGGTCGCAGGCGGGCGATCAACGACAACAGGCTGGACTTGCCGGCGCCATTCGGTCCGACAAGCGCCGTGACGCCGCCCTTCGGCACGGTCAGGCTGACATTGTCCAGAATGCGGCTGCCGCCAAGAGCCAGGGAGACGCCTGCAATCTCGATCATCGCCGGCCCCCGGCAAACAGAATGGCGAGGAACACGATGCCGCCGACGAATTCCACGACGATGCCGAGGCTGCCTTCCCCGCCCAGAGCATGCTGGAGGATTGTCTGGCCGCCGACGAGCACGATTATCGCCGTGAGCGCGGCTGCCGGCAGAAGGATGGCGTGCCGGTCGGTGCCGACGATGCGCCCAGTGAGCGAAACCACCAGGAGCCCCAGAAACGCCATCGGTCCAACCAGCGCCGTCAACGCCGACACGAGCGCGGCGACAACAACCAGCAGCCCGGCAGCCGTGCCGCGCCACGCCACGCCGAGCCCGATGGCTGTGTCGGTGCCCAGCGCGAGCACATCGAGAACATGTCGCGCCCGCCAGGCGATGGCGACACCCACCACGGTGATCAGGCCGGCCAACAGCAGGAGATCGGGTTCCACCGCATTGAAGCTGGCGAAGACCGTACCCTGCAGTACGGCGAAATCGTTCGGATCCAGCAGCCGCGCCAGCAACGTCGTCAGCGATCGGAACAGCACGCCCAGCACGACGCCGGTCAGCAGCATCAGCGTCAGGTCGAACCGCTGGCGAAGCATCGGCAGGAACAGCGCCAGTGCGAGGCTGGTCATTGCCGTGAAATTGCCGAGGAAGTGCAGGCGCGGATCGATGCCGGCAACGCCGAAACCGCTCAGCGCAAAAACCAGCGCGGTCTGGCAAAAGACGTATAGCGCATCCAGGCCCATGATCGATGGCGTGATGATCCGGTTGGCGCAGACGGTTTGAAACACGACGGTCGAAACCGCCACCGCCACGCCGACCAGAACCATCGCAGCCAGCCGCGCTGCGCGCAGTTCGACCACGAAGGCGAGATCGCCGCGCAGGCCGATCGTCATGAAGGCCACGCCGACCAGCACTGCGACCGCCGCCATCATCGCAAGGCGGCCCTCGTGCCGCACCAGGCCGCGTTGCATCAAAACTTCAGTCATTGCTGTTTCGGCCCAAGCAGCAGGACTAGGAACAGCACCGCCCCGACGACGCCGAGGATCGTGCCGACCGGAACCTCGTAGGGGAAACGGATGAGCCTGCCGATGATATCGCAGGCAAGCACCAGCGCCGCGCCACCGCCGGCGACCCATGGCAAGGTGTGGCGCAGGTTTTCGCCGGCGAAGCGCGATACGATGTTGGGCGCGACAAGGCCGACGAATGGGATCGTACCGACGACGACCACGGTCAGCGCGGTGATGGCCGAGACGATGACAAGGCCGAGCCGAAGCATAGCAGCATAATTCAGGCCGAGCCCTATGCTGACGTCCCTGCCCAGCGAAAGCATCGTCAGGCGGTCGGCCGTCCACCAGGCCAATATGACCAGTGCGCCCGCAACCCACAACAGTTCATAACGCCCGCGCAGGATGCCGGAAAACTCCCCCGTCATCCACACTTCGAGATACTGCAGAAGGTCCAGGTGCCAAGCGGCAAAGATCGCGGCGGCGCCAATGACGCCGCCATAGACCAATCCGAACAGCGGAACGAGAAAAGGTTGTGTCGGCGGCAACCTATGCGCGAGCATGAGGAAAACGGATGTCCCGGCAAGAGCGGTCACCGCCGCGCCGGCTGCCTTCCATCCAAGCGATGCATCGGGCCAAACCAGCGTCACCACCAGTATGCCGAGTGCCGCCGATTGCGCGGTTCCAGCCGTCGAAGGCTCGACGAAACGGTTGCGGGCAAGCGTCTGCATAACAAGCCCTGCGATGGCCAGGGCGCTGCCGGCCAGAAGTGCCGCCAACGTCCTCGGCAAGCGGCTGATCATGATCAGCCGCAAGGCTTCCGGATCGGAGGCCAGACTGCCTATGGTAAGCTCTCCGACGCCGACGAACAGACTGGCCACAAACAGCGCCAGCAGGGTTACGGCGCCGATTGCCTGATAGGCGAAGCCTTGAGAGCCAAGCGATCCGGCGGTCATTGGGTCCGCGAGAAAGCGTCTCGAATGGTCTCTAGCACGCGCTTCGTCGACTGGACGCCGCCTGCGGCGATGTAGAAATCGGCTGCCGGCATGTAGACCACCTGCCCTTTCTTCCAGGCTGTGGTTTCGGCCACCAGTTCATTGTCCAGCGTCGCCCCGGCGTTCTGCTCCCCCGAGCCGATCGCCGCGGCGCGATCGAGCACGATGAGCCAGTCCGGATTGGCGTCGCGGAGGAACTCGAAGGAGATCGCTTCGCCGTGGGTGGCGGCCTCGACATCCTCAACCGCCGGCGTGAGTTGGAGCGCCGAATGCAGCCAACCGAAGCGGGACTCCTTGCCGTAGGCGGTCACCTTCGGGCCGCTGGTCATCAGGATCAGCGCCGTGCCCTTGCCCTTGACGGCGGCACGCGTCGACGAAAGCGCGTCATCGAGTTCCGAAGCAAGCGCCGCCGCCTCGGCCGGCTTGCCGACGAGAGCGCCGTAGGCCATCAGGCGCTGCTTCGCCTGCGCGAACAGATCATCGCCATTCATCGTCATATCGATGCTCTGCGCAATCCGGCTGGTCGCCGCCAGTTGCGGCGAGGAGCGCCCGCCGACAATGATGAGGTCGGGCGCCAGCGCGCTCAGCGCCTCCAGATCGGGCTCGAAGATGGTGCCGACGATTTCCGCGCCATCCTTCAACCCTGCGAGTTCGGGCACGTAAAGCTTATCGGGCAAGCCGGCGATCCTCACGCCCAGGCTGTTCAATGTATCGACCGCCGCAATGTCGAACACCGCGAGCGTTTGCGGCGTCTTTCCGACCGTTACCGGGCCCTTCGCGGTTTCGATCTCGGTTGCGAACGCCTGAACGAGGAAAAGCGCCAATGCCGGCAAGGCCAGGACCGACTTGAACCATCTCATGAGCATGCTCCGTGTCGCAAACGACGCTTCAATCGCGCCAGGCCAGCGGCTGGAGATTTTCGCGGAAGGCGAACCGGACGAGATGCGACCCGATGACCTGCTTGGTCTCGGTCAACGCCTTGGTGTCGGCCGCTTCCACCACTATGTCCAGCCATTCGAGACCGGCATTCATGGTAGCCGTGCCGCAGGAGAACCGGCACTGCCCATGCCCATCGCCATAGGCGACCTCGACCTTGTGGGCGAAATGCTTGCAAAGCTGCTGGAGATATTTGCCCGCATTCGGCGTTTCGCAGCGCGTGATCGCAGTCAGCATGGAGACCTCATAATATGATGTTTACACTCCACTTATCGTAAGCTATCCGTTCGGACAAGTCGGCGCCGCTGAGCAGTCGCCGCAAGAAATGCCTGTAGCGACAGCCCTCGCATAGCCATGCTCCTGGCAGGCCAGACCTTCGAACAGAAAAGCGTCCCAATGCTGCGCAGATTTTTCGCCTACTACCGCCCCTGGAGAAGTCTGTTCATCCTGGATTTCTGCTGCGCGGTTCTGTCTGGCCTGCTGGAACTCGGGTTTCCGATGGCCGTCAAGTTGTTTGTCGACGAGCTGTTGCCGACTCAGCAGTGGCTGCTGATCCTTGCTGCGTCGGCCGGCCTGCTTGCCATATACGTGGTGAACACCGGACTGATGGCGGTCGTGGTCTACTGGGGCCATATGCTTGGTATCAACATTGAGACCGAGATGCGCCGGAAGAGCTTCGATCACCTGCAGAAGCTCTCGTTCCGCTTCTATGACAATCACAAGACCGGTCACCTCATCGCCCGGGTCACCAAGGACCTGGAGGAAATCGGCGAGGTTGCCCATCATGGCCCGGAAGACCTGTTCATCGCGATCATGACGTTCATCGGCGCCTTCGCGCTGATGTTCCTGGTCAATCCGCAGCTTGCGCTGATTACGGCGGCAATTGTGCCGCTGGTCGCCTGGGTGACAAGCCGCTATGGCGCGCGCATGACGCGCAACTGGCAGGCGCTTTACGGGCGGGTCGGCGATTTCAACGTTCGCATCGAGGAGAATGTCGGCGGCATGCGGGTGGTGCAGGCTTTCGCCAACGAAGACCACGAGCGCAACCTGTTCGCGCGCGACAACGCCAGCTACCGCAAAACCAAGCTCGATGCCTATCGTATCATGGCCGCAAGCACGTCGCTGAGCTACATGAGCATGCGATTGATCCAACTGGTGGTGATGATCGCCGGAAGCTATCTCGTGCTGCGTGGCGAACTTTCCAGTGGCGGCTTCGTTGGCTTCCTGCTCCTGGTCAATGTGTTCTTCCGGCCGATCGACAAGATCAATTCGGTGATTGAAACCTATCCGAAAGGCATCGCCGGATTTCGCCGCTATGCAGCCCTCCTCGACACTGAGCCGGACATCGCGGATCGGCCCGGTGCATTTGACGCACCGATGCTCCGGGGTGACATCAGCTACCGGGACGTCAGCTTCGGCTATAGCGGCGAACGGCCGGTTTTGAAGAGCATCAATCTCAACATCGCAGCAGGACAGACCATCGCCTTCGTCGGGCCATCCGGCGCCGGCAAGACGACCCTGTGCTCGCTGCTGCCGCGTTTTTACGAGGTCGACAGCGGCGCCATCACCATCGACGGTCTGGATATCCGCGATATGACGCTGGCCTCGTTGCGCGGGCAGATCGGTATCGTGCAGCAGGACGTGTTCCTGTTCGGCGGCACGATCCGCGAGAACATCGCCTATGGCCGGCTGGACGCGGTCGAGAGCGAGATCGTCGAGGCCGCGCGCCGCGCGCGCCTCGACGAACTCATCGCCTCGCTGCCGGAAGGGCTCGATACGATCATCGGCGAGCGCGGCGTAAAGCTTTCGGGCGGTCAGAAGCAGCGCCTGGCAATCGCGCGCATGTTCCTGAAGAACCCGACCATCCTCATCCTGGACGAGGCGACTTCGGCACTCGACACGCAGACCGAGCGGGAGATCCAGCAGTCGCTGGCAGAGCTTGCGCAGGGCCGAACGACGCTGGTGATCGCGCACCGGCTGGCGACGATCCGCAATGCCGATCGCATCGTGGTGGTCGCCGATACAGGCATCGTCGAACAAGGTCCGCATGATGAATTGGTGGCGCGCGGCGGCGCTTACTCACGCCTGGGCGCGGCTTCAGATTAAATGAGATGCAGCTCTCAAAGCTCGGGCCGAGGAGAGTTCTCCTGAAACGCACCCGATCGGGCTGCGCAACCAGGCCCGCTCCAGCCCACGCTACGAGATCGAAAAGGACCTTCCCTGCGCTGGGCGTGAGGTGATTCCAAGCGGCGGGCGAGCCCGCCGCCTGGAAGTCGAATCTCGACCGTGTCGGCCGAACGCTGTTATCGGCTGCCCCACATCCCCTGTCCGTAACCCGGTCCGGGCTTATCGAAGATCGAATTTCCTGCCGAGGTCGGTGCGCTGTCGGTCGTGTCGACACTCGCTGTGCCGCTCGGGTCGAGCGCGTAGCCGTTGTCGGACGCCATCGAATGGTCACCGGTCTTCGGATAGAAGGAGCCATGGCTGTAGTCGGAGCCATAGTGGTCGCTGCCGGCAAAAGCCATGCCGGAGGCAAACAGCAAGGTGGCAGTGGCAAGAACGAGCTTGAGCATTTCAATTCTCCATTTTGAGGGTTAGCGTTTGGCCTCGACGCGCCGTGCCCCGCACCGCATCGATGAGGCCGTCTTTTCATGCCCTTTGGGCAAACCGACCAACCGCTATCCTCCTGGATGTGCGGCGGCAGGTTGTTCAGCGCACGGTCTCTTGTTGCGTTCGTGCGCTGTTCGGTGGGCTGCCCGATGGCAGCCGAGATCATCACCAATCGGCAGTGTCCGCGCGGCCGTACGAATGGCGGCTGTTCCCGATCAGCCGTCGCGTAGCTGGGTTGACGTCTGCCCCTTGTCGATCATGGCGTTGCAAGAGCCGGCGAGCCGCTTCATGGGCCGGGTGGTTTTGGCCAACAAGGCTCGCGCGGAGCCGGTCGGGGAAATCGTATGAAGCAACTGGCCTATGCATTTTGAACCTCAGGTTTCGGAGCAAAAAATGTGGACCCTCGCCAAGACTAGATGTTCTGTCTTAGGCTCTGGATATTTTCGTTTCGTCCGTTTATTCTTCCCCGTCTTCGGATCTTATTGTCATACACCGCTTTCGTTTCGGACGTTTTTCTGCATCGCGGTGGGAGTGTTTCGTTTATTTCAGAGGCACGCGCGACGGGGCGGGACGCATTTTGTGGATGGTCGTCCTCGATGGCGCGACACCGGCTTGCGCATGCCA
This sequence comes from Mesorhizobium sp. WSM4815, assembly GCF_055811575.1. Classification (NCBI taxonomy): domain Bacteria; kingdom Pseudomonadati; phylum Pseudomonadota; class Alphaproteobacteria; order Hyphomicrobiales; family Phyllobacteriaceae; genus Mesorhizobium; species Mesorhizobium sp. WSM4815. Next base: position 374,926 of record NZ_JBVVQS010000101.1, on the reverse strand, counting down.
CAGGCCTGTCCGCCTCGGCTCGACCCAAGGACGGACAGGCTCAGGCTCGGCTTACGGCCGGATGTTGTGGTTGACGCGGAAGAGGTTCGCCGGATCGTATTTGCGCTTGGCCGCGACGAGCCGCTCATAGTTGGCGCCGTAGGCGGCGCGTACACGCGCCTCGCCTTCATCATCCATCATGAAGTTGATATAGGCGCCACCATGCGGGTTGTGCTTGTGCACCGCAGCCCAATACTCGCTTGCCCAGCGCCTCAGCTCCGGCGCCTTCGTCGGGTCGGGGTCGATGCCGGCGATAACCATGGACCAACGCGCTCGCCGCGCTCCCCAGGCGGTAGCGTCCGGAGCCACTTCCTGGGCCGCTCCGTCGATGGGGTAGAGATGCATCAGCGACAGTTCGCTCGGCGTCTTCGAGCCGTGCTCGGCATGGGCTGCGATGGCCGCATCGGACAGCTCGTCGACATAATCGCCCTTCCAGTACCACTGCAAGCCCTTCGGCAGCAGCGGATCAAACAGCGCCTGCAGATCGACGAAGGGCATCTGCATCATACCGTCCATCAGTGGCCCGGGAAGCGCGTCGCGCACGGGCTGCATCGCCCGGATGCCGTCCTCTTCCGTGCCGTTGTAGCAGCTGATCAGCGCGCAGACGCGCCTTCCCCAGATCTCGCGCGGGAAAGGGTCGCAGGAGGGCACCGTCTTGATGCCGAAGAACATCCCGAGCTCTCGCGGCGCTCCGGGCAGGAAGCCGCGGTACCAGCGCATGATCTCTGCGGTATGCTCGATGTCGAAGAAGATCGGCCCGGCATAGACATCCTTCGCCGGATGCGCCTGAAATGTGAAGCGCGTCACGACGCCGAAGTTGCCGCCGCCGCCGCGCAGCGCCCAGAACAGCTCCGGGTGTTCGTTCTCACTTGCCGTCACGACGCTGCCGTCGGCCAGCACGACCTCGGCCGCAAGCAGATTGTCGATGGTGAGGCCGTGTTTGCGCGTTAGATGGCCAGTGCCGCCGCCCAGCGTCAGTCCGGCGATGCCTGTGGACGAGACGAGGCCAGCCGGCACCGCCAGCCCATGAGCGCTGGTGGCGCGGTCGACATCGCCTTGGGTGCAGCCGGCCTCGACGCGGACCGTGCTGGTCCCGAGATCAATATCGACCCGATTCATCGGCGACATGTCGATGACCATTCCGCCGTCGCAACTGCCGAAGCCCGGACCGCTGTGGCCGCCGCCGCGAATGGCAAGAAGCAACTGCTTCTCCCGGGCATGATTGACTGCCGCGACGACATCGGCGACCTCGGCGCAGGGGATGATCCAGCGCGGCCGCTTGTCGATCATGGCGTTGTAGAGCCCGCGAGCCTCTTCATAGGCCGAATGGTTTTGGTCAATAAGGCTCACGAGGAGCCGGTCGGGGAAATCGTGCGAAGTAACTGGCTTATCCATATTGAACCCTCAGGTTTCAGAGCAAGACGCGTCGACACTCGCCAAGACTAGATTGTTCATCCTGGGCACTGGACATTTGCGCTTCGCCGGTTGAATCTGCCGCATCTGCGGCTCTTCTTGTCCTACACCGCCTTCGTTTCAGGCGTTTTTCTGTGGTGTGGTGGGAGTGTTTCGTTTGTTTCAGCGCGCGCCCCACGGGGATGAGAGGCGGCACGTCAGCGCCGGCGATGTCTCCTCGAAACAGTTGAAACAAATCACGCGTCGCCCGAACGCGTGCTGAAACAAAGAGGGGCTATTATCCGCCCTCGCGGGATCACGCGAACAAAGGGAACGACCATGCGGCCTGATAATCCGGTGCCATCCACACACACAGGCTATGCCCTTTTTGACGCCAACCATGTTCTGGTCGACAGCAATCCGCAGATATTTGGAAGCCGGTGGCTCGACCGCGGCGAGATGCAGCCGACGGACGCCATTGCCGCAGTCGCCGAAGCCCTCTCACGTCTAAAGAGTTTCGACGGCCGCCCCATCGAGCCGGGCAACGCATTTGTTGAAAGCGCCGCGGCGCGATGGACGCAAATCGACGACGCTCCAGTTGAAGCCGAGACATTGGATGGCCGGTGGAAGTTGCTCACCGCACATCCTCGGCCGGATGGCGGCATGGCCCTGGTAAGCGTCGACATTACCGAGATGAAGCGAGCGCAGATCGCGCACCAGGAGAACGCCGAGATATTCCGCTGCATCACGGACAGTCACCCGCTGCCGGTTTGGGTGGTGGACGCGGGAAGCGGGCAGATCCTCTACGAAAGCCTCGATGCGTCGAACCTGCTTGGCCGAAAATGGACGCCGAACGAGCCGCAATTCCTGACGGATCATTTCGTGAATTCTGGCGAATTCGATGAAATCAGTTCTCTCGCCAGCAACAGCGAGATCGTCCGGGATCACGAAATCCAGCTTAGAAACACAAGCGGATCGGCCGTCTGGTGTTCGACCAACTGCCGTCGCGGCGTCTACGGCGGGCGCCCCTCGCTCATCATCGGGGTATTGGACATCACGGAACGCAAGCAGCGCGAGGATCTGTTCGGTTTCCTGATCAAGCATCATCCGTTGCCGGTATGGATGAACGACGCAAGTTCGGGGGAACTCATCTACCAGAGCAATGCTGCCGAACGGCTGCTTGGATGGAGCAAGAAGGCGCAACGCGAGACGGTGCGGCTTGGCGATTACTTTGTCGATCCCGAGAAGCACCGGGAAATCAATCGGGAACTCATGCAAAAGGGCGTCGTCGAAAATTGCGAGGTGCTCCTCAAAAGACCCGACGGCCAGGAGTTCTGGGCCACGGGCAATCTCAGGATCGTCGAATTCCAGGGCCGGCGAGTGGTTCTCGCCGGCATCGCCGATGTGACCAAGCAGAAGAAGCGTGACGGCGAAGTCGCCGCGGCGCGGGAGATGCTCGCGGACGCCGTTGAATCACTCTCCGAGGGATTCGCGCTGTACGACGAAGACCACCGCCTGGTCATGTGCAACAGCCTTTACCGCGAGCTGAACCGCCCGGTTCGGGATCTCGTCGAACCGGGCGTGGAATGGAACGAACTCCTTCGCGAATCCGCCAGGCGCGGCGTGTACCGCAATGCGGTTGGGCGCGAGGATGAGTGGCTCGACGAGCGGCTCCAAAGCCGGATCGAGTTCCACTCCCATTTCGAGGTCCCCCTCTCCGACGGCAAATGGCACTCGGTATCGATACATCCCACCGATCTTGGCGGCTTCGTCGTAACGCGCACCGACATCAGCGAGCGCAAGAAGGCCGAGGCTTTCGAGCGCGACGCCACGACACTGCTGCAAAAGGTGCTCGATGCCTGCCCTTCGCCGATACGCATGACCACGTTCGAGGGAGAAACGCTCTACCGCAATCCTGCTACCAGAGATCTCTACGCCGACCGTCCTCGGATAACCGACCAGTATGTCGATCCAGACTATAGCGCGATATTGGAGCGCACCCTGATCGAAAAGGGCAGGATCGATGATTTTCGGGTCCAGCAGTACGACACCGAGAACAAGGCCTTCTGGGCTTCGATTTCCGCTCGCCTGATCGATTTCCAGGGAAGGCAGGTGATAGTGTCGAACACGACTGATATCACCGACATGATCACCGCCCAGCAAGAAACGCGCAAGGCCAACGAGCGGCTGATCGACGCGATCGAATCTCTGGCCGAAGGGTTTGCCCTCTACGACAGGAACGATTGCCTGGTGCTGGCCAACAGCAGGTACCGCCAGATGCACGCGATAAGCGCGGATGTGCTCGTCCCCGGGGTGAACTGGTTCGATTTCCTCCGCGTGACCGCAGAGCGCAACCAGTTTCCGGTTCCACGCGACAAGATCGACGACTGGCTTGCCGAGAGGGCAAGGGACCGCCGCGAATTCCGGCAACAGGAATTCCGTCATACGGACGGGCGTTGGTTTTTCGTCTCGAACTGTCCGACCCGCGAAGGCGGGTTCGTGGTCACCCGTGTCGACATTACAGAGCGCAAGCGGGCCGAGGAGGCCGCCAAGGAAGCGGACGAACTGGTCCGTAAAGTCCTCGAAGCCTGCCCCGTCAACATCCAGATGACCCGTGCGCATGACGGGAAGCTGCTTTACCGCAGCCCCGCCACCGTTGATCTGCTCGGCGACGTCACCAGCGCCGTCGACTATTATGTCGATCCTTCAGAGCGGAGGCGATACGTCGAGCGGCTGCTCGCGACGGGATTGGTCGACGATTTCGAAACCCAGCTCAAGCGCAAAGGCGGTGGAACCTGCTGGTGCTCGATTTCGTCTCGACTGATCGATTACCATGGTGAGAAAGTGATCGTTTCCCACGCCTACGATCTCACCGACCGTATCGAAATGCAGCAGGAATTGGAGCGGCAGCGCGAGACGCTGCACCAGAACGAAAAAATGTCGGCGCTCGGTGGATTGCTGGCCGGGGTGGCGCATGAGCTCAACAATCCGCTCTCGGTGGTGCTTGGCCTGTCATCGCTGTTGAAGGAGACCGCTGCCGACGCCAAGGTCGTGGAACGCGCCGACAAGATAAGCAAGGCAGCCGAACGCTGCGCCAGGATCGTCAAGACGTTCCTGGCTATGGCCAGACAGCAGCCGACGCGAACCTCAAACGTTGTGATCGATGACATCATTTCCGAAGCGGTCGAAGTGGCGAGCTATTCGATTCGATCGTCGGACATCGGGCTTTCAGTTCATCTTGAACCTGGTCTTCCCCCCATCTGGGCGGATCCCGATCAGCTTGGCCAGGTGCTGATCAACTTGCTTGTCAATGCAGAACAGGCGTTGCACGGCTGGGAAGGACGACGGACAATCACGGTTTCAACGCGGCTTCATCCCACAACCGGCAACATAGTCGTCAGCGTTGCCGACACGGGTCCGGGAATTCCCAAAGAGATACGTCCCCGCATTTTCGAGCCGTTCTTCACGACCAAGGAGATTGGGGCAGGGACTGGGATCGGGCTGTCCTTCTGTCATCGGATCGTTCAATCCCATGGCGGAACCATCGAGGTCGAATCCCCCGAGGGGAGTGGCTCGATCTTCATACTTTCGCTGCCTGCTTCGGACCGTCTCGACGAAGGAACCGAAACGGCTGAAGACGAGCTCCCGAATTCGACCGGCATTGCCTGTCTGGTGGTGGACGACGAAGAGGAAGTGGGTGAGCTGGTTGCTGAGGTGCTCAGGCGAGATGGTTTCAACGTCACCATTGCCAGATCCGGCGAAGAAGCGCTGCTGCACCTCAAGAACCGCAGTTTCGCGGTGATCCTGAGCGATCTGAAAATGCCTGATATGGACGGGCGGGGATTGTTCAACCAGATTGCCAAGCTCCATCCGGCTGAACTCGACAGGTTAGCCTTTCTGACGGGGGACACAATCAGTCCGGACGCGCAGATGTTCCTGCGCGCCGCGAAACGGCCCTATCTTGAGAAACCGATCAAACCGAACGAACTCCGTTCGTTTGTCTCAAATCTGGTCAACAACAATGCTTGACAGACCCATTGATTTGCACGTCACTTTAGAGGCAACTTATCCATTAGGCTGGTTGTTCGGTGGTCGATTTTGACGACGCACGCACACATAGTGGTCTGCGATGACGAACCGGATATCCGCGACACGGTGGCGGAGTATCTGGAGCTCCATGGCTATGCCGTGACGCCGGCCAATGCGGGGCCTGCCCTGCGTGAACTTATTGATAGCCAGCACGTCGATGTGGTCATATTGGATATCCGAATGCCAGGTGAGGATGGCCTCTCCCTGGCGCGATATCTACGAGAGCACTCAGACGTTGCCATTATCATGCTGACCGGATCGGCGGAAATCGTCGATCGCGTTGTCGGATTGGAGATTGGCGCCGACGACTATGTCGCCAAGCCCATGGACCTGCGGGAGTTGCTGGCGCGGGTCAAGGCGGTGCTGCGCAGGACATCGGCGAGCGAACGAGCTGCGGAGAAAACGAGTGCTCCGGGCCCTCACCAGCTCCACTTCGGCAAGTGCCGCTTCGACCCGGACGCACACAAATTATACAACGCCGACGGGGTCGAAATAGCGATCACCCCGATGGAGTTCCGGCTTCTGAAAGTATTCAGCGAACATCGCGGACGCGTACTCAACCGCGATCAACTGCTCGAACTCGCCCATGACCGCGGCTGGGACCCCTTCGATCGCAGCATCGACATTCGCGTTTCGCGCCTGCGGAAGAAAATCGAGGTCGATCCCTCCAAGCCGGAGGTGATCAGGACGATCCGCGGCATGGGTTACCTCTACGCTTGAGCGCGCCACTGGCTGGTTGAACCAGCGCCTCGGCCCCTGCGGCTTATGCGGTTTGTGGCTCCAGGGGGGTAGCCCTCTCAACCTCTGATCTTCGGGTGCGTTTCTACTATGACGTGTGGCACTGAAGCGCAGTTACCGGCCAAGCATGTCATTTTCAACCTGGGATTGCGTGTCGCAGCCGGGGTTGCGAGGCTGCGACACGTTTCCTGAGCCGACAACGACGCCGGCACCTTAAGAGCGGGTCAGAGCCGTTCGATGCCGAGAAAATCCGGCGCTCCCACCCAGGCGGCCTTGAAGCGCGCATCCATCTCTTCGGCGTCCGCTGTCCTGCCGGTCCTGCGGAAAACCTCGCGCAGGCCCCACAACGCCCAGGCGTTGTTTGGCGTCTGTTCCAGGACGTGCGCGAAGGCTGCCGCGGCCACCTCGTGCTCACCCATGGCCATGTAGACCGCGCCGAGGGTCTGTCGGACCGGATAATACCAGTAGGCCGGTTCCATATAGGCAAGGCCGTCCTCGATCGCGACCGCCGCCTCAAGCTTATCGCGGGCTTCCCGCAGGTTGCCCTGGTGCTGGGCAATGCGGGCCTCCACGATCAGCGCGCTCAATTCCAGCAAATCCGGCGCCGGAAGTCCTCCCGCCGTTTCCGTGAAAAAATCGGTCTCGGCAGCGAGCTTGCGGATTGCGGCGGTCTCGGCGCGCGCCGCCTCGCTCGCACCCTTTGCGGCGAAGGCGACGCCCCGCGCATATCGCCAGGTTGCCTTGACATAAGACAAGGCGTTTGCCGGCAGCGGCAGCGCGAGTATGGCCTCGGGATCGCTATACTGGGCGTGGGCAAAATAGGTCGCCGCCTTGATCGGCTGCAGCCCGGCCACCTTGCTGGCCGTGGTATTGGAGACCAGCGATTCGAGCTTTTTGGCCGCCTCGGCGATTGCCTCGACGTCGCCCGCCATCTGTGCGGAGGTCATCAGGAAATGCAGGTTATGCGGATAATAGCCGTCCGTGTAGACACCGGGCGTGCTCTCCGGCGCTATGCCGACGCGCTCGAAATAGGCCTCGTCCGCTGCCACCGCCTCGCGGTTGATCTCCAGGCTGTCGATCCACCGGCCGACCTGGTGATAGATGTGCGCTGGCATGTGCACGATGTGTCCGGCGCCGGGCATGAGGGCGGCAAGCCGGTCGGCATGAGCTTCGGCCCTTTCCGGCGTCGTGGATGCTTCGACGGCATGGATATAGAGATGGATCGCACCGGCATGATCCGGATTGCGCGCCAGCACCCGCTCCAACGAGGCCACAAGCTTGACCGTGTCCGGCTTTGGCGTTGCCCCGCCGTCAAGCCAGTAGTCCCACGGCATCAGGTTCATAAGCGCGTCAGCGTAGAGCGTGGCGATCTCGTCGTCCTGCGGGTGGCGGTCTGCCAGTTCCGCCATCGCCGCGGCATAGGCCTGGTTCAGGGCACCCTGATCGGCCGAAGTATCGGCGCTGTAGCGCTTGGAGAGCGCGGCGATAAGATCCTTTTCCCGGCTGGAGGCGAGGTGCGCTAGCTTTCGCGCCTGCGCGACCGCTTCGGCAGCATTCGCTGCCGCCTCCTGGCCCATGCCGGCGTTGATGTTGGGGCCGAGCACGTAGGCCTCGCCCCAGAAACACATGGCGCAGGTCGGGGCCAGCTTCTGCGCGACCCTGAAAGCGCGTTGCGCTTCGGCGTGGTTGAATGCCCACGCCCAGCGCAGGCCCTGATTGAAATAGGCCTGCGCCAGCGGGTTGGCGGTGGTGACAGGGTAGGAATGACTGCCGAGGTTTTCGACTAGCGGGACGCTTGTCGAATCCTCTGCAACCGCCGCCTTGGCCTGGCGGTGCGGAACGCCCGTTTCATGGGCATTCGCGGCGGGCGCCGCCAGAAGGGCGGCCGCGCTCGCACAGGCCAGTAGCGGGAGCCTAAATGAAAGCTTCATGGTTCAGCCCGCCTTGTCTTCTTGGCCGCGCTGCAAGCCGCGGACCACCAAGCCAATCTCGGACCGGCTGATCCCGATGTCCTTCAGGAGGGCATCGTCCATTGCCGCAAGGGTCCGTTCCGCCATGCGGTGAATCCGGTAATTCCGAAATGAGCGGTAAGCTGTTCGCATTCTCGACATCGCAATACTCCATTGATTGGCGCCGCGGGGTGCAGCGGTGCCGTTGGATTTAAACCATCGCTGTTTCAGGGGTTTTTCCGCGCCGAACTCGAAGTGTTTCGTTTGTTTCAGTGCCGGGATGGACTTTTGAGAAGGAGTTCCATAGTCCGACCGACGACACTCAAAACCACCTCCTCAACGAGGCGGTGGACCAGCCAGCCGCAGCGGAGTAAGGCAGCGGGTTGGGTCATCTTACCAAAGTGCGTGGCGCAGCATGACGTGCAAGCGTTGCGAATGCGATCAGACCGGCTATCGGTGGAGTACGCATGAAGAAGACTGTCGTTAGAGTCGTCTGTGCCATTGGCCAAGCGGGGCAGCTCGGCCTCAACGGCGGCCTTCCCTGGGAAGGCAACCGGTCGCCGGAGTTCGTCGCCGACGTTGCACGATTTTTCGACCTGACCAGAGGACACGTCTTGCTCGCCGGTCCCAAGACGATCGCGAGCGTTCCGGATTTTGCGCGCGCGGATCGGGACCTTGTCGTCGTTCGCTCCAGCATGGATCCCGAGGCCACACTCCAGCGCTTCGTCGGCCGCGTCGTCTTCATCGGCGGCGGTCCACCAGTGTGGGACGCCTACGCGCGCTTCGTCAGCCATTGGGATATCACGCGGCTGCCCTATGACGGACCGGCGGACCGCTGGTTCGATGCAAAATGGCTTACGGCGGGTGGCGAGATTGCCAGAAATCACAACGACCCCAGAAATCACCGCGACCAATGAAGGCTCGGCTCACAGCGGGCACCGCGATGGAACGATCGCGGCGCCCGTAGTCTGTACCCGCACATTTAGCAGTTCGCCCCAGTCTGCGGATCGCACGCCTTGTTTTCTTGCTGCTGTGGTTTGGGCTCGGCCTGTTCCGGCTCGGCCTGCTGCTGCTCGGCGGCGGGCTGCTCCTCAGCCTTCGGCTTCTCAGGCTTGGCCGCCTGTTCGGGCTCGGCCTGCTCCTGCTCGGCGGCGGGCTGCTCCTTGGCCTTCGGCTTCTCAGGCTTGGCCGCCTTTTCCGGTTCGGCCTGCTCCTGCTCGGCGGCCGGTTGCTCCTCGGTCGTCGGCTTCTCAGGCTTGCCCGTCTCTTCCGGCTCGGCCTGCTCCTGCTCGGCGGCCGGTTGTTCCTCGGTCGGCTTCTCAGGCTTGGCGGTCTCTTCCGGCTTGACCTCGTCATCCGGCGCCTGTTCGGTCGTTGCTGCGCCTTCGGTCGGCTTCGATTTCCGGCCTGCCTGAACCTGCTTCACCTCCTCGATGTCTTTGAGCTCAGCTGGTTTGGCCTCGGGATCGGCTTTCACTTCACCTTCAAAGACCGTGACCGTATTGTTTTCCACTTTGCCGGCCTGCTCGGGCGTCTCGGTCTCGCTGACCTCGACGACTGTCACCTGCTCGTCCGTCTCCTTCTCGATCACATCAACATCAATGACTTTGTTGATCACCACGTTGTTCTGGATGGTCACGTCGCCGGCCGGCTCGGCCGCCTCGACAATGCGCACAAACTCCGGCTCATCACGGATAACGACGACAGAAATGTCGTCAGCAAGGAATTCGCGGGTGGGGACCACGACCCAGTAAAAATCCGGCGTGGTGTCGATGGTCACCTCGATTGAAATCAAATCGGGATCACGGCGCGGCGGCAGCGGAGCCCAGATGACGTGCTCCCTTTCGCGCCGCCAGCTCACCCATGCCGGCGCCCAACGAGTGCCGGGAACCCAGTACCAGCCGATGTCGTCGGCATAGCCCCAACGGCCGTAATGGTAGGTCGCCCAGCCGAACGGCTCGTCGGACACCCAGAGCCAGCCATGCTGCTCGGTATAGACCCAATGCCCAATGGTATACGGGCGCCAGTCGTCAGCTACATCAACCGGGACGAAAACGGTCGCTCCCCGGTACGAAACCCAATCACCATGGGAAGACAGTTTATCGTAGAATGTGCTGATCGAAACGGAAACGTCGGTGGCAGCCCTCGCCTCGGACACAAGCGACAATGGCGCCACCGGATTGGGAATCTCGACGACCGTGAGCAGGCCGGCGGCTACGCCGCCCAGCATCAGCCGTACAGCGTTTTGGGCAAGGACGCGTTTCATCGCAGTTTCCTCCGAAACAGATCGCCCTTCATCCTGGAAACTCACCGGCCGTCGAATTGTTCCCGCTTGGCATCACCGCGCCTTGCTACAGGGTCGTCTTGACTTCCCCGATCTTGGCACCAACTACGGTTATATGAACGCCACAAAAAAGATCCGTCGCGATTTTCTTTTCCGGGTTTGCCCCATCGCGGGATCGTAACCCCCGGCTCGGCTGCCATGTGCCCCGGGCCGCGGGGCAAGCACATAAAATCGACATCGAACGTACGCAGGCCAGCACCGGCTCTGGGGCATCGGCTTTGAGCAAGATCTGCCTCGAATTGGCCCGTTAAACCATGCTTGAGGCAGCCCGCTCAACTGAGAATACGAGTATTCGAAAATGCAAGATAACATCAAGGCGCGGCGCAAGCCGACCATCCGCATCTCGAAATCGGACCATGCGCGTTTATCGGCGCTTGCGAGCACCGTGGCCGCACGAAATCCGCAGGCTTCCGATGAACTGCTCGCCGAACTCGAGCGAGCGCGCATCGTTTCCGATGGTTTGATCTCGGCGGGCGCCGTCCAGATGGGTTCGACGGTGACGTTCAAGCCCGATACCGGTGATGCGAAAACGGTGACGCTGGTTTTTCCTGGCGATGCGGACATCTCCGAGGGCAAGGTTTCAATCCTTACGCCGATCGGCACGGCACTGATCGGCCTCTCGGCCGGACAGTCGATCATGTGGACTGCGCGAGATGGGCGCCGGCATGAATTGTCGGTGCTTGCCGTGACCCGGCCTGCTCGGGAAAGCGATGCAGCCGATCAGCGTGCACCAGCACCTTCGACGACGGCGGGCGACTAAAGCGCGTCGCGTTTGACCGGCCTCATGCGGCGCGCTTTAGGTTGTTCTTTGTTTCCGCGAAAACTGCGGGCATCAACGAGGACCTCAAGCGCCTTCTCCACGAACGCCTCGTGATATGGACAACCGGTGCTGAAGCAAACGGCCCGGCCCTACGCCGACCCGCTCTTACCAGCCGGCGGTTGGATGGATCGACTCGGGTTAGGTGGTCTTGCCGCGTGGCAAAAAAATAACAGGTTGGCTGTCGGGAGGCGCACCACTTGTTCGTCCTTTGGACACGAAGCAACGAAACCAGGTGAAAGACCCGTGAGCGAGTTTAGATCATCGAACACATCTGCGGTCGATGTAATCCAGGCCGACCTTATGATGGCGTTCATCGGTCCGTTCAGCCGGCGAGCCGCCCAAGGGCTGGTTCGACTGAGGTCTGACAGTCGCGGCACGAACAAATACCACCCAAGAACCGAGGAGATTAAAAATGACGAAACTCGTGACCTGCCTGTGGTTCGACCACGGCGGAGCACGCAAGGCGGCAGAGTTCTATGCCGCCACCTTTCCCGACAGCCATGTGGATCGGCTGAATGCGGCCGCGTCGGACTATCCCGGCGGCAAGGAAGGCAATGAACTGACGGTCGAGTTCACAGTGCTCGGCCAGTCTTTTCTAGGCCTGAACGGCGGCCCGAATTTCAAGGCGAACGAATCCGTCAGCCTGATGGTGCTGACCGAAGATCAGGAAGAGACCGACCGCTACTGGAAGGCGATTGTTGGAAACGGCGGCAGCGAGAGCGCCTGCGGATGGTGCAAGGACCGGTGGGGCTTCTCTTGGCAGATCACGCCGAAGCGGCTGATGGAACTGACGACCAGTCCCGACCGCGCCAAGGCCAAGCGCGCGATGGAGGCGATGATGACGATGAAGAAAATCGATATCGCGGCGCTGGAAGCCGCAGCAGCAGGCTAACCCGATCCACGGCAACGACGCCCTGGTGAACTCAACGAATGGAGATGATCATGCCCAACACCGTTAAACTGCACCGGGTTCTCGCCACCAAACCCGAAAAGGTCTACCGCGCATTTCTGGAACCTGACGCGGTCGCGAGTTGGCTCCCGCCCTTCGGTTTTACCTGTACGGTGCATGAGCTTGAAGCGAAGGAAGGCGGCAAGCACAGAATGTCGTTTCGAAACTTCACGACCGGGCACAGCCATTCCTTCGGCGGCACCTATCTGAAACTCGTCCCCGGCGAGACGCTCGTCTACAGCGACGTGTTCGATGATCCGAACCTTCCGGGCGAGATGAAAGTGACCGTCACGCTGACGGCCGTTTCAGTCGGAACGGAGATGACGGTGGTTCAGGAGAACGTGCCCGATCTGATCCCGGTCGAGGCATGCTATCTCGGTTGGCAAGAGTCGCTGCGCAAGCTTGCTCACCTCGTCGAGCCCGAAATCACGCAATAAACCGTCTGCGAGATCTCATCCGGCTGCGACAACAAGGAAACCAAAATGACCAACCAGCAGATCACCATTGCCACAACGATCGCCGCGCCGATCGAACGCGTCTGGGAGGCCTACACGACGCCCGGCGATATTACACAGTGGAACTTCGCTTCCGACGACTGGTGCTGCCCAAGCGCGGAAGCCGATCTAAAGGTGGGTGGCGGCTACAAGGCGCGCATGGAAGCCAAGGACGGCAGTTTCGGCTTCGATTTCGAGGCGGTGTACGAAGAGGTCGAGCCGTACAAGGCGATCGCATTCGCCATGAGCGACGGGCGCAAGGCGCGTACGACCTTCGAAGCCGCAGGCAACGGTACGAAGGTGAAGACCATATTCGATGCCGAGACGCAGAACTCCATCGACCTGCAGCGTGACGGCTGGCAGGCGATCCTGGACAACTTCGGGCGTTATGTTGAATCCAGCGCAGGACATGAGCAAGTTCAAGGAGGTCGCTGAACTCCGCCGGAAGCAGTTTTTTCAAGCCCTGTCGGCGGAGACGATCGTCGAGATGATAGCGCTCTAAACGCCCGAGGCGATGATCGAGATCGAAGCCATAGCAGCCCTGGCTGCAAACGACGGTCTATTCGCCTCGGGACCTTTCAATCACTATCCGCTGCAGTCCTGACCGGCCGCGCTATGCGCTCAAGCGAAACCGTGTGACGTCGATGGCCGCGGCCATCAGTGTCTGCGTGTAGGATGCCTGCGGATTGCTGAAAATCGCCTCGGTCGGCCCTTCCTCGACGATCTTGCCCTGCTTCATGACGATGATGTAGTCGGCCATGGCACGCACGACGGCGAGATCGTGGCTGATGAACAGGTAGGACAGTTCATGGTCGGCCTGCAGCTTGCGCAGCAATTCGACGATCTGCTTCTGGACGGAGCGATCGAGCGCCGACGTCGGCTCGTCGAGGACGACCACCTTGGGCTTGAGGATCATCGCCCGCGCGATGGCGATGCGTTGGCGCTGGCCGCCGGAGAATTCGTGCGGGTAGCGATTGCGCGCATTCGGGTCGAGCCCGACCTCACGCAAGGCCTCGACGGCGCGCAGGTCGCGTTGCCTGCCCGACAGGGTCGGCTCATGCACCAGAAGCCCTTCGGTGATGACCTGGCCGACGGTCATGCGCGGCGACAGCGAACCGAACGGGTCCTGGAAGACCAGCTGCAATTCGCGCCGCAGCGGCCGCATGGCCTGGCGGTCGGCGGCAGAAATATCGCGATCGCCAAAGCGGATGAGCCCATCGCTTGGCAGGAGCCGCAGCAGGGCTCGGCCGAGCGTCGATTTTCCTGAACCGGATTCGCCGACGATGCCGATGGTCTGGTTGCGTTTGAGCCGGATCGAAATGTGGTCGACCGCGCGCAGGATCAGCGGCTCTCCGGCGAGAAACCCGCCGCCGATCTTGAAGGTCACTTCGACATTCCTGCCTTCGAGCAGGACAGGCGCATTTGGCGGTGGCGGCGCCTTGGTTCCGGTCGGCTCGGCGGCCAACAGCATCTTGGTATAGGCATGCTGCGGATTGACGAAAATCGCTTCCGCCTCGCCCTCGTCGACGACTTCGCCGTAGCGCATGACATAGACCCGGTCGGCAAAGCGCCGGACAATGCCGAGATCGTGGGTGATGAAGACGATCGCCATGCCAAGCTTGCGCTGCAGCTCGGCAAGCAGCATGAGAATCTGCGCCTGGATGGTCACGTCGAGCGCGGTCGTCGGTTCGTCTGCAATCAGTATATCGGGGTCGTTGGCCAGCGCCATGGCGATCATGACCCGCTGTCGCTGGCCACCCGACAATTCGTGCGGATAGGATTTCATCCGCCGCTCGGGATCGGGAATATGGACCAGCCGCAAGAGCTTGAGCGCCTCTTCGCGTGCTTGCGCCGCGCCAAGGCCACGATGCCGGCGGATCGGTTCGATCAGCTGGTTGCCGATCGAATAGAGCGGATCGAGCGAGGTCATCGGCTCCTGGAAGATCATGCTGATCTTGCGTCCGCGGACTTGGTTGAGCTCGGACTTGCTCAGGGTCAAAAGGTTGCGGCCGCGATAGTCGACGACGCCGGTCGCCTCGCCGTTCGAGGCCAGCAGGCTCATCGCCGCCATCATCGTCTGGCTTTTGCCGGAACCGGATTCGCCGACCACGGCAACGGTTTCGCCTGCATTGACGTGGATGTTGATGCCCTTGACCGCCTCGACCACGCCGTCAAGCGTGCGGAAGCGGACGCGAAGGTCCTTGACGCTGAGGATCGTTTCGGAGGTGTCCATCTCAACGATCCCTCGGGTCGAGCGCGTCGCGCAGGCCGTCGCCGACGAAATTCAGCGCGAACAGCGTCGAGACAAGGAAAAATGCTGGGAACAAAAGCAGCCAGTTGGCGGTGCCGATGTTCTTGGCGCCGGTCGAGATCAGCACGCCCCAGCTGGTCATCGGTTCCTGCACGCCGAGCCCGAGGAACGACAGAAAACTCTCCAGGATGATGACCTGCGGCACCAGCAGCGTCATATAGATGACCACTGGGCCAAGCAGGTTGGGAATGACGTGGCGGATCAGAATGCCGCGCTGGCCTATGCCCATCGCCTCCGCCGCCTGGACATATTCCTGCCGCCGGATCGACAGCGCCTGTCCGCGCACGATGCGCGCCATGTCGAGCCACAGCACGGCGCCGACCGCCAGGAACATCAGCACGAAGTTCCGGCCGAAGAACACCACCAGCATAATGACGAAGAAAATGAACGGCAGCGAATAGAGCACATCGACAATGCGCATCATCACCTCGTCTATCCTGCCGCCGGCAAGGCCGGACGCAGCGCCGTAGAGCACGCCGATGACGCCCGCAACGACCCCGGCGAGCAGGCCGATGGCCAGCGAGATGCGCCCGGCCATCAGCGTCCGCGACAGGAGATCGCGGCCGGTATTGTCGGTGCCGAACAGGAAATACTGCTGCCTGATTGAAGCGCTCATCACCGCTTCAAGGCCGTCAGCCGATTTGCTCTCTGTCTTCGTGTTGTCGAAGGCATCGGAACGGTCGAGGTAGCGGACATTGCGGTCGTCGATCGGCTTGCGCGATGTGACGGTAACGAAGATGCGATTGTCTTCCTGCCGCCACTGCTTGATGTCGACACGCATGCGCTTGATCGCCTCGTTGAGCGCGGTTTCTATCTTGTCAGGCTTCGGATAGGCCGACAAGCTCGGCGGCATGCGCACATAGTCGGCGTAGATGGTGGTGTATCGATGCGGCACCAAAGAGGGTCCGAACACGCTGAGGATTGCGATGAAGGCAAGATAATACAGGCTGAACATGGCGGCGCGGTTGGCCTTGAGGCGCGCCCAGGCATCGCCCCACAGGGAACGGCCGACGATGGCCGGAGCGGTGGCTGCGATGTCAGTCATAGCGCACCCTCGGATCGACGAAGGCATACATGACGTCGACGATCAGGTTGAAGACGATGGTGAACAGCGCGATGACCACCACGGTGCCCATGACCAGCGTGTAGTCACGGTTGAGCGCGGCCTCGACGAAATAGCGGCCGATGCCGGGAATGGAAAAGATCGTCTCGACGATGATCGAGCCGGTGAGCAGTGCCGCCGCCGCCGGGCCGGTGAAGGAGACAATCGGCAATATGGCGCCGCGCAGCGCATGCTTGACGACCACCGACCAGTCCGACAGGCCGAGCGCACGTGCGGTGCGAATGTGGTGCGAGCGCAACGATTCGATCATCGAGCCGCGCATCAGGCGGGCGACGATGGCGATCTGCGGCAAGGCGAGGGTCAGCACAGGGCCGATCTTGTTGAGCAGGGCGCCATCGCCCCAGCCGCCGATCGGCAGCAGTTTCCAGGTCAGACCGAACAGAAGCTGGATAACCGGCGCGATGACGAAGGTCGGAATGGTGCTGCCGGCGGTCGCCAGAGCGATCACCGAATAGTCGGCAAGCTTGTTCTGGTTGAGCGCGGCAATGGTGCCGAGGAGGCCGCCGAGCAGCAGCGCCAGGATCAGGGCCGAGGCGCCGATCTGGATCGATACGGGCAGGCCCCTGGCAAACAATTCGCCGACAGTGAAATCCGGCATGTTGTAGCTCGGACCGAAATTGCCGCGCAGCAGATTGCCGAGATAGTGGACATATTGCAGCCAGAGCGGGTCGTTGAGACCGAACTGCGCTTCGAGATTGGCCTTGATCTCGGGGCTCAGGCCCCGCTCCTGATTGAACGGGCCGCCAGGCGCGACGCGTATCAGGAAGAACGCCATGGTCACGATGACCAACAGCGTCGGAATGGCGGTCAGAAGCCGCCGGAATACGTAACGCAGCATCGGTTCCCCGCTTTGCTAGCAAACCGGGACCGCCGCCCCTAACGCATGACCCGAGCCGAAGGTCCGGAGAGGATCACGTGCAAAATCAAGGCGTTACAGCGCCCTGTGCGCGCCCCAAAGGACGCGCGGCGCTGTAAAGGAGCGGCAGTCCGGCCAAGGAGATCAGTCCTTGGAGATGAAGCGGGACGGATGCACATCCATGACGTTGTCCTCGAAGCCATGAAGCTTCGGAGAAACGATATCCTTGTAACTATAGTAGAGAAGCGGGATGTTGCCGACGTCATCGACGAGGATGCGCTCGGCCTCGGCGAGTTCTTTCATCCGCTCTTCGGGCTTGCCGCCGGCGGCGGCCGCCTCGTCCATGGCCTTCTCGAATTCCGGGCTGTTGTAGCTCGAATAGTTGTTGCCGCTTGCCTTGCGGGAGATGCCGAGGAAGGTTTCCGGATCCTTGTAATCCGCAATCCAGCCGGCACGCGCCACGTCGTAGTCGCCCTTCTGCTCAAGGAAGGAGTAGTGGGTCTTGGTGTCGGTGTTGAGCAGCGTGATTTCGACGCCGAGCGGCTTCAACTGCTCCTGGATGGCGACTGCAGTGTTCTTGTGGTTTTCCGACGTGTTGTAGCGGATTTCCATCTTCAGCGGTTTCTCGGGCGTATAGCCAAGCTTCTCGAGTACCTTCTTGGCCTCATCCTCGCGGTCGATCTGCGACATGTCCGCGTATTTGGCCATTGCCGGCGTGTAGCCCTCAATGCCCGGAGGCACCATCGAATAGCCGGGCAGCATTGAGTTCTGCCAGACCTTTTCGGCAAGGAAATCGCGGTCGACTGCCATGGAGATGGCATTGCGCAGTTCGACGTTGTCCCACGGAGCCTTGTCGGTCTTGATCGAAAAATAATAGGTGCCGAGGTAAGGTCCAACGCGAATTTGATCGCCAAACTTGGCCTTGAGATCGGCGAGCTGCTCGGTCGGGAGGTCGTCGTAGCTGTCGAGTTCGCCGGCCTCGAAGCGCTTTATCGCCGACGAACGATCTTCGGTCGGGATGTAGTTGACGACGTCGAGCTTGACGCTCGCAGCATCCCAGAATTTCGGATTCTTGACCAGTTTGATGTGGTCGTTGGGAACCCACTCCGCCAGGGTAAAGGGGCCGTTGGAGACCAGATTGCCCGGCTTGATCCAATCGGCGCCGAGCTTGTCAATGGACGCCTTGCTGACCGGATAAGTCGCCTGGTGGGTCAGCATTTCAAGGAAATAGGGCGTGGGCGCCTTCAGCGTCACTTCCAGGGTATTTGCGTCGATTGCCTTGACGCCCATCTCCTCCGGCTTCGCCTTGTTGGTGTTCACCTCCTCGGCGTTCTTCACGGGATAGAGCATCGAAGCATATTCGGCGCCGGTGGCCGGATCTTCCAGCCGATGAAACGCGTAGACGAAGTCATCTGCCGTGACCGGGCTACCATCCGACCAGACACCGTCCTTGCGCAGCTTGAAGGTGTAGACGGTGCCGTCGTCCGATACAGTCCAGCTTTCGGCGGCGCCCGGAATGACGTTCGCCTTCTGGTCTTGCATGACCAGCCCCTGGAACAGGTCACGCAATACAGCGGCTTCGTATATTGTCGAGGTCTTGTGCGGGTCGAGCGACTCCGATTCGGCGGCGGTGCCGCGGTTGTAGACGACCTCGGCGAAGGCTGGCGTGTAGAACGTGCCGGCGGCCAAAGCCATGGTTGTGGCGAACACCGTCGCCTTCAGCATGTTTTTCAGCATGAAGTTCTCCCTGTCGAGGCGGCCGTTCAGCTGCGCCTCTTGAGTGTTGACGCCCCGAAGCCGATTAGCTGGCCTCTTTGAGCGCGCCGCCGGTTCCCTTTCCGGCGGCTGGTGGGCAAACAGTAACGTGGTGATTTTTTATTTCAACAGACTCGTGAGGTCACCCTAAGTAAGGCGCAGCGACAGCCACTGCGCGATCGGCAAAATAGCAGTCGAGCCCGTGGACCGAGCGCCGACGTGACCGGTTCCGCGTCAATCTCACCAAGGCCTCTTGAGAAAGCCCCTCCCCGTTACGCGCCAAACAGCCGCCGGTCCCAGTAGACCGGCTGGTGCAGGCTCGTGTGGATCTTTGAAAACTCCGGATGCGCCGGATTGATCAGCACATTGCAATCGAGACGCGCCACGACACTCGGCACCAGCAGGATGGCGCTGCGCCGTTCTAAACACCAGGTTTCGCCGAATCCGTGGCTCACCATCGCCGGCATCGTGTCCCAGCCGGGCAGTGACGGCTGGGAAAAGACCTCGTAACTCAGTCCGCGCGAGATTGTGATTTCGATGTAGTGCTGGTTGGGCGGCAGTCGGCCGCTGCCATGCACCAGCTTTTCCAACAGGGCCGTCGAATAGTGCTCGCTGGTGTAGATGATAGGACTTCCGGGCGTGTTCCACCGCCCAGGCGCGATTGTCGAGCCGGTCGCATCGAAGATCGGGTAGGTGCCGGCCGGATCGCCGATACGAAAGGACGATAGAGTGCGATCGAGAGTCTGCGCCGTCACGCAGCACTGCCGTACTTCAGACCTGCGAGAATATCGACCACCATTTCGGCACCGAACTCGCTCATGATAACGACGTCGATCGGTCGCTTGTCCTCAATCATCGGGTGCGGCCGAAACAGGAAATCGCGCGCTTCCTCCTCGTTCTGCCAGACATCGACAGCAAGGCCCCAGACGCGCGCGACGCGGGCCAATCGTGTGCCCTCGTCCGACGAGAGGCGATGTACCGCCTTGCGCCGCTCGTAGGTCGCCTTGGGGATCAGCCGGTATTTGAACTGAGCATCGCCAGGCGCCAGAAGATGCGCAACGCGCTCAAGTGCGCCAATGGGAAGTCCATCCTCGATCCGGGAGATCAGCCCGAAAGGCGACCGCGCCGCCACCTCTTTAACGGGCAGCCCCAAAACGTCGGCGACATTTCCGAGCGCTAGCATATCACTCTCCATTCCATGTGAGGCAATAGTTAGCCTCACATGATGCGTCATGCAAGCCACCCGTTCAATCTGCGGCCTGTCTGCGACTACGAGAGCGTAACCGCAGGCGCAGAGAACGTCGATGCGTTCATCCTCTCTCTAATCCCAATCCGGGTTTGGATAGGTAGAGCCATCGTGCCAGTCACGATCATGCGAATACCGGTCCGAACCCGGTGGTTGCGACGATGCAGTCGCGCCCCCTGTTCTTTGCCACATAGAGATTCTGATCAGCGCAGCAAGATGTCATCCAAGGTTTGGCCGCGGCAGCAATTTGACACGACCCGCACGTCAGATCCATTCATTGCGCGAAAACCCTTGCACCTCGTGGGAAGTTTGGACTGGGGACTGGGCAGATAGCCTTCAGCGGATCGCATGATATTGATGCAAGTCAATGGGGTCCCTTACTAACTAAATCCTAGGTTGTGGTCGATGGGATCGACGGCGCTTTCTCTGCAACGAGCAGGTTGCGCCGCTTTTGTTGAAGAAGTCGGGCGTCGAAGCGGGGCGCCGCGTCGGCTGATGAATTCCACGACTTGGCGGAAGAACCGCTTCAAGCATTCGCCTCCGGCAGGAAATCTGTCGTCGATTCCACTTTGCCACAATGTCTTAAGCCGCCTTTAAGCAACCACGGGTTACATCTTTTGCGGGCTTCGGTATGTCTTGATGGGCGACGGATATGAACAGCGCGGAAACTGGGACAATAGCTAAAAACCGGCGCAATACGCGTCAGCTAAAACGCAAATTACACCAGTTTCGAGAACCGTCCGGAACGTCCGCGATCGAATTCGCACTGCTTGCACCCTTTTTTATCCTGCTTCTGCTCGGCATGGTTGCATATGGCATCTATTTTGGCGCCAGTCACTCCGTGCAGCAGATCGCAGCGGACGCCGCACGCACGGCGATTGCCGGGCTGAACGAAGTTGAGCGCCAGGCGCTGGTGACCAGTTTCGTCACCACCAATGCCGCGGGATATCCATTCGTCGATTCCGACAAGCTGACCTACCAGGCCAAGGACAGCACGGCCGACGGAAACCAGTTCGTCGTGTCCATCCAATATGATGCCCGTAACCTGCCGGTCTGGAATCTGTTTCCGGCGCTGCCCATGCCTGGCACCACGATCTCACGCCAGTCGAAAATCCGGGTCGGAGGCATCTGAATGTCGCAAACTTTGGCGCGCAGGATCGGCCGGGTCGCCCGCTCGATGCTTGGCGACCAGACGGCGAACTTCGCCGTCATGACGGCGCTGTGCGCACCGTTCGCGCTGGCGCTGGCCGCCTTCGCCATCGATGAAGGCTCGATCTATGTGGAGCGCCGGGAGGCTCAGTCGCTGGTCGATCTGGCGGCAATCACCGCCGCCTCCAACATCAACAACATTGAAGCCGCGGTGGTGACCACGCTCGGCGACAACGGAATGCCGGGTATCGTTGTTCAAAAGGCAGGGCAGACGATCACCCCTGCCCTTGGAAAGACTATCGTGTCGGTCACCCCCGGCCGATATTCAGCAGTGTCGTCGCTCGGCGTCGACAAGCGCTTCGAGGCCGGCAAAACGCCCTACAACGCCGTCCATGTCACGCTGAAAAAGGTTCCTGCCCGCTATTTCGCGAGTTCGCTTATCCCTACGCCGGTGATCGGCACCCAAGCCGTGGCCAGCATAGCGCCGCAGGCGATGTTCTCGGTCGGGTCAAGGCTTCTAAGCGTCAATGGCGGCATCCTCAACGCTCTTCTCAGCAAGTTCCTGGGCGGCAACATCGCGCTCAGCGTCATGGACTACAACGCTCTGATCGCTGCCGACGTGAACCTGCTTTCGTTCATCGATGCCCTTGCCGTTGAGATGCAGCTGACAGGTGTCAGCTATTCGGAGGTGCTGGCTTCCAAAGCGACGGTGGGCGAGATAGCGACCGCCATGGCCAATGTTTCACCCGTTGGCAGCACCAGCAAGCTTGCTTTGCAGACAATCGCGTCAAGGACCACCAGCACGGTCAAGATACCGCTCAATCATCTTGTCGATCTTGGATCAATGGGCCAGTTGGGCCTCGGGCAAAAGTCGCCCGGCTTTTCGGTCGCCGCCAGCGCCATGGGCATGCTGACCACCGCTGCTGCACTGGCCAACGGCTCGAAGCAGGTCGAGCTCAATCTCGGAGCCGCCATTCCGGGGCTTGCCTCCACCACGCTTGCGATTGCAATCGGCGAACCTGCACAATTCTCGCCATGGCTGACAATCGGCGAGAAGGGTGCTGTGGTGCGTACGGCGCAGACGCGGATCAAGCTGGTGGCGTCCGTCGGCGGCAGCAATGCGAACCTCGGTGGCGGCATCAGCCTGCTGGCCGTCAAACTGCCGCTGCATGTCGAGGTGGCCTCTGCCGAAGCCAAGCTGACCGACATCAGCTGCCCGACGGGGCACCCCGACAGTTTGAAAGTTACCATTGCCGCACGTCCGGGCCTTGCCTCGCTGCACCTTGGCGCCAGCGATGCCGATAACAGCCCCTACGCCTTCGCCGATTTCAGCAACCCACAGTCGTTTCAAAATGCCGAAATCGCGCAGGTCAGCGTGAAGCTTCTGTTTCTCACCCTCAATCTGATCGGCGTGAATGGTTCTGCAGCCGTTGAGATCGCCAACAACGATCCGACGATCTTGACCTTCAACAGCACCGACATCGCAAGCAAGACGATAAAGAACGCCTCGACGAAGAACCTGACGCAATCTCTCACCACGTCGCTGGTCAACAATTTGTCGCTTTCGGTCAGTGCGCTGGGCCTCGGGCTTGATGTAACCGCCTTGCTCGGAACCGTGAAGCCGGCAGTGGTGGCGCTGCTGAACGGCGTGACGGCGCCGGTCGACGAATTGGTTTACAACGTGCTTGGGGCGCTGGGCGTGCGCGTCGGCGAGGCCGATGTCCGGGTCATGGGCGCGACTTGCGGGCGCTCTGTGCTTGTTCAGTGAGTTGGAGAGATCAGCCGGCTCGTCCGAGAAAGCAGCCCAACGGCGGCAGCGACAGAATCTTTTCCTGCAAGGCGGCACCAGCGCCAAGGTCGATCGTCTCTGCGACATCGATACCCTGCGGCAACGGCCAGTTGGCCGGCTCCTCGGCGAAGTTGAAAACGCACAGCAGCTTCTCGCCGCCGCCTTCGCGAATGAAGGCAAGCACTTCGCCCTCGGCATCGAGAAAACGGATCGAACCTTGTACCAGCGCCGCATGCCGCCTGCGCAACGCCAGCATCGCCCGATAGCTGGCCAAAACTGACTTTTCCTCGCCGTTCTGGATATCGACCGCGCGGGCGCGATGGCTTTCCGGGATTGGAAGCCACGGCCTGCCGATTGAAAAGCCGGCATTGTTGGCGCCCTTCTCCCACACCATTGGCGTGCGGCAGCCATCCCTGCCCTTGAACCCCGGCCAGAAGCGGATGCCGTAAGGATCGCGCAGATCCTCGAACGCCAATTCCGCCTCCTCCAGCCCGAGTTCCTCACCCTGATAGAGGCAGATCGATCCTCGCAGGCATGACAGCAGCGCGATGGAGAACTTCGCCGTCCTTTCCGGATAGCCGCCGGGCATTGTCCATCGGGTCACATGGCGAACGACATCGTGGTTGGAAAACGCCCAGCAGACCCAGCCGTCGGAGACAGCACTCTCGAACGCTTCGACGCATCCACGCACATGCGCCGCCGAGAATTGCGGACCGAGCAGGTCGAATGTGTAGCACATGTCGAGCTTGTCGCCGCCGCTGGTGTAGGCGGCGAGCGTCTGCAACGAACGGGCTTCGTCGCCGACCTCGCCGACAGCGACGCGGCCCTCATACTCGTCGAGCAGCGTCCGAAACCGCTTGAGGAAAGCGAGGTTTTCGGGCTGCGTCTTGTCAAACAAATGCTCCTGATAGAGGTACGGATTGGTTTCGGTGTTGGTGCCTGCGACGCTTGACGCCAGGGGCGGGTTGCTGCGCAGCCAGCGGTCATGGACATAGTAGTTGACGGTATCGAGGCGAAACCCGTCGACGCCGCGCTCCAGCCAAAACCGCACCGTTTCCAGCAAGGCGTCCTGAACCTCCGGATTGTGGAAATTGAGGTCCGGCTGCGAGGCGAGGAAATTGTGCATGTAATATTGCCTGCGGGTCGCGTCCCACTCCCAGGCGGGGCCGCCGAAGACCGACAGCCAGTTGTTGGGCGCGGTGCCATCTGGCTTCGGATCGGACCAGACATACCAGTCCGCCCTGGGATTATCGCGGCTCGCGCGGCTTTCGACGAACCATTCGTGCCGGTCGGACGAATGCGACAGAACCTGGTCGATAATGACTTTCAGGCCGAGACGGTGCGCCTCGGCGACCACTGCGTCGAAATCCTCTGCTGTGCCGAACATCGGATCGACGGCTGTATAGTCGGATACGTCGTAGCCCATATCGGCCATCGGCGACTTGAAGAAGGGCGACAGCCAGACGGCGTCAGCGCCAAGCGATGCGACATGCGCCAGCCTCGATGTGATACCACGCAGATCGCCACTGCCGTCCCCCGTCGTGTCCTGGAAGGAGCGCGGGTAGATCTGGTAGATGACGCAGCCGCGCCACCACTCGGCGTGGTCACTTGCCACTCGGGTTCTCCTTTATCTGAGCCTGCGCGGCTTCGTGTTCGATCATGAAAATCACCGTTCGCCCCGGCACCGGCCGTGAAATTCCGGCTGCGCCGTCCGATGCTTCGATGGCTGGCTGCCAGCGAAATCCGTCGCGCTCCGGCAGCGTGAACATACACGCCCGGCGATCGCCATTGATGACAACGGCAAGGCGGCGATCATCGCTGCCGAGCATCATGACCAGGCGGTACCGCGCCGGATCGTGCCAGCCTGCCTTGTCGAGCGGCGTGCCGGTTTCAGTGAGCCAGACCGCGTCCGGTTGTTCTGATCCGGGCGGCGGCTCTCCAGTCAGGAAGCGCGTGTCGGAAAGCGCCGGCACGCAACGACGCGTCGCGGCGAGCAAAACGGCGTATTGTTCCAGCGCCCGATCGCGCCCGGACCAGTCGAGCCAGGTGATCTCGTTGT
Source organism: Mesorhizobium sp. WSM4815 (assembly GCF_055811575.1). Taxonomy (NCBI): domain Bacteria; kingdom Pseudomonadati; phylum Pseudomonadota; class Alphaproteobacteria; order Hyphomicrobiales; family Phyllobacteriaceae; genus Mesorhizobium; species Mesorhizobium sp. WSM4815. The sequence continues at coordinate 349,824 of NZ_JBVVQS010000101.1, read as the reverse complement.
CCTGCGCATAGGCGTTGTTGTTGCCCTTCTGGGTGCGGCCGAATTCGTCTCCGGCGGTCAGCATGATCGTGCCGCGTGAGGCAAACAGCGTGGCCAGCAGCGCACACCGGTCATCGAAACGTGCCGTAACGATCGCCCGGTCGCCGGTCTCACCCTCGACGCCATTGTTCCAGGACAGATTGTCAACGTGGCCATCGCGGTTCTGCTCGCCATTGGCCTCATTGTGCTTGTGCTCGTAGGCAACAATGTCGGCCAGCGTCATGCCGTCATGCGCGGCGATGAAATTGACGCTGCGGCTCGTCTGCTGGCCTGGCTTGGCAAACACGTCGGACGAGCCGGCAACCCGGGTGGCGAGCGCGCCGACCATCCCGCTGTCGCCGCGCCAGAACCGGCGGATGTCGTCGCGATATCTGTCGTTCCATTCGAGGAAGGGCGGCGGAAAATTGCCAAGCTGATAGCCGTCCGGGCCGATATCCCATGGCTCGGCGATGAGCACCCGGTCGCCAAGGAGCGGATCATCCCGAATAGCCATGAGCAGTGGCGCAGCGGCGTCGAACGCGCCATCGACCCGCCCCAGAATGGGCGCCAGATCGAAGCGGAAACCATCGACGCCGGCATGGCGGACAAAGTAACGAAGCGTGTCGAGGACCATTTCCCTGACGACCGGATGATCACAAGCGACGGTGTTGCCGGTGCCGGTGTCGTTGATCAAGCTGCCGTCCGGCCGATGCCGGTAGTAGGCGCGGCTGTCGAGACCGCGCAGCGACAGCGTCGGCCCAAGCCTGTCGCTTTCGCCGGTGTGGTTGAAGACAAGATCGAGGATGACGCCGATCCCGGCCTCACGCAGCGTGACAACCGTCTGCCGCAATTCCGCGAGACCGCCGGGCGCGAGGCGCGGATCGAGCGCCATGAAGGTCACGGGATTGTAGCCCCAGGCATTGCGCAGCCCGAGCGGCGGCAAATGCCGCTCGTCGATCGATGCCGTCACCGGCATCAGTTCGACCGCCCCGACCCCGAGCTTTTTCAGATGCCCGACGATAGCCGGATGGGCAAGCGCTGCAATCGTCCCGTGCTGGTGCTTCGGGATGTCGGGATGCAGCATGGTGAAGGCGCGCACCGGCACTTCATAGATCAGGCCACCGGGCTGGAACAGCGGCGGCAAGGCAGGCACCGGCTGCGGCAGGGTGGCGGCAATCGCCTTCGGCAGCAGCGGCGCGGTATCGGTGCCCTCGCCCCGGCGCGCGGCGAGCCTGATGTCATAGACATAAGGCCTGTCGATTTCGACGGCATAGGGGTCGACCAGCAGCTTGTCGGGATCGAACCAAAGCCTATTCTCGGGCGTATAATCGCCATCGGCGCGAAATCCGTATCGAGTGCCGGCGGGGAGGCCGACAACGAAAAGCGCGTGAACGCCCTCGCCTTCCGGCTGGAGTTCGAGCCGGTCGATCTCCCTCTCTCCCTGCTCATCGAAGATCGAGACCCAGAGCCGGCTGGCCGCGGACGACCATGCGGCAAAGCGGATGCCGCCGCGGGTGACGGTGGCACCGAGTGAGTTCATACGGCGACCCCTTCTCCCCTTGCGGGAGAAGGTGGATTGGCGCGCAGCGCCGAGACGGATGAGGGGTGCTGGAAGAAACGAGGCATGGGCGATTTGAGCAAAGGTGTGCGCCAAGCTGGAACACCCCTCATCCGACCGAGCTTCGCTCGGCCACCTTCTCCCACAAGGGGAGAAGGGGGAGCCTCGCAACGCAGGCCGAACTCAGACGGCCGGCTGTCAACCAAACTCACGTAATCACGCTCGGCTCGGCGCGGCCGGTATGGCTGCGTATCCCGGCAATATCATCGGCTGCCGCAATCAGGTCGGCAAGCGCCTCCTGCGTGTCGAGATCGTGCCTGGACTTGTCCGGCTCGTAGCGCTCGATATAGACGCGCAGCGTCGCCCCCGAGGTACCGGTGCCGGAGAGACGGAAGACGACGCGCGATCCGCCTTCGAACAGCACCCTGATGCCCTGGTTCCTGGCTATCGAGCCGTCGACCGGGTCGTGATAGGCGAAATCGTCGGCGCTGGCGATCTTCATGCCGCGCACGCTGGTGCCGGGCAAGGAAGCGAGCCTGGCCCGCAATTCGTCGACCAGCGCATTGGCGCGGTCGGTCTCGACCTCCTCGTAGTCATGGCGTGAGTAGTAATTGCGGCCATAGGCGGCCCAGTGCTCGGTGACGATCTGCTTGGCGCTTTCGCCGCGGGCAGCGAGGATATTGAGCCACAAAAGCACGGCCCACAGCCCGTCCTTTTCGCGGACATGGTTGGAGCCGGTTCCGGCACTTTCCTCGCCGCAGATCGTCGCCATGTCGGCATCGAGCAGATTGCCAAAGAATTTCCAGCCGGTCGGCGTTTCATAGATGCCGATGCCGAGCTTTTCGGCGACGCGGTCGGCTGCACCGCTGGTCGGCATCGAGCGGGCGATGCCTTTCAGGCCAGCCTTGTAGCCCGGCGCCAGATGAGCATTGGCGGCGAGCATAGCCACCGAATCCGACGGGGTGACGAAAATGCCCTTGCCGATGATCAGGTTGCGGTCGCCGTCGCCGTCGGAAGCGGCGCCGAAATCCGGCGCATCCGGTCCCATCATCTCGTCATAGAGGTGCTTTGCGTGGACCAGGTTCGGGTCTGGGTGGTGGCCGCCGAAATCCGGCAGGGGAACGAAGTTGCGGGCGGTGCCTTTCGGCGCGCCGAGCCGGTTCTCCAGGATCTCCTTGGCATAGGGACCGGTCACGGCATGCATGGCGTCGAAGCGCATGCGGAAGCCTGACTTGAACAGCCCACGCAACGCATCGAAATCGAACAGGTTTTCCATCAGCTCGGCATAGTCGGCGACCGGGTCGATCACCTCGACGGTCATGCCGCCCGCCTCGACGGTACCGATCGTGTCGAGGTCGACCGTGCCGATATCGGCGGTCTTGAAGCTCGAAATCGTCTTGGTCTTGGCGAAGATCGCGTCGGTCAGCTTTTCCGGTGCCGGGCCGCCATTGCCGGCATTGTATTTGATGCCGAAATCCTCGTGCGGGCCGCCCGGATTGTGGCTGGCCGACAGGATGATGCCGCCGAAGGTATTGTATTTGCGAATGATGTTGGAAGCGGCCGGCGTCGACAGGATGCCGCCCTGCCCGACCATCACCTTGCCGAAACCGTTTGCCGCCGCCATGGCGATGGCCTCCTGGATGACCTCGCGGTTGTAAAAGCGGCCGTCGCCGCCGATCACCAGCGTCTTGCCCTTGAACCCGTCCAGCGCATCGAAAATCGACTGGATGAAGTTCTCGGCATAGTGCTCCTGCTGGAACACCGGCACTTTCTTGCGCAGCCCGGATGTGCCGGGCTTCTGGTCGAGATAAGGTTTGGTGGCGACGGTGCGTATCATGCGTCAAGCCCTTTTCGAAAGCAGCAAGCGATAGAGTTCGAGGTATTTTTCTGCGCTTTTATCCCACGACACATCCGCCTTCATGCCTTGCCGCTGCATCGACGTCCAGATCGCAGGGTTGGCGTGCGCCGCGACCAGCCGGCGGATGGCGTGCAGCAAGGCGCCGGCATCGGCGGGTGCGAACTGGAAGCCGGTCGCCACACCTGCCGAAATCGCCGCTTCATTGGCGTCGATGACGGTGTCGGCAAGACCGCCGGTGCGGGCGACGACCGGCACGCAGCCATAGCGCAGGCCGTAAAGCTGCGTCAGTCCGCAAGGCTCGAAGCGCGACGGTATGATGATTGCGTCACAGCCGCCCTGCATGGTGTGGGAAAGCGCCTCGTCATAACCGACGACGACGCCGATGCGACCGCGATGGCGGGCGGCGGCGGCCAGCAGCGCGCCTTCGAGGCCGGCGTCGCCGGACCCCAGGATCGCCAGGCGGGCACCCCTCGCAACAATCCCGTCGACGACCGTTGCCAGTATGTCCATTCCCTTCTGCCAGGTGAGCCGGCTGATCACGCAGACGATCGGACTGTCGTCGCGGTCAAGGTTGAAACGATCCTCGACGGCGGTCCGGTTGGGGTGCCGCGCCTTCAATGTCCTGGCCGTGTAGCTGGAGACCAGATGCTTGTCGGTTTCAGGGTTCCATATCTCGGTGTCGATGCCGTTGACGATGCCATAGAGATCGACGGACCGCATGTTGATGAGGCCATCGAGCCCCATGCCGAATTCCGGCGAGCGGATCTCCTGCGCATAGGTCGGGCTGACTGTGGTGATGGCCCAGGCGGCCTGCAGGCCAGCCTTGAGGAAACCGACGCCGCCATAATATTCGACGCCGTCGAGCGCCATGGCCGCCGCCGGCAGACCGAGTTCGCCGAAGATGCCGGCGCCGAACTGGCCCTGGAAAGCGAGATTGTGGACGGTGATCATTGACGGCGTGCCGACCGCCTTGCCGTAGCGCATATAGGCCAGCGTCATCGCCGATTGCCAGTCATGGGCATGGACGATGTCAGGCTGGTAACCCGAGACGGCGCCGCCAGCGATGTCGCCGCCAACCTGGCTCAGGGCCGCGAAACGCCGCCAATTGTCCGGCCAGTCGGCGCCTGTGGCATTGCCGTAGGGGCCGCCGGGGCGATCGAACAGATGCGGCGCGTCGAGCACGAACAGGTCGAGCCCGGCGATCTGGACGGCATGGACCGAAGCCTTGCCGCCTTGCAGCAGCGGATAGTGGTGAACGGGTTTTTTCTTCTTGAAGGCATCGATGATCTGGGGATAGCCGGGAACAAGCGTGCGCATCGCCACGCCCTTGCCGGCGAGCGCGATGGGCAACGCGCCGGTCACGTCGGCAAGCCCGCCAGTCTTGATCAGAGGGAATATTTCGGGCGTGACCGAAAGGACCTGCATTCACGACAGTCCCAGTTTGTCGATCATGGCCTGCGTGACGAGGCAGATGCCCTTTTCGGAAACGCGGAAGCGCTTGGCGTCGAGGACGGGATCCTCGCCGACCACGAGCCCTTCGGGAATCCTGACGCCATGATCGATCACCACGCGCTTCAATCTCGCGCTGCGGCCGACCTGGCAGTCGGGCAGCATGACGACGTCCTCGAGCGTCGAATAGGAGTTGATGCGCGCGCCGGTGAAGATCAGGCTTCGCTTCAGCGACGCGCCTGAGACGATGCAATCGCCCGAGACCAGCGAGGATACCGCCGAGCCACGGCGACCATCCTCGTCATGCACGAACTTCGCCGGCGGCTTCAGCTCGGCATAGGTCCAGATCGGCCAGTCGCGGTCGTAGAGATCGAGCTCGGGCGTGATGTCGGTGAGGTCGATATTGGCTTCCCAATAGGCGTCGACGGTCCCGACATCGCGCCAGTAGGCTTCGTTCTCGGCGGTCGAGCGCACGCAGGATTTGGCGAAGCGATGGGCGATCGCCTTGCCGTGCTCGACGACATAGGGGATGATGTCCTTGCCGAAGTCACGGCTTGAGCCCGGTTCGGCCGCGTCGCGGCGCAGCTGCTCCATCAGGAACTTGGTCTTGAACACGTAGATGCCCATCGAGGCCAGGGCAAAATCCGGCTTGTCGGGAATGCCGGGCGGATCGGCGGGCTTCTCGATGAAGGAGATGATGGTGTCCTTCTTGTCGACATGCATGACGCCGAAGCCGGTCGCCTCCATGCGCGGCACTTCGAGGCAGCCGACGGTGACGTCGGCGCCGGCGTCGACATGCTGGCGAAGCATCAGCTCATAGTCCATCTTGTAGACGTGATCGCCGGCCAGGATGACCATGTATTCGGGCCCGTAGGCCTCGATGATGTCGATGTTCTGGTAGACGGCATCGGCCGTGCCCTCATACCATTGCGTTTCCGATACGCGCTGACTGGCCGGCAGGATGTCGAAGCTCTCGTTGCGCTCGGGCCGAAGGAAGTTCCAGCCGCGCTGCAGGTGGCGGATCAGCGAGTGCGCCTTGTACTGGGTGGCCACGCCGAGGCGGCGAATACCGGAATTGAGCGCATTGGAGAGCGCAAAATCGATGATGCGCGTCTTGCCGCCGAAATAGACCGCCGGTTTGGCGCGCCGGTCGGTCAATTCCTTGAGGCGGCTGCCACGGCCGCCGGCCAGAACATAGGCCATGGCATCGCGCGCCAGCGGCTGGGTCCGTTTTATCTCTGCCATTCTTATCCTCCCAAGTTACGCGCTGCGAGACATCGCCTAGTCCGGAGCAAATTCGAGCATGATCGTCGACAGCGGCGGCAACAGCATCGTCGCCGAGATGCCTCCTGCTTCCTTCCGAGCCTCGACGGCACCGTCATTGCCCTTGCCGGAACCGCCATAGTCGGAGGCGTCCGTGTTGATGATCTCGCGCCATCTTCCAGCCATTGGCAACGGCACGCGGTAATTGTCGCGCGGCACCGGCGTAAAATTGGAGATGACGGCGACCGGGTTTCCGCCCGGCGCGCTGCGCAGCCAGGCAAAGACCGAGTTGGCGCTGTCGTCGACGATCAGCCAGGAAAAGCCCTCCGGTTCGCAATCGCGCGCATGCAACGCCGGCCGTGAGCGGTAGAGATAGTTGAGATCGCGCACCGTCTGCCAGACGCCGCGGTGGGCCCGGAAATCGAGCAGGTTCCAGTCGAGTGCGCGCGCCTCGCTCCACTCGCGGCGCTGGGCGAATTCCTGCCCCATGAACAACAGCTTCTTGCCGGGGTAGCCCCACATGAAGGCGTAGTAGGCGCGCAGCGTCGCGAATTTCTGCCAGTCGTCACCGGCCATCTTGCCAAGCAGCGTCCCCTTGCCGTGCACGACCTCGTCATGGGAGAGCGGCAGCACGAAATTCTCTGAGAAGGCGTAGACCAGACCGAAGGTGATGTCGCCGTGGTGATGCTTGCGGAAAATCGGCTCTTTGGAGAAATACTCCAGCGTGTCGTGCATGAAGCCCATGTTCCACTTGAAGCCGAAACCCAGCCCGCCCTCATGCACCGGCTGCGAAACTTTTGGCCATGAGGTCGATTCCTCGGCGATCGTCATCACACCCGGATGATGACCATAGACTTCCTTGTTCATCCTCTGGAGGAAGCTGACCGCCTCGAGGTTTTCGCGCCCGCCTTTTTCGTTGGGAATCCATTCGCCGGCCTTGCGCGAATAGTCGAGGTAGAGCATCGAGGCGACGGCATCGACGCGCAAACCGTCGACATGGTATTTTTCGGCCCAGAACAGCGCATTGTTGACCAGGAACGAGACCACCTCGCGCCGGCCGAAATTGTAGATCGCGGTGTTCCAGTCGGGATGGAAGCCCTTGCGCGGGTCGGCATGCTCATAGAGCGCGGTGCCGTCGAAATTGGCCAGGCCATGCGCGTCCACCGGAAAATGCGCCGGCACCCAGTCCAGGATGACGCCGATGCCGGCGCGGTGGGCGCCGTCGACGAACCGGGCAAAACCGTCCGGATCGCCGAAGCGGGCCGACGGCGCGTAGAGGCCCGTCGTCTGATAGCCCCAGGACGGATCATAGGGATGTTCGGAGATCGGCATGAATTCGATATGGGTGAAACCCGTGTCGACGACATACGGGATCAGCCGGTCGGCAAGCTCGTCCCATGACAGGAAGCTGCCGTCGTCGTGAAGCTGCCAGGAGCCGGCATGGACCTCATAGATCGACACCGCCTCGCGGCGGGCGTCGGCGTTGCGCCAGAAATTGCGGTGCGCCTCGTCACCCCATTGATGCGCCGGCGGAAGCGCCGTCACCGAAGCGGTGGCCGGTCGCAGTTCGGACTTGAAAGCGAACGGATCGGCCTTCAGCGGCAGCCTCACGCCATCGGGCCCGATGATCTCGTATTTGTATGGCCGTCCGGCGCCGATGTCGGGGATGAACAACTCCCAGATGCCGGTGTCGCGGCGGACGCGCATCGTATGCCTGCGGCCGTCCCATTCGTTGAAGTCGCCGACCACCGAAACGCGCCTTGCATTGGGCGCCCAGACGGCGAAATGCACGCCGGATGCACCCTCGTGATCGATGAGATGCGCCCCGAGCTTGTCGAACAGCCTGAGGTGCGAACCTTCGGCGATGTAATAGTCGTCCAGCGGACCCAGTACCGGACCGAACGAATAGGGATCGGTCAGCCACCAGTCACCGCCGGCATTGCGCGCGTGATAGCGCAGCGGCTGACGCTTTCTGAGCGACAGGCTGCCCTCGAAGAAGCCGCCTTCGTCGCGCCTGGAGAGTTCGCCGGCATTCCTGCCGGTCAGCGTATAGGCAGTGACGAACTCGGCATGAGGGACGAAGCAGCGGGCGACAAAGCCCTTGTCGACCTCGTGCACACCGAGGACAGCGAAAGGATCACCATGCGTGCCGGCGACAATTGCCGCGACATCACCGGCTGACGCCAGTCCATCCGGCCCGCTTGTCGCAGCGGTCGCGCGCGGCTTCCTCATCAGGCAGTGACCCTCCCCGGCACCCGGACCACATTGTTCGTGGCCTCATGCAATCATATCAGACGGGCACGTTCCAGATTTCTTTCGCATATTGGCGGATCGTGCGATCGGACGAGAACCAGCCGACGCGGGCGACATTGCGAATTGCCCTGGCGTACCAATCCGGGCTGTCGCGCCAGACGGCGTCGACATCGCGCTGGGTTGAGGCGTAGGCATCGAAATCCGCGGCGACCATGAACCAGTCGCCCTGATAGAGGCCGTTCATCAGGTCGCGATAGCGTTCCGGATCGTCAGGCGAAAAGACGCCCGTCGAAACGGCAGCCACGGCCTGCGCCAGTTCGGGAGAGGCTTCGATCACCGATCGCGGATCGTAGCCGTTGCTGCGCCGCTCGGCGACCTCTTCGGTGGTCAGGCCGAAAATGAAGATGTTGTCGTCGCCGACGCATTCCTTGATCTCGACATTAGCGCCGTCGAGCGTGCCGATGGTCAGCGCACCGTTCAGCGCAAATTTCATGTTGCCGGTGCCGGAGGCTTCCATCCCGGCGGTCGATATCTGCTCCGAAAGATCGGCGGCCGGCATCATGATCTCGGCCAGGCTGACATTGTAGTTCGGCACGAACACCACTTTGAGCAAGCCGCGAACGGCGGGGTCGCGGTTGATGACTTTGGCGACGTCGTTGGCGAGTTTGATGATCAGCTTGGCATTGTGATAGCTGGGCGCCGCCTTGCCGCCGAAGAACTTGACGCGTGGCATCCAGTTGCGCTCGGGATGGGAGCGGATCTGGTCGTAGAGGGCGACTGTTTCGAGGATGTTCAGGAGCTGGCGCTTGTATTCGTGGATGCGCTTGATCTGGATGTCGAACAGCGCCGAGGGATCGATCCTGATGCCGAGGCGGTCGGCGACGAGATTGGCGAGCTTGGCCTTGTTCGCCCGCTTGACTGCCGCGAACTTGTCGCGGAAGGCGGCGTCGTCGGCAAAGGCATCGAGCTCCTTGATCGCGTCTATATCGTCGAGGAAGCGGTCGCCGATCGCCTCGCGGGTGAGCGCGGTGAGACCGGGATTGCACTGGATCAGCCAGCGCCGCGGCGTGATGCCGTTGGTCTTGTTGTTGATGCGGTCGGGGTAGAGTCGGTGGAGCTCGGCAAACACCGTTTCCTTCATCAGCTCGGTGTGAAGGGCAGAGACGCCGTTGATCGAGTGCGAGCCGACAAACGCCAGATTGCCCATGCGCACCCGGCGCTCGCCGTTTTCCTGTATCAGCGAGATCTGGCTGATCTGCTCGTCAGAAAACTGATCGGAGGCGCGCGCCTCCAGCAGCACTTCGGCGTTGATGGCGTAGACGATCTGCATATGGCGCGGCAACAGCCGCTCGAACAGCGGCACCGGCCAGCTTTCGAGCGCCTCTGGAAGCAGTGTGTGGTTGGTGTAGCCGAAAGTGCGCTTGGTGATGCTCCAGGCCTGATCGAAATCCATGCCGTGGACATCCATCAACAGGCGCATCAGCTCGGGCACGGCGATGGCCGGATGGGTGTCGTTCAGATGGATCGCCGCCTTGTCGGGCAGCGACTGCAGGTCGCCATACTGGCTGAGATGACGCTGAATGATATCCTGCAACGATGCGGTGGAAAAGAAATACTCTTGCCTGAGGCGCAGCTCCTGACCGGCCTTGTGGGAATCGGCAGGGTAAAGGACGCGCGACAAGGCATCGGCCTTGTTGCTTTCGGCGAGCGCACCGATGTGGTCGCCGGCGTTGAACTTGTCGAGCAGGATCGGATCGATCGGCATGCCGGACCAGAGCCGCAGCGTGTTGACGCGGTTGGCCCGCCAGCCAACCACCGGCGTATCGTAGGCAACCGCCAGAACATGTTCGATCGGCTTCCAGACGTGGCGCTCAAGCCTGCCGTCCTTCGAGGTGATCGATTCCACCGAGCCGCCGAAACCGACCTCGAATGAGCGTTCGCGCCGCTCGAACTCCCAGGGGTTGCCGTGATCGAGCCAGGTCTCGGGCAGCTCAACCTGCCAGCCGCCATGGATTTCCTGCCGGAACATGCCATTGGCGTAGCGAATGCCATAGCCATGCGCGGGAATGTCGACGGTTGCCATGCTTTCCATGAAGCAGGCGGCGAGCCGGCCGAGACCGCCATTGCCAAGCGCTGCATCTGGTTCGAGGGCCGCGATGAGGTCGAGGTCGACGCCGAGAGACCGCAGCGCTTCGCGCATATTGTCCATCAGGCCGAGATTGGAGAAGGCGTCGCGCATCAGGCGACCGATGAGGAATTCCAGTGACAGGTAATAGACGCGCTTTTCCTGATGGGCGTAGGCCTCTTGCGTTGCCTGCATCCAATGATCGACGATATGGTCGCGCACGACCTTTATCGAGGCGGTGAGCCAGTCGTATTGCGTCGCAACGCTGGTCCCCTTGCCGAGCCTGTATTTGAGGGCCTTCAAGACTTCGTCGGCAAGCGCCTTGGGATCGGAGTTTTCGAGAATGGGAGTTTTGGATGTCATCGCGCGCGTCATGCTGCCTCTCGTGCGGTTGCCATGATCATACCGGCTTTCACCATTCCTCCCAGCCCATGCTAGCGCATATTGTTATGCGTTCAATCGAGTTAGATTGCCGCGGGGAAGCTTACCCAGCGGCAGTTTAGCAACTTGAAGTGCGTCGCGTTTGGGCGGCGTCTGCGACGCATCTTAGATTCTTAGTTATGTGCATATCGTCCCAAAACCGCAGCGCACCCTCGGTTCGCGCCCGAGGGCATGCTTTTGGGCGACATGCATTTCTTGTTCTATGCAAGTCGTCATCCCAAAACCGCTGCGCACTTTTGGGCGACATGCATCAGGCCGCCAGTGCCGCCTCCGGCGGAAGCTTCGCTCCGGTCATGAAGGCGACGGCGTCCGACATCGTATATTGCTTGGGATCGATGACACAGAGGCGACGGCCCAGCCGATGGATGTGAATGCGGTCGGCCACCTCGAAGACATGCGGCATGTTGTGGGAGATCAGCACGATCGGCAGGCCGCGCTTCTTCACGTCGAGGATCAGTTCGAGCACGCGGCGGCTCTCCTTGACGCCTAACGCCGCCGTCGGCTCATCCATGATGACCATCTTCGAGCCGAAGGCGGCGGCGCGCGCCACCGCCACGCCCTGGCGTTGGCCGCCCGAGAGCGTTTCCACGGCCTGGCTGATGTTCTGGATGGTCATCAGGCCAAGTTCGGTGAGCTTGTCGCGGGCGCGCTTTTCCATTGCCGGGCGGTTGAGCATGCGCAGCCAGTCGCCCAGAAAACCCGGTTTGCGGATCTCGCGACCGAGGAACATGTTGTCGGCGATCGACAGCGCCGGCGACAGCGCCAGGTTCTGGTAGACGGTTTCGATGCCGGCTTCGCGGGCTTCGATGGGCGACTTGAAGAGCACCTGCTTGCCGTCCAACTCGATGATCCCCTCGTCCGGGACAACGGCGCCCGAGATCGCCTTGATCAGCGTCGACTTGCCGGCTCCATTGTCGCCGATCACGGCCAGGATCTCTCCCGGATAGAGATCGAAGTCGCAGCTGTTCAGTGCGGTAACGCGGCCGTAGCGCTTGACGAGGCCGCGCGCGGTGAGGATGGGCTCCTGGGTCATGGTTACACCGAAACCTTTCTGATCCACTGGTCGATCGCCACGGCGCCGATGATCAGCACACCGGTGAGCAGCACTTTCCATTGCGGATCGGCGCCCAGCATGTTGAGGCCCATCGAAACGACGCCGACGATCATCGCGCCGAACAGCGTGCCCAGAATAGAGCCGCGCCCGCCGAAGAGGGAAATGCCGCCGATCACCGTCGCGGTGATCGCCTGCAAATTGTAGTCGGTGACGGCAGCGGACGGTGAGATCGAGCCGTTGCGGCCGATGGAGACCCAGGCAGCGAAAGCGGCGATCAGCCCGGCAAGCGTGTAGACCGAGATCAGCACCTTCTTGGTCTGGATGCCCGACAGCTTCGCCGCCTCCGGATCGTCGCCGACAGCGTAGACATGACGGCCCCATGCCGTGTGATTGAGCACGTACCACAAGAACAGCACCAGCACGACCATGGCAATGACGCCGAACGTCAGCACCGCCGTGCCGACCTTGAAGTTCAGGCCAAACAGATGCAGCAGCGGGGCTTGGACGTCGACGTCGGCGTCACGGATCGTCTCATTGGCCGAATAGATGAAGTTCGTGGCCATGACGATGTTCCAGGTGCCGAGCGTGACGATGAAGGGCGGCAGCTTCATGTAGGCGACCAGCACCCCGTTGAGCAGCCCGCAGGCCGCGCCAGCGCCAAGCCCGATCACCACGGCAAGCAAGGTCGGGAGGCCGTAGGTGACTGCGCAATTGCCCATGATCACGGCCGAAATCACCATGATCACGCCGATTGACAGGTCGATGCCGGCTGTCAGGATGACCAGCGTCTGCGCGGCGCCGAGAATACCGACGATGGCGATCTGCTGCAGGATCAGCGTCAGCGTGTAGGACGAAAAGAACCGTCCTCCGATCGTGACGCCAAAGACAGCGATCGACAGGACCAGCACGATCAGCGGCACCGCAGCCGGAGTGGAATGCAGGAAATGCTGGATGCGCTTGACGAGCGACGTGCCATGCTCGTCAAAAGCAGCAACGCTTGTCTCGCTGTTCGCGAGAGCCTTTTCGAATTCCTGAACCTGAGACATGTTTCCTCCCATGAGGCTTCAGCTACGCGCCGACGCCCGTCCAACCGTTCCCGATCTGCCGCCGGAATTGTTCGCGCTTGCGATTTCCGCATCGTCCACCCGAAGCGGCCGGGGATCAAGCCCCTGGCCGCTTCGGTCTGTTGCCCGTCAGACCGGCATCAGCCCCAGCACTTGGCGAGGCCTTCCTTGGTGTCGATGGACTTCACGCCCTCCGCGGGCTTGTCGGTCACGAGGTTGACGCCGGTGTCGAAGAAATCCTTGCCTTCGGTCGGCTTGGGCTTCGTCCCGTCCTTGGCGTAAGCGGCGATCGCTTCGATGCCGAGTGCCGCCATCTGCAGCGGATATTGCTGTGACGTCGCACCGATCACGCCCTCGGCGACCGACTTCACGCCGGGGCAGCCGCCATCGACCGACACGATCAGCACATTGCCTTCGAGACCCACGGCCTTGAGCGCCTGGTAGGCGCCGACGGCTGCCGGCTCGTTGATGGTGTGGATGACGTTGATGCCAGGATCCTTCTGGAGGAGGTTCTCCATCGCCTTGCGGCCGCCTTCCTCGTTGCCGTTGGTGACGTCGTGGCCGACGATACGCGGATCATCCTCATCGCCGATCTTGTTGGGGTCCTTCACGTCGATACCGTAACCCATCATGAAGCCCTGGTCGCGCAGGACGTCGACCGTCGGCTGCGAGGGCGTCAGGTCGAGGAAGCCGATCCTGGCATCCTTCGCCTTGTCGCCGAGCGTCGCTGCGGCCCAGGCACCAATCAGCTTGCCGGCCTCCAGATTGTCGGTCGCAAAGGTCGCGTCGGCGGCGTCGAGCGGATCAAGCGGCGTGTCCAGCGCGATCACCAGCAGACCGGCGTCACGTGCCTTCTTCACCGCCGGGACGATGCCCTTGGTATCCGACGCGGTGATCAGGATGCCCTTGGCGCCGTCGGCGATGCAGCTTTCGATCGCCGCCACCTGGCTCTCGCTGTCGCCATCGATCTTGCCGGCGTAGGCTTTGAGTTCGACGCCGAGTTCCTTGGCCTTGGCGCTCGCGCCTTCCTTCATCTTGACGAAGAACGGGTTGGTGTCGGTCTTGGTGATCAGGCAGGCGCCGACATCGGCGGCGGACGCAGCCGAGGTGAATGCCATCAGACCCAGTCCGGCCGCGGCAAAAACGGTGGATCTTAGCAGTGCTGTCTTGGTCACGATTTTCCTCCCAGTGGGACCAGTTCGGATGCCGGCCAACCGGCATCGCATGAGCATCCAGCGACTTCTCCCAGCGTGGACGCTTGCCCCAAGAGAATACCAGACTGAGGGTCCTGTCAATAATTAAATCACTCTTATTTATTATTGACAGCGTGGCGTCGGTCACTCATTCTGGCCAAAAGCATTAAGGGAAACGACGGGAGGAGAAGGGGTGGAGACCGGCATACCAAGGCACGGTTCGCCCGAGGCAGCCAAAAGCCGCATTCACCGCGGCACCAACCAGAGCGGCATGCGGGACCACAATGAGCGGCTGGTGCTGTCGCTGGTGCGTCAGCACGGCAGCCTGGCGAAGTCCGACATTGCGCGCATGACCGGACTTTCGGCCCAGACCGTTTCGGTCATCATGCGCGAGCTCGAGGAGGACAACCTTCTTGTCCGCCAGGCGCCGCTGCGCGGCAAGATCGGCCAACCTTCCATTCCGATGGCGCTCAATCCCGATGGCGCCTATTTCATCGGCCTGAAGATCGGCCGCCGCAGCGCCGAACTCGTTCTGATCGATTTTCTCGGCAATGTGCGTTCGATGCTGCAGCATTCCTACCGCTATCCGGCACCGCGCGAGACGGTCGAGTTCGTCACCTCCGGCATGAAGACCATGCGCGGCGAACTCACCCCGGCGCAGGACAAGCGCATTGCCGGACTTGGCATTGCCATGCCGTTCGAATTGTGGAGCTGGGCCGATACGGCAGGTGCGCCGCGCGACGTCATGGACGAATGGCGCCACCGAGACATCCGCGCCGACATCCAGGCACAGTGCGAATTCCCCGTCTACCTGCAAAATGACGCCACCTCTGCCTGCGGCGCCGAACTGGTGTTCGGCAAAGCGGGCACGGCACGCGACTTCGTCTATTTCTATATCGGTGCCTTCGCCGGCGGCGGCATCGTGCTGAACGGTCACCTTTTCGGCGGACCGACCGGCAATGCCGGCGCGCTGGGTTCGATGCCGGTGCCTGGACCGGACGGCAAGCCGACCCAATTGATCGGCGTGGCGTCGATCGCCATGCTGGAAAAGGCACTCAACGCGCGCGGCGTCGAAGCCTCACATCTGTGGACGTCACCGGAGGATTGGGGCGAAATCGGCGTCGAGCTCGACGATTGGATCGCCTGCGCCTCGCAGGCGCTCGCCTATGCCATTGTGGCGGCGTCATCGGTTATCGATTTCGAGGCGGCGGTGATCGACGGATGGATGCCGAAGGCCGTGCGGCGCCGGCTCGTCGATGCCGTTATCGATGCTATCGGCAAGATCGACGGTGAAGGCCTGAAGCTTCCGGCCGTGCGCGAGGGGACTGTCGGCATTCATGCACGTGCCCTGGGCGGTGCCAGCCTGCCGCTTTCCGAGCGCTTCCTCATCGGTTCGACCACGATTTCCAGGAGTGCCTGAGCGATGCTGATCGGAATCCCGGTGCTGCTCGGTCCACAGCTGCTGGCGACGCTGCGTGCCATGGGTCATGGCGACGAGATCGCCCTTGTCGACGGAAACTACCCGGCGAAAGAGCAGGCACACCGGCTCATCCGCGCAGACGGTCATCATCTTGCTCCGATGCTCGACGCCATCCTCAGCGTATTGCCTGTCGATGACGCGGTGCCGGAGGCGCTGTTTCGCGCCTCGGTCAAAGGTGATCCCCTGCTTGCCGATCCCGTTCATCACGAGATGGAGGCGATCTGCGCCGAGCGTGCTCCGGGCCGCAAGGTGGTTGCGCTTGCCGGCGCCGACTTCTATCAACGGGTCAGGTCCGCACACGCGATCGTCGCGACAAGCGAGCCGCGGCTCTACGCCAACATCATCATCCGCAAGGGTGTGATCTATCCGCCGGAGACCAGGAAATCATGATCCTCTGTTGCGGCGAAGCCCTGATCGACATGCTGCCACGCACCACGACTGAGGGCGAGCCGGCCTTTGCCCCTTATGTCGGCGGCGCGGTGTTCAACACGGCAATAGCGCTCGGGCGGCTGGGAGCGCCCGCCGGTTTCTTTTCCGGCCTGTCGACGGATCTGTTCGGCAGCCAGTTCAAGGACGCGCTTGACGCAAGCCAAGTCAGTTCCACCTATGCGCACACATCGCCCCGGCCGACCACGCTCGCCTTCGTGCGGCTGGACAACGGCCAGGCGACCTACACATTCTACGATGAAAACACAGCCGGACGGATGCTGACCATCGACGATCTGCCGAAACTCGGCAGCGAGATCGAAGCCATGCTGTTCGGCGCCATCAGCCTGATCTCGGAGCCGGCCGGATCCGCCTACGAGGAATTCATGCGGCGCGAGCACAGCCGCCGCGTCATCATGCTCGACCCCAACATCCGGCCGAATTTCATAGCGGACAAGGCCAAGCATCTCAGGCGCATCCGCTCGATGATGGCCATGGCCGACATCGTGAAACTGTCGGACGAGGACCTCAACTGGTTCGGCGAAGCCGGCTCGCACGAGGACGTCGTCCGCAACTGGCTGGAGCGCGGCCCGACGCTGATCGTCGTCACCCATGGCAGCGAAGGCGCCATCGGCTACACCAGGGATCACAAGGTCACGGTCGTGCCGGACAAGGTCGAGGTGGTCGATACGGTCGGCGCCGGCGACACGTTCAACGCCGGCATCCTGGCCTCGCTGCACGAGCAAGGCCTGCTGTCGAAGGAGGCGATCGCCAATCTGTCGGACGACGCCATCCACAAGGCGCTGGCGCTCGGCGCCAAGGCTGCGGCGGTAAACGTGTCGCGGGCCGGCGCCAATCCGCCCTGGCGGCATGAAATCGCCTGATTGGACGGCGATGCGGCGAGGATGCGCAGGACGTCGATCACTTTATGTTTCGCCCAGCCGAGCGCGTGCGACACGAAGGCCGTGTCGTGCGCTACAAAGCCCCGGATTTCCGGCGTCTGATGCGGACCTGTCGGACTGAGAGGTAACAGGCTGCGACATTTGAGCAATTGTGGTTTGGTCCGTGCAGCTTTCTCGGCCGCGCCAAGTCTGATACCAGCGGCCGGTTATCTGGCTAGTCCCCGTTTTGAGGCCGACATGCAGTTCATCGATCTAGGCGCGCAGCGCGAACGAATCCGCGACAGGCTGAAAGCCGCCATCGACCGCGTCGTCGACGAGGGTCGCTACATTCTCGGACCTGAGGTCACCGAATTCGAAAACAAGCTCGCCGCCTATGTCGGCACCAAGCATGTCGTAGCCTGCGCCAACGGCACTGACGCGCTGCTGCTGCCGCTGTTTGCGGCCGGCATCGGCCCAGGTGACGCGGTGTTCGTGCCGAGCTTCACCTTCGCCGCCACGGCGGAAGTGGTGGCGCTGGCCAAGGCCGAGCCGGTTTTCATCGATGTCGATCCGCAGACCTACAATATCGACATCGCCAGCCTCGAAGCCGCCATCGCCATGATCAAGGCGGAAGGCCGGCTGAGGCCAAGGGCGATCATCCCCGTCGACCTGTTCGGGCTCGCCGCCGATTACGAGGCGATCATAGCCATCGCCAACCGCGAAGGGCTGATGGTGATCGAAGATGCCGCCCAGGCGATCGGCGGCTCGAGCGACGGCAAGATGCTGGGTTCGTTCGGCGCGGTCGGCTCGACCAGCTTCTACCCGGCAAAACCGCTCGGCTGCTATGGCGACGGCGGCGCGATGTTCACCAATGACGATGCGCTGGCCGAGAAACTTCGCTCGTTCGCCTTCCACGGCAAGGGCGAAACCCAATATGACAATGTCCGCGTCGGCATCAATTCGCGGCTCGACACTCTGCAGGCGGCGATCCTGATCGAGAAGCTGGCCATTCTCGAAGACGAGATGGTTGCCCGGCAAGCGGTCGCCAAACGGTATGCCGAAGGCCTCGGCGACATCGTCAAGGCAGCGCGCAACCTGGACGGCGGCCGTTCGGCCTGGGCGCAATATGCCATCGAGACGCCGAAGCGCGACGGGCTGAAGGCGCATCTCGGGGAAAAAGGCATCCCGTCGGTGATCTATTATGTGAAGCCGCTGCACAGCCAGATCGCCTACCGCGACTATCCGCGCACGCCGACAGGTCTTGCCGTTTCTGAGGAGCTGCCGAAGCGTATCCTGTGCCTGCCCATGCATCCCTATCTGAGCGAGGCCGACCAGGACCGGATCATCGAGACGATCCGCAATTATATCGGCTCGAATTCGGCGCAAATCGCCGCCGCGTAGAGTCTCACGCGCACGACTACGATCTAGCCGGTAGCTCCCGCGTAAATATCAGGTTTTGATACCCACAGTCGTGACATCGGTAAGCGCAAATCCCGCATCGATGGTCAGGATCGGCGCCTGGTAGGATTTCGCCGTGGCATAATGGAAGCAGTCGGCAAGATTGAGCGCACTATTCCGTTCAGCGTCCGGATAGCGGTGCCGTCCATAGCGATCGACGGCTTGCAGCGCGACGGTCAACTCACGGCTCGAAATCGCCATAAGCTGGACCCCGGCCGCTTCAAGGAACTCCTGCACGCGCGCTTCAGCTTCTGCCATGGGAATGCGCTTTTTGCGAAACAGCCCAACTGTCGCCTCCCATGCAGCCACGACCGATGTGATCGGCCGTGGAGAGCGTGCGGCATCCATCGCGGCGGCAAGGTTCTCGGCCTCAGGCTCTTCCGTCATAATGGCGATGATTGCAGACGCATCGACGAACATCAGTAGTCGCCGCTGAGGTCATCGAAAAACGCCTTGTCCGCCGCAAGGCCGGTGTCCGGATAGGCCGCAATCTTCGCGCGCAAAGGCTTCAGCCGCTCCCACAGTGGGATCGCCTCTTCGGCGCGGCGCAATTCGTTCTCCAGGGCCAGCTTCACGGCAGCCGTCTTGTTCAAGCGCGTGCGTGCTGCCAGTTTTTCGGCAAGCACGTTTACCTCTTCACTGCGAATGTTGAGCGGCATTAGCCAATTTCCCCGTGTAGACGTAAATATAACAACGCCAACACGCGATGGCAACCGTCCATCAGGAGAGCATAAGGTTTTGTGGGAGCGCTTCCGTCAATTTCGAGGACGCGCTCGCACGGCGTCGGGTTGGCCCGTGCTCTTCCCGCTGGCGATGAAATGCGGATTGGCAAAATCCACGTCATCGCTCTGGTTGCGCTTGCCGTAGGCCAGCGGCTGACCATCGAGCGAGCGCGTCATCCCGCCTGCGGCGCGCAGCACCGCGTCACCCGCCGCGGTGTCCCATTCCATGGTGCGGCCGAAGCGCGGATAGACGTCGGCCTCGGCGCTGGCGACAAGACAGAATTTCAGCGACGAGCCGACCGAGACGATCTCGGCAGCGCCCACCGTGCGGATATAGGCTTCGGTCTCGGGCGTATTGTGGGACCGGCTGGCGACGACGGTCAGTGGCGCCACGCCCGTTCTGGCCGAAATCGGCCGACGGCCGATGATCTGGTAATCGCCATTGACATCGATTGCTTCCGCCCTGCCCGGCCGGCCGGAAAAGAAGCGTCCGGTGCATGGCGCAAAGACCACACCGATCTCCGGCACGCCGTGGCGAACGAGCGCGATGTTGACGGTGAAGTCGGTCCTGCGGTTGACGAATTCCTTGGTGCCGTCGAGTGGGTCCACCAGGAAGAAGGCATCATCGAGGTCGGGCGGCACGATGCCAGCCGATGCCTCTTCCTCAGCCACGCAAGGGATATCGGGGAAGGCGGCGCGCAGCCCGGCGAGAATGATCTTTTCGCTCTGGCGATCGGCTTCGGTCACCGGCGAGGCGTCTGATTTCTGATCGACCGCGCAGCCGGCATCAAAAACACGCATCACCTCTCGCCCCGCCGCCAGGGCAAGGCGCTCGAACACCCCGAGCATCGATTCGTCTTCAGATGCCGCCGCCGCTATCGTATTGGTTTTCGGCAATGTCGCGCTCGTTCAGCCAGAGTTCCAGGGCCTCTACCATCTCCTCGGCCGACTTGCCGAGTGTCTTGAGATGGATTTCGGGATTTTCCGGGGCTTCATACGGTGAATCGACGCCGGTGAAATTCTTGATTTCGCCGTTCAACGCCCGCGCATAGAGGCCCTTCGGATCGCGTCTGGCGCATTCCTCGAAAGGTGTGTCGACAAACACCTCGACGAATTCACCGCTGGCCATCAATTCCCTGGCCATGCGCCTTTCGGCGCTGAATGGCGAAATGAAGGAAACAATAACGATCAGCCCGGCATCGGCCATCAGGCGCGCCACTTCAGCCACCCGGCGAATGTTTTCGACGCGATCGGCGTCCGTGAAGCCAAGATCGCGATTGAGCCCGTGGCGGACATTGTCGCCATCCAGGATGTAGGTGTGGCGGCCGGTGGCGAACAGCTTCTTCTCGAAAAGGTTGGCGATGGTCGACTTGCCCGAACCAGAGAGCCCGGTGAACCAGAACACTGCGGGCCGCTGGTTCTTCAGATCGGCGCGGCCGTGCTTGCCGACATCGAGCGATTGCCAGTGGATGTTCTCGGCGCGGCGCAGCGAATGCAGGATCATGCCGGCGCCGACCGTGGCGTTGGTGATGCGGTCGATCAGGATGAAGGCGCCGGTCGTGCGGTTCTCGGCGAAAATATCGAAGGCGATCGGCGCCCGCGTCGAGATGTTGCAAATGCCGACCTCGTTCATTTCCAGCGACTTGGCCGCCTCATGGGCAAAATCGTTGACGTTGACGCGGTATTTCAGGTCGGTGACGGTGGCGCTGGTCTGATCGGTCTCGGTCCGCAGGATATAGGAGCGGCCCGGCAGCAGCGCGTGCTCGTCGAACCAGACGATGTTGGCGGCGAACTGGTCGGCGACCTGCGGCCGCGCCGCCGGCGACACCAGCATGTTACCGCGCGAGACCTCGACCTCGTCGTCGAGGACGAGGGTGATGGCCTGGCCCGCCACCGCCTGGCTCAGATCGCCGCCATGCGAGACGATCCGCCTGACATGAGCGGACTTGCCGGATTTGGCGACAACGACCTCGTCGCCCGGCGCGACCGAGCCGGAGGCGATCGTGCCGGCAAAACCGCGGAAATCGAGATTGGGGCGGTTCACATACTGCACCGGAAAACGGAACGGCAGTTCGACAACGGCTTCATCGACTGACACGGTTTCCAGATGTTCGATCAGCGTCGGGCCGGAATACCATTCTGTTTTATCGGAACGGCCCGTAACGTTGTCGCCATAGCGGGCCGACATCGGAATGGACACGATCGACTGGAAACCGAGTTCACGTGAGAACTGCGCGTAGTCTGCGACAATCCGTTCGAACACCACCTTGTCGAAGCCGACGAGATCGATCTTGTTGACGGCGAGCACGATGTGCCGGATGCCAAGCAGCGAGGCGATGATCGAGTGGCGCCTTGTCTGGCGCAGCACGCCCTGCCGGGCGTCGATCAGGACGATGGCCAGATCGGCGGTCGACGCGCCCGTCGCCATGTTGCGCGTGTATTGTTCGTGGCCGGGTGTGTCGGCAACGATGAACTTGCGCTTTGGCGTGGCGAAAAAGCGATAGGCGACATCGATGGTGATGCCCTGCTCGCGCTCGGCCTCGAGGCCATCGACCAGCAGCGCGAAATCGACGTCGTCGCCCGTCGTCCCGTGCTTGCGCGAATCACGCTCGAGCGCGGCAAGCTGGTCCTCGAAAATCTGCTTGGTGTCCGAAAGCAGGCGCCCGATCAACGTCGACTTGCCGTCGTCCACGGAACCGCAGGTCAAGAAGCGCAGCAGCGATTTTTGTTCTTGCACCGCCAGATAGTCGCGAATGCCGTCGGTGGGGGCGAGGCTCTCGGCCGTGATGTGGCGCATGCTCAGAAATACCCCTCGCGCTTTTTCTTTTCCATCGAGCCGGCTTCATCACGGTCGATCAGGCGGCCCTGCCGTTCGGAGGTGCGCGCCGTGAGCATTTCGCCGACAATGGCCTCCAGCGTGTCGGCGGCCGATTCGATCGCACCGGTCAGCGGATAGCAGCCGAGCGTGCGGAATCGCACCAGCCGGTTCTCCACCGTCTCGCCGGGACGCAACTGCATGCGGTCGTCATCCCTCAGAATGAGCATGCCGTCACGTTCGACGACCGGCCGCTGCTTGGCGAAATAGAGCGGCACGATCGGGATGTCTTCCTGGAGAATGTACTGCCAGATGTCGAGTTCGGTCCAGTTCGACAACGGAAAGACCCGGATCGATTCACCGGTCGCGATGCGGGTGTTGAATATCTTCCACATCTCCGGCCGCTGGTTTTTCGGATCCCAGACGTGCTGGGCATTGCGGAAAGAGAAGATCCGCTCCTTGGCGCGCGATTTCTCCTCGTCGCGTCGCGCCCCGCCGAAGGCTGCATCGAAGCCGTATTTGTCGAGCGCCTGGCGCAGCGCCACGGTCTTCATCACATGCGTATGGGTGTTGGAGCCATGGTCGAAGGGATTGATATTATCGCGCACACCATCGCCGTTGACATGGACCAGGAGATCGAAGCCGAGCTTTTGCGCCATCTGATCGCGAAAGGCGATCATCTCGCGGAATTTCCAGGTCGTGTCGACGTGGAGAAAGGGAAAGGGCGGCTTGGCCGGATAAAACGCCTTCATCGCAAGATGCATCAGCACCGAGGAATCCTTGCCGACCGAATAGAGCATGACCGGCTTGGCGAAGGTCGCCGCAACCTCGCGAAAGATATGGATGGATTCGGCTTCAAGCCGCTGCAGATGCGTAAGCGCGATGTTCATGGACTTTAAGCGTTCTCTCGTGCCGGCCGGATCTTGCATCGATGCATCAGGCGCAATTTTTCAGCGGCCCGGATCAAGCTTCACTTCTGGTTTTCGTGCAGGCGTTCTAGCAGATCGCCATTATCTATAACAATGCAAGACAGGCCTGCGCTGGAATGGTTCGAGAAAGAATTTTCCACGCAGGGACCAGAACCCGGAAATTCCTGCCCAGATCGCAGGGCCGTCGCCAGGAGGCGCTAGGACGGCGTTCCAATGGGAACAAGTAACTTTTCACCGTTGTGGTCGATCTCGATCAATTCACTCTTCTGGCGGGCTGCAAATCCTTTGTGGAAGATAATGGCGTTCATGAAGGCAAACGTCATTGCAAGCGCCTCGGTCCGCAACGGATAATCGACGAGTGAATGAATGAGAAGAAAAAACACGGAGAGAAACGCCGCCTTTTGAAGGGGATCGCGACGAACTCTAGCAAGCACCATAAAAAGAATCACGAAATAAAGCGCCATCAACAGAACAGCAAGAACTCCGCCTTCGAAAGCGATTTCAAGATACTCGTTGTGAGCATGATTTACATATTGCCTGAAAATCATCCCTTCCTTTTCATATATCTGGTAGGCCTTTTGAAAATTTCCAAACCCAACGCCGGCTGCCCAATTCTCTTTGATCCCCTCAATGGTGGTGCGAGCAATCTCTCCTCGCCCGAAATCCGGGTCAATCGCTTCGGCCTCGATCTTCGTCCATGCGCCTATCGTAAACACTGAAAGTGCTATGAAAACGGCAACGATGCTGAGTCCACTGACCCTGGAACGCGTTGAAAGAAAGACTATGGATAGCACGGTGATCGCTAATCCGATCAGAACGCCGGCACGCGAACCGACAGCCAAAAGGAGCAGCAAAAGCGTGGCCAGCCCGAGCGATCCCGACAAAAGATGTCCTCGGAACAGACCATAATAAACGACGAAGGGGATAGACACGAAAAGCAATGCTGCAAAATGATTCTCGTTGGCAAAAAGCCCGGCGTTTATCGTGAACGGCAACAATCCCTTTATGGCAATGTCGTCCGAGAGCGAATATTGAATCGCGCCTGCCAAGCCGTTACAGATAACACCCATAAAAAAGAACGGCAGAAGCGCAGGGACTTGCTCGGCACGCAAACGCAAAACGCTCAAAAAAAACGCCGCCAACGCCACCAGATACAACAGACATTCGATCGTCCGTCCAACGCCGACACTGACGAAACGAAATTGGGATTCCCCTACAAGCTCGGAGTCTGCGAGCAGCAGTTCCGGTCGCAATCCGCTGAATATCGCCGCAGGCAACGGAATGATCTGCAGAACGGCCAGCGCCACAACGAAGATAAGCAGCCACAGAACGGAATGGGGCGTCCTTTGGCCAGAGGCCTGTGAAAAGACCGCCGCTGCCGAGACAATTGCCGCAACCTCGATCAGCGTGTCCGTGTAAAGCCCGCTTGCAGTGCCGCCGCCGATCAGCAGCGCTATAAACAGAACCGATCCGAGGAGATATTTATCCCATTCCGATGGCCGGTCGCTCAAGATGAAAGTCTCTCGATGCTCAATTTGTGCATTACCAATGTGCCGACGTAGCGAAAGCGCCAGCTCTCGGCAATGGCGGCAGTTTCCAGCTTCAATAATTGCATGGGGCACCCAGCCGATCCAACCGAAAAACCCTGACTGAGCGCCTGACGATTATATGTACCCTCCGGAATATTGAACCGCGCTATTTCGCCGGCGGGCCCCACGCACCTGATCGACCAGAACAACTCCTTTGGAAGCTTCAGGTTTCTCGCGGACGCAGCCAAAGAAATCTTGTAGGAGCCTGGCGGCAGCTGGATATACTGCTGAAGCGCTGCGTTCTTGACCGGCGTATTCAGGAAGCGGACCGTCGCCCCCCCCTCACCTTCAACCGCATTTTGAGCCGTTGCAAGCGTAACTTCGAGACCCGACTGATCGCCGACCTGCCAATCAAAAGGCTTGCCGCTGGATAGAGGCTCAAATGCGCTGTTGAAAATGTATCCGCCCAATTTCCGTTCTTGATCGGACAGACTGAAAAGAAACAACCTATACGCTTGTTCATATTTTTTCTGACCAAAATTGCCGTGGATCACATAGGAGAGCTCGCTCGGGTTTGGTGGCGCACTCGACCCGGTCAAATCGAGCAGCAACCGATTTGCGAAACCGAGCCCGTCTGGGGTTTTAGCCAGAGTGACCAATAGATTGGACCTCCAGGGCGCCGCGGCCCTGATGGCTGCCAGCACAGCCTGGTATCCATCGGGGTTCGAGAGGATTGTCGGCAGCCCCGCGGCGATCGCCGGAAATTGATCTGGCCATCGCCGCAGCAAAATATCGATCTCGCGGACGGCCCCGGACAGATCGCCTATTTCGATGGAGCGGCCTATTGACCTCTGGAGCGCGAGGATTTCGGTCTTGGATAAATTTCGAGCTTGATCGAAAAACTCATAGGCCTGATCTTTTTCACCCTTCCGGTACTTGATCTCGCCGATCAGGCTGTAGAGACGTGCGTCCGCAAGGTCAAAGCGAAGCGCGCTTTCGAGCTTGGCAAGCATGGCGTCGAGATCGGGAGCATTGCTTGTATCGTTCAGGTCGTGGGTAATCTCACCGATCAAGGCATTGACGTTCAACGGATCCAGCGCGAGGGAAACGGTTGGCGTTTCGGTTTCAAGAAATCGACTTAGCCCGATCGACGAAGCCGCCAACGCTAGAGCGAATGCGACGAACCAAACGCCTGAACGCCGGAGATTTTGCATGAGCGGGCTGGTCTGCTCCGTCATCGACTTTGCCCTCAAGTTTCGGGGTGCCGTAGTCGTAATACTGGTAGTTCATGTATTTATAGCCGTAGTTGTAATCGAACTTGTTCACTGCAAACTTCGACATCGCGGCTCCGACCACGTTCGCGCCGGCAGCTCGCAGGCGCTTCAACGCTGTCTTCGCCGACTTGCGCGTGACCTGATTGGTAGAAATGACCATCAATGTGCCCTCGGCAAGCCGGCTGAGGATGGGCGCATCTGAAAGGCCGACGACCGGCGGGGCATCGATTATGACAAGGTCGAAGCGCTTGCCGAGATTGGTGATGATCAGCGCCATCTTTGGCGAAGAGAGCAGGTCCGCGGGGTTCGGCGGGATCGTTCCAGAAGTCAGGACGGTCACATTAGGATATTTCGTCGCCCTGAAAATGCTTGCCAGATCCTCCTTGCGAACGGTGTTCGTCAGCAGATTGCTCAGCCCGATTGTGTTGTCGAGACCAAACAGCCGATGAAGGTTCGGCTTTCGAAGATCGCCGTCGACAATGAGAACCCTTGCACCGAGCGCGGCAAAATCCTGTCCGAGCTTGAACGAGGTGGTCGACTTGCCCTCGGAGGGTTCCGAACTCGTGACCAGCAGCGACCGCGGCGCACCTTCGGCGCCGGAAAACTGAAGCGATGTTCGAAGCGAACGGTAGGCTTCGGACAGTCCTGACTTCTGATCGGTGATGCTGGCAATGAGTTCCCGGTCATCGACAAGCGGCAGGATGCCGAGCATCGCCAATCCCAGTTCCTTTTCGATCTGCTCAGGATTGGTGAAGGTGTTGTTCAACAACTCGATGATGTAAATAATTGACGCGCTGAGCGCCAGGAAAAGAGCCAGAGCGATCGCAAGATTGATGGTCAATCGTGGAGAATAAGGGCGATTAGGCAGCGTCGCAAAATCGACGATTGCGGCACTTTGAGTCTTGAGCTCAGAACTCACGCCAACCTCGTTAAGCTTGGCAATCAAATTGTCATATTGCGAGCGGTTTGAATCTACTTCTCGCTTCAAGATTGTGTATTTAATGTTTTTATCGTTGAAGATGACCTGCTGCGTCTCCAACTCGGCAAGTTTTGTCTTAAGGTCGGCCTCCTTGTTCTGAGCCTCCTGGTATCTCTGCCGCAGTGAATCGGTGATCGTCAAAACACCGTTGTCATAGAGCCGCTGCAGTTCCTTGATCTGCGCCTGAAGCTGCTGCATCTCTGGAAAGCCGGGCTTCAATATGCCCAGCTTCTGCTGATACTGGCTGGTCAAATCCGACAGTTTCTCGGTGATCTTCTGTAGACCTTCGCTCTCCAGGACTGGGCCGAGGCTCGCCGCGCGACCCTTGTCTATCTGGTCCACCATCCGTCCAGCATCGAGACGTTCCTGGATTGCTGTTGCGAGCGCGGAGTTGAGTGTCTCGATGTTCGACCCTATCAACGATTTTTCTTCGCCGGTTATCGTGATGCCCGCATCCTTTGCATAGGCGACAAGTTCCTCTTCGGACTTCTGAAGCTTTTGCTTTACCTGCAAAACCTGTTCCTGGATGAATTGCCGCGCCAGGTCTGAGGTTTCGCTGGTCTGATCGAGGCGCTGGTCGATAAAACTTTGCGCGACCTGATTGGCTATATCACTTGCATATTTCGGGTTCTGGTCGGCAAATGTAATCGACAGCAGGCTTGTATTGCTGACCAGCGTGACCGCGAGGTCATCTAGAATGCGTTGGATCGCAATTTCCTCACGTTCCTCCGGGGTTTTCTCCTCTATGGAAGGCGATTTGGAAATTCCGAACGCTCGATAGAAAATGTTGCTAGGCGAGAAGTTCGGGGTCGGAAACAGGAAATCCGGCTTTTCGCTTAGCCCCAGTTGGAACACCACGCGTTGCGCCAAAGCCCGGCTCTTCAGCTTTTCCCGGGCGGTTTGAAATGCCCGCATGTCGCTGGTTTCAGAAACCACCTCAATGTCCTGGAACACCTTGGCGGAAGGAACCAGCACTTCCAATTGCGTTGTCGCCCGATATTTTGGCGTCTGCATCATGGTTACGACGACGCCAGCAACAAGTCCGCCCGCTACCATCATCAGTATCAGCCACCGATACTGGACAGCGTAAAACAACAGTTTGAGTGGATTGAAGCGCTCGTCCTGCTCGGAGTGATCGCGACCATAGGGGTTATAGTTTTGCGCACCGTCATAATACAGGTCGGCAGACAAGGCTTGGCCATGTCCGGGGCCTGCAATTTGATGCTGTCGATTGCGATCGAGCATTGCGTGACAACCTTGGGTTTGTCTCTGGGCTTAATTTTAACCGGCCGTGATTTACAATCCCGGGACGACCGCAATTCTGGCTGCACTCGAGGCGACGCCGAGGGCGTCCTTGAGGTTGTTCATGGCAATTTTCGATTTCGAGGCGAAGACGACAATCTTGTCGCCACCATAGATGCGTGGGTTGCGGCTCTTGCCGGCGCGAATCTGCTCCACATTGTAATTTGCGACCAGAGTATTTTGGCCGACATTGCGATAGACAAAGACCTTTTTCGCATCGCCAACGGCATTGAACCCTCCGGCAAGGGCGATCGCATCGATGAGAGACGAATTGCTCGACACCGGAAAAATACCAGCCTTGGTGACTTCGCCGTCGACGGTAATGCGCTGTCCGATCGATTCCTTGACGAAGACCGACACATCGGGCGACTGCAGATAGTTGGCGCCGTAGGCCGTTTCGATTTCCTGCTCCAGCTGACGGACGGTCTTCCCGGCCGCGGTGACGGTTCCGATAAGTGGAAGCGAAATTTGTCCGCCAGCGTCGACTTGAACGGTTCTGTTCAGATTGTCGACCTGGAACACATTCACCTCCAGCACATCGTTAGGCGACAAAGGCTGCTCGTTGCCGTTCTGGCTGTTTTGCGCAGGCAGCTCCTTTACGACCTGCAGGGCGCCGCCGCTGGAGAGCGGCGCCGACGATGACGTCAGTTGCAGCGCATCAACCGATGTCGGCGAAGACGATGATGTCGTTGACGAGGTGCTCGTGCAGGCAGACATCGAGAGCGAAGCGAGCAAGGCACATATCGCGCCTGTATAATTTTTTGCGAAATGAAACACACCCATTACGCTGCCCCACCCTTCAACAGGCGACCCAATCCTGCAAAGCGACCGACGTTGCCGGGGCTTGGCTTTTTCGAGCGTGCCTTTCCGACCGGCTCGAGGGGCCGGTTCGCCAATATTTCGCCTGGGCGTTTCAACACCATATTGCGGGCCTCATCTTCCCCACATCGCTTCGCGGCAACGGCAACCGCCTGCGAAAGCCCAGGGCGCCGGCGGGTGGCGCCGTGGGCGTCCGAAGCGATAATATCTACCCTACCCTCGTCAATCAGCTTTTCCGAATAGTAAAGCGCCGTGCGTCCAAAAGCACCAACAATCGAGTCTGCGGTAAGTTGAATTAGGCAACCCACTGCATTCAAGTTCTCAACAATTTCGTAATTTGCCTTGATCCATGTCAGCCGCTCAGGATGGGTAAGAATCGGAACGAACCCGGCGTTTATGAGGCGCAGAGCGAAATCTTCCAGCCTTGGCGGCAGAACGTGGTGCGGCGGCTCGAACAAAAAATAGCGAGATCTATTCAAGGTCGGCACGCTGCCCAGCGCCAATTGCTCCGGCAGATCCGGAGCTATATGCACGTCGGCGCCAACGTAAAGCGCAAGCGGTATTGCGGCACCGCGCAGCGCCTGTTCCAATTCTTGAACTGCGCGGGCGATATTTGCCGATCCGTTTTCGTACATGCCTGGCACGATATGCGGCGTACACGCCATATGCGTCGTTCCATCGGCCACCGCCAGCCGCGCCATTTCCAGCGATTCAGCAAGACTGGGCGAGCCGTCGTCAAGACCGGGCAAGATATGGGAATGCAGGTCGATCATGGGTGGCCGCGCTGAAGCAAACTGACGACTTCTCCCAACCAAAAGGCAAAAGCGCCACCCGCACCAGAGCGAATGACGCATTTGTCAAGGTCGTGCAATACGGTAGGATTCAAGCTATTCGCTGACAGCGTGCAAGCCAACTACCAGCACTGCCGCACCACCCGTCACAGTGCCTCCCGGCGAGACGAATCCGCCCACGACGGAGCGCATTCAGGTTCGACTCAGGTGATAGAGCGGTATGGTTGACGAATTCCATCAATATCCCGACTCCAGCCGCCGCGCCAAGGCAACACAGAGGCACCGGCCATACAATATAGCAGAGGTAGTCACATGGCTCTGCTATATTGCCTACTGGGCGCCTTAAGGGCTGACCGGGCCGCTGTCGTCGCCGTCACCCTGCGTTGCAGCAAGGATACCGGCAGTACCGGCCATGCCCAAAAATATACCGAGCGGCACCCAGGACCGGTTTCCGCCCGCGCCAATCTGACCCGTATGCTCGGAACTCACGGCGGCAGCCGTCTGCTCGGAACCCACAACTTTCAGGCAGATATTGTTCTCGACACGAGAAATGTCGAGACTTGAATTCGCAGGCACCTCCAGGTTGCAGCCACCGACATTAACGGAGGCAGCCCCCTTGGCACCGACCACTATGCGGCTGCCGAAATCCAGCGTATTTCCCGCTTTTGCCGGGCCATAGCCGGCGGCCTGCGAAACCATTACGTCGCCATTGGCGTGCCCTATGGAACCAATCGAACTCGCCGCTCCCTGATAGGGTGTCGTACAGGTGCAAGACGCATCCTGAGCGAAAGACGAAACCGGGCCGAAACCGATCGAGGCGACAAATCCGGCCAACGCAACTTTTACAGTGAGGTTCATTCGTTTCGATCCTTTTTGTCCCGCCGCACCTCGGCCCCTCCCCAGGGCGAAGGTATTGAACAAGCGCGTAACAGCTTTTCGCTTTGATTCCAACCCGCTTCGCTTATGCGAGATGATTTTTTGGTTTCTCATGTGTTTCATTGGACACACTCGCTTGCCGGATTTGAATCTACCATTTTTCGTGCCGGCCCCCTGTGAAAATTGTTGGCAAGGCAAGTTTATTTCGTGGCGTTTGACGGTCATCGCGCCGATGCTTTGGTACAGGGGATTGTGGTCGACTCTGTTTAACGTGGGGTGTTATCGCACATTCTGTCTTTCGTTTTATGACACGCAGCTGGCGAGAACTACGAACCCGACAAGCAAGATTTGTAGGTCGAACCTGCCTGCGCCGGCTGTCCGCACAAGATGCCATTCTCGGCAAGTTTGGCGGCCAAATCCACGCCATCGGACGTGAGGCATTGCACAACGACGGCATCACCAAACTTTGAGGCGACATTGCCGTCGCAAGGCGTACCCATGCCGACCGGCTTGCAAGTCAGGGCGAGCCCCTGGTAGTCCCGGCGCGCCGCGTCCGTTACGATGGCACGCAGGGATTGAGGCTTGGTAAACGCCACGCCGCATAGCACGATTTTGCGGTTGCCGACGCGAAGATCATCGACCGCCTGGATGAAAAGCTTGCCATCAAACGGCTCTATCGCGGCTTGTGGCTTTGGGGGTGGGGGACGACGAGGCGCCCCTTTTTCCACGATGATGGCAAAGAAGCCAACCGCAAACGCCAGGGCAAGGAGTGCCAAAAAGCTTAGTTTCTTGAACGACAAAAATCCTCACTCCCGCCGCTGCCAAGCATGTCTCTATCACCTCTGGCGGAGACGTCCGGACGACTTATCGTCGCCTGGCATCGATTTCAATCGAAGAAATTCCGTCAACTGCCCTATCGTGCTTCGCTGGCGGTGCTGTCAAGATATTGGGTCAGCGCGCAAACCAGATGATAAAAGATGCTTGCCGGCACATCGGTCGCCAGCGAGCGGCCTCGCTCGTCGATCCGGTCTATCCACAGGCCGAGCGGCGCCGGATTGATGTGCCAACGGAAGAGGCGGCCGACACGCGCTTCGATCTCGGGCTTGAGGTCAGGTCCGCCCGAACCGTCCAGTGCAATCGCCGCCTTGATTGCTTCCGCCTGCGGCCAACTGCGCGAGACAAGGTCGAGCGGCAAGCCTTGCCGCGAGACGGCGCCATAAGCGAGGCCGGTGGCGCGATTGAGGCCGTTGGCGATGGCCGACGCATAGAGCTTTCTGGCAAAGCCAGCCAGGTCACTCTGGCCGCTGCGCCCGGTGAAGTCGACCAGCAGCGAGGCCCATTCGAAATGGTGGCCGGGTTCCGTCCAGGCACCTTTCTCGCCCTCCGCCGGCCTCCACTCGGCATCGAAATACTCGCCCAGCGTCCAGCTTTCCGGATCGAAGAAATGGCTGCGAAACAGATCGACGATGCGCGCGGCGCGACGAAGATAGGCGAGCTCGCCGGTCGCCTGATGCCAGGCCAGGAAAGCCTCGAGCAGATGCATGTGCGGGTTGGAGCGCCGTTCGCCCACGCCGCTCGACGTTTCGAGAAAGCCGGTCATGCGGTGATCCTCGAGATGCGCGTCGAGGAACGAAAAGGTTTCTTCGGCAAGCCGCAATGCATCAGGGTTGCCGACCATATGGGCATGCGCCAGCGCCAGCAGCACGCAGGAATGATCGTAGGCATCCTCGGCGGCGTCGGCGACCGTGCCGTCGACATTGAGTGTGCGCACCCAGCCGCCATTGTCGGTGCGGCCGTTCCTGGCCATGAATTCGAGGCCGTGGCCGATCAACCTGTCGGCGGGCCCGTCCCAGCCGCGCGCCCTGGCGACAGCGAAGGCGTAGACTTGCCTGGCCATGGTGCGCATGCGCTTGGGCTTCTTCAGCGGAGTGGCGTCAAAACCAAGCGCCTCGTGAAAACCGCCATGGCGCTCATCGACCCCGACCGTGGACCACAGCGGCACCGTCTCTTCAAACAGCCAGTGATGCACTCGGCGCCGCCAGGCGCCGCTTTCGATGACGCGATCGCCGGCGGGCGTGAACCTGGTTTCCAGCCGGCCGCTCTTTTCGAGTTGCTCGACGATCTTCTTGACGTTCTGGCTGCGGCTGACCGGGGCGACGAAGGTTGCATCGGCGGTCGAGACGATGGCAACGTCCTTCAAGCCGATGGCCGAGAGCAGGCGACTGTCGCTGCGGATGTAGGAGTTCTCGCAGTCGATGGCGACAACATCGCCGACGATGACATTGCCGTCATTGTCTGAGGGGCCGACATCGAGCAGCGATTGCCAGGAACCGAGATCGTTCCAGCGGAAGCCGGCCGGCACCATGGCGATATGGCTGGCGCGCTCCATGATCGCATAGTCGATCGACGTCGACGGAATGGCGGCGTAGAGTTCCAGAGGCATATAGAGACCGGAAAGATCTGACGTCGCCGCCTGATAGGCATTTTCGGTGGCCTTCCAGATTTCGGGCTCGAAAGCCGTGAAGGCGTCGCGCATGGCGCTGGCGCGAAACAGGAAGATGCCGGTGTTCCAGTAGAAGTTGCCGGCCGCCAGATAGCTCCGCGCGGTCGCGAGGTCCGGTTTCTCGACGAAACGCGAGACATCGCAGATGCCATCCTTCTCGCCGGCGATCTCGATATAGCCGTAACCGGTTTCGGGGTGGCCGGGCTTGATGCCGAATACCACCAGCCGGCCGGCACGCGCCGCAGCGGTGCCGTTTTCCACGCTCTGCCAGAATTGTCGCGCGGTCGTGATCTCATGATCGGACGGCACCACCAGCACCAGGCTGTCGCCAAATTCGGAGAGGGTGCGCAGCGCCGCCAGGGCGACTGCGGCGGCGGTGTTGCGTCCGGTCGGCTCGAACAAGGGGCCGCCGCCGGAAAGGTCGATGCCGGCGAGATCGGCGTGGACGCGGTCGGCGTGCCGCTCCGAGGCAATCAGGAAGACCGGCGTTTCGCCGTCCGGCCGCGCCGTAAGCCGCCGCAACGTCTTGACCAGCATCGAGCCATCGCCGGAAAAATCATGGAACTGCTTGGGATTGTCCTCGCGCGACAGCGGCCACAGCCGTGAGCCAATACCGCCGCTCATGACAAAACTGACGATCCGCTCGGTCATGGGGTAACACCTCTGGCATTTTCGAACAAAGCAAGGAGCGCTGCCGTGTAGCCTCGGCGGCGCATTTGTTGCCGACTTTGCAGCACGGCGACACTGTCGCGGGCTAGGCGTGGGCGTAGCCCGGCTTCAAGGAGACGCTGCGCCATATATTAGCAAGCTATTGAAACGAGTACGACTATGGGTTTTTAGATTCTGGAACGCAGATGCCATCAAAATTAACAGCGACTTCAATTCCAGCATAGTTAACACGGGGCTCGGCAAAGTGCCCCGCAGTGATAGGTGAAGGTCTTAGTGGCAAGACTTTGGTTAATGTTGATAAGCGCTCGCCTCAAAGCCATTTTCATCGCCGCTTTTGCAGGCGATGTAAAGAATCGATGAACAGCAAAATCGTGGTCGAAAACTTCCATTTTGACGACGTCAAGACCGGTGCTTTGAAGGAGAATCATGAACGATGCTGGGGAATAGCAATTGATATGCCCTATGTTCAGCGTCTTTTGTAAGCCCTTTCGTGACGTTCGCGCATGAAGTTCGCAAGGAACTTCAATGTAAATCCATGATTTCGTTACCCTGGCAATTTCCGCTAACAGCTGCCGTGGTTCCATGACGTGTTCAATAACGTGACTCGCGTACACGACATCGACGCTCTTATCGGGGAAAGGCAACCGTGACCCGTCGTACTTAGACAAGTGAACGTTTGAAGGTACATTTTCGGCATTTTCGCCGGGATCGATTACGTCAATCCCATAGTAGGAAGTAAACATAGATCTTTTTGACAGCTCTATAAGAACAGCCCCTGTCCCACAGCCGACCTCAAGTACTTCTTCATACGTTCCAACCGGCAGCAGGGAACAGAGATTTTTAACTTTCTCAACTGCGCATATTCTTTTCCACTGCTTCTGGCTTTCGCTATAAGCTCCCTCGTAGTGCGAATTGTGATCAACAATTTTGAAAGGCTCTAGAATCATTTCCATTTCCTCGAATAGCAAAACAAGATGGATGATGGTCCTACACTCGACGCCAGGGTATCACCATCACCGAGTAGAGCAAGGCGCGGCCATCACTCTCCAGCCAATGCTACGCTCGCGATCCAGCCAAGCGTCGATATAGCGTCCCCGACGAAATCGGCGCCGCGTAGGGGTCATAGAAATACCACCCCCGGAAGAAGGCTAGTGGATAATAAACTGACACACCTACCAGATCGAACCACCGCATGCCGGGTCGTGTCTGGAAGCCCAGCTTCCATAACGTTCATTGCGTTGCCGCACAGGTGGTGGCAGCACAATCAGGAATTCGTCGGTGATCTGACCCTAAGGGATTTTCGGGGCGGTCAAATGCAGGTTCCTCAACAACAATTGCCATCAAGGTCGGCGAGAAGTTGCCGCGGCGCTCGACGATCCGGCTGTTCAAGGAGCTATGAGGGGATTGCCTCTGGCCGGCGTATAAACCAGCCCCTTCGAACATCGGGCGGTTGGAGAACAACGCAGGAACGCTTTTTGTTCCAGTCAGCGCCGGGTTCGATCGAGGGACGGCCGATGTCGCTGTGGACGGCGAGTGTTTGACGCTGGGTTGCTTTATCCGTGCTATCAAAAAAACCGGCCAGGTCGAAATTGACAGATCACCACTTGCAAATCGGTCGCGGCTGTCTTTTGCTCGCGCGACAGTTGTCCCATGACTGTTGAATGGTTGACGAACGGATGAACAAAATCGATCGGCGACGGCCGGAGTCCGAAGCGGACGCCACCGTAAATGCCGCGCGGCTTGGAACGCGGTTGCGCCTCGCCCGCCAGACGCGGGGCATGACGCTGAAGACGCTGGCGACAGCTGCGCACTGCTCTGAAAGCCTTTTGTCCAAGGTCGAGAACGGCAAGGCTTCGCCATCGCTGCCGATGCTTCACCGCCTGGTCGAGGCTCTGGAGACCAATATCGGCTGGATGTTCGAACAGGTCGACGACGACGAGGCGATCGTGTTCCGCGCCGGCGCGCGGCCATTGATCTCGCTCGACGCGCTGAGGCGCGGCGAGGGCATCTCGCTCGAACGCATCATTCCATATTCGCCCGGACACCTGTTGCAGTGCAACATCCATCATATCGAGGCAGACGGCGAGAGCGAAGGTCCCATCCAGCATGTCGGCGAGGAAGTCGGCTACGTGCTCGCCGGCCGGATCAAGCTGATCGTCGATGGCAAGAGCCATGATCTCGCCACCGGCGATGCGTTCGTATTCAGGTCGGAGCTGCCGCACCATTACCGCAACATCAGCAAGGAGAGAGCCAGCATTTTTTGGGTCAACACACCAGCGACCTTCTGACGGCTGCAGTGAGATCAAATTCGTTGACAATTATTCAAGTCTCTTGAATGTTTGCCTTGTGCCTGTAGCACCAATGGGCCAGCCTGACAGGATTGGCCCGCAAGCAAGGGGAACCGAAAATGCGTCCGTTCAAGCTTCTCTTCCGTTGCGCCGCCGTCCTGGCCATTTGCTCGACGGCGATGGGATCGGCGTTCGCCGATACGTTCGCTCTCGTCAACATCAACCAGCAGGCCCTGTTCTTCAACCAGATCAACGAGGGCGCGCAGAAGGCGGCCGACGCCGCCGGCGCCAAGCTGGTCATCTTCAATGCCAACAACGTGCCGAGCGCGCAAAACGACGCGATCGAGAACTACATCACACAAAAGGTCGACGGCATCATTCTGGTCGCCATCGACGTCAACGGCGTCAAGCCTGCAATCACCGCCGCGAAGGCGGCCGGCATTCCGGTGATCGCCATCGACGCGCAGATCCCGGACGGCGACAACGTTGCGTTCATCGGCGTCGACAACGCCAAGGCCGGCGAGGATATCGGCAAATTCTATGCCGATTATGTCAAGTCGGAGATGGGCGGCACCGCCAAGATCGGCATTGTCGGCGCGCTCAATTCGTTCATCCAGAACCAGCGACTCGACGGCTTCAAGAAGGCGGTCACCGACAGCGGCCTGGCGATCACCTTCCTCGACACGGTCGACGGCCAGAATGTCCAGGAGACCGCAATGAGCGCCTCGGAGAATTTGATGACCGCCAATCCGGACATGACGACGCTATACGCGACCGGCGAGCCGGCGTTGCTCGGCGCAGTTTCGGCCGTAACCAGCCAAGGCCGCACCGGCGACGTCAAGGTGTTCGGCTGGGACCTGACCAAGCAGGTCATTCAGGGCATTGACGATGGTTGGGTGGTGGCGGTGGTCCAGCAGGACCCGGCCGGCGAAGGCAAGGCCGCTGTCGAAGCATTGGTCAAGCTCAAGAAGGGCGAAACGGTCGGGCCGATCATCAATATTCCGGTGACGATCGTGACCAAGGACAATGTCGAACAATACCGCGCGATGTTCCAGTAGACTGCATCGATGACCCGTCCGCGGCGCCGCGAAGGGCTACGCTGCGGACGCTTTGCAATCCCGTGGGATCCAAGATGAGCAGTGGCGAGACCTATCGGGTGCGGATGAGCGGCATCTCAAAGCGCTACAATGCCATTCAGACGCTCGATGACGTGTCGCTGGTGCTGAGGCCGGGCGAGGTCCTGGGGCTGGTCGGCGACAATGGCGCCGGGAAGTCGACGTTGAGCAAGGTGCTGTCGGGAGCGGTGGTTCCCGATGCCGGCACGATCGAGATCGATGGAACGCCGGTGACCTTCACTTCGCCGGCGGACGCGCGTGCGGCGCGCGTCGAGATGGTCTATCAGGATCTGTCGCTCTGCGACACGGTCGACGTCGCCGGCAATCTCTTTCTCGGCCGCGAGCCGCGCCGCCGCATCGCCGGCATTTCCTTTCTCGACAAGAAGCGTATGCACGAGCAAACGCGCCAGATGCTCGACCGTCTCGGCATCGTTATATCAGACACGCGGCTCAAGGTCGAAAACCTGTCCGGCGGACAGCGACAGTCGATCGCGATCGGCCGCGCCGCCTCGTTCGAGCCGTCCGTGCTGATTATGGATGAGCCGACGGCGGCGCTCGCCGTCGCCGAGGTCGAGGCTGTGCTGGACCTGATCCGCACCGTCAGCGCCCGCGGCGTCAGTGTCATCCTGATCACCCACCGGCTTCAGGATCTGTTCCTCGTATGCGACCGCATTCAGGTCATGTACGAAGGACGCAACGTCGCCGAGCGACTGATCGGCGAAACCAATATCGAGGATGTCGTCAACCTGATCGTGGGCCGCAAGTTCAACGCTCGTTCGGCCACCAACGCCTATCGCGATGGAGCGCCAGCATGAGCGAAGCGACTTCGACCCGCTCCGCGCAGTCTCGAAGGGTCCGCGAATCCACGTGGCGAGATGCGGTGCTCGCCAACGGCAGTGTCGTGTCGATCGCGCTGTTCTTTCTTATCGTTAGCGTCATCTTCTCGGTGGCGACGGACGCCTTTCTGACGTCGCCCAACCTGCTGAACATCCTGCGGCAGTCGGCACCGCTGCTGATCGTCGCCGCGGCGATGACCTTCGTCATCACCACCGGCGGCATCGACCTTTCGGTCGGCTCCGTGCTGGCGCTGGTGGCAACGCTGTCGGCGACGCTGCTGCAACTGGGTTTGCCATGGCCGCTGGTCATCCTCGCCATGCTTGCGCTGGGCGCCTTGCTTGGCGCGGTGCAGGGCTATTTCGTCGCTTATGAGGGCATCCCGGCCTTCATCGTCACGCTTGCCGGACTTTCGGTGATCCGCGGCGTGGCGCTGCTGATCACCGGCGGCTACTCGATCCCCATCGAGCCGGGCAGCCCTTTCACGGTGCTGGGCCGCGCCTGGCTGCTTGGCGTGCCGGCGCCGGCGCTGATCGCGCTGGCGATCCTGGCGATCGCCTATATCGCCTTCAACGAGACGCCGTTCGGCCGCTACGTGACCGGCATCGGCGCCAACGCCGAAGCGGTCAGGCGCGCCGGCGTGAACACGCGGCTGACGACGCTTTTCGTTTACGTGATTTCCGCCGCCGCGGCAGCTCTTGCGGGGATCATCATTGCTGCCCGGCTCGGATCCGGATCGTCGAATGCCGGACAAGGATTTGAGCTCGAAGTGATCGCTGCCGTCGTGCTTGGCGGCACCAGCCTGTTCGGCGGCCGCGGAACGATCGTCGGCACCGTTCTCGGCGCGCTTACTGTGGCCGTCATCGGCAATGGCCTGATCCTGGCACATCTGTCGCCTTTCCTGACGCCGATCGTCACCGGAACGATCATCCTGATCGCCATCTGGCTGAACTTCCGCCTGTTCCGCGGCGCCGTGCGGAGCCGTTGAGCCCATGAGTGATCTTTTCCATGACGCGGCTCCCAGGCAGAGGCTGGCGATCGGAGTCGAAACCGGTCATGCGATGACCGTGCTCGGCCCCGTTCCGGTCGAAGAAATGGGCGTCACGCTGATGCACGAGCACATCTTGCTCGACGGTGCGCGCAGCTGGAAATGTCCCTGTCATCCCGACGACATGGCGCTCGCCGAGCAGCCGGTGAACATTGAGATCATCGGCGAATTGCGCATGAATCCTTACGTCAATCGCGACAATGTTTCGCTCGATGACAGTGACCTGGCGCTGTCTGAGCTGCAACGCTATCGCGCGCTGGGCGGCCACACCGTCGTCGACGCGACCAATATCGGCATCGGCCGCGAGCCGGAAAAGCTCGCCCGCATCAGCCGCATGTCCGGCCTGAAGATCGTCATGGGCACCGGCTTCTATCTGGAGCACACCCATCCCGAATGGCTGAAGGCGATGGATGTCGACGCGGTGACCGAGTTCATCGTCAACGACGTCGGCGGCGGCGAGACGCAGCCGCCGATCCTGGCCGGCCTGATCGGCGAGATCGGCGTCAGCAAGGATTTTACTTCGGAGGAACGAAAGTCGCTGCGAGCTTCGGCGCGGGCCTCGCGCATCACCGGCGTGCCGCTGTCGATCCACCTGCCCGGCTGGGAGCGGCTGGCGCACGATGTGCTCGATGTCGTGGAGGCCGAGGGCGCCGATCTTCGCCACACTGTGCTCTGCCACATGAACCCCAGTCACAATGATCTCGACTACCAGACAAGCCTCGCCCGGCGCGGCGCGTTTCTGGAATACGACATGATCGGCATGGACTATTATTATGCCGATCAGGACGCGCAATCGCCCTCCGACGAAGAGAACGCGCGAGCAATCGCCACACTTGTCGAGGCCGGCTTTTGCGATCGCCTGCTCTTGTCCCAGGATGTGTTCCTCAAGATCATGCTGACCCGCTTCGGCGGTTTCGGCTACGGCTATATTCTCAAGCATTTCATACCGCGCCTGAAACGGCATGGCGTCGAGCATCCAGCCATCGACCGCATGCTGATCGCCAATCCGAAAGCCGTGTTCTCGCGGCGGAATTAAGCCCAGACTTACGGCTGAGACTTACGACGGAGTTCAAATGTCCAAGAAAAAAATCCTGCTGGCCGGTGAATCCTGGGTGTCGACCGCGACCCATATCAAGGGCTTCGACCAGTTTCCGACGGTCACCTACCACACCGGGGCGGACGAATTGCTGACGGCGCTAAAGGCGACCGACTTCGACGTGACGTTCATGCCGGCGCATGAGGCACAGCGCAACTTTCCGCAAACAATGGAGGCGCTTTCGGCCTATGACGCGGTGGTGCTCTCCGACATCGGCGCCAACACGCTGCTTCTGCATCCCGACACCTGGGTTCACTCCAAGCCGACGCCGAACCGCCTGCGGCTGCTGCGCGATTATGTGCGCGACGGCGGCGGGCTTTTGATGTTCGGCGGCTACTATAGCTTCCAGGGCATCAATGGCGGCGCGCGCTATCGCAAGACGCCGGTCGAGGAGGTGCTGCCGGTGAACTGCCTCGCTTTCGACGACCGCGTCGAGGTGCCGGAAGGGTTTTCGCCTGTCCTGAAAGGCTCCTCGGACCATCCGATCCTCAGGGGTCTCGGGTCGGATTGGCCAGTCCTGCTCGGCTTCAACGAGGTGACGCTGAAAGACGGGGCGGAAGTCCTGGCAACCGTGTCGTCGGATTATGGCTCGCTGCCGCTGCTCGTCACCGGTCACTATGGCAAGGGCCGCACTGTGGCCTGGACGTCCGATGTCGGGCCGCATTGGCTGCCACCGGAGTTCATCGCCTGGAAGGGCTACAAAACCCTGTTCGAGCAGATGCTGAGCTGGGCGATCGGTGAGAGCTGAGCGATGCATGTCCATGTCGTCGGCAATGCCTGCGTCGACACGATTTTTCGCGTCGGCCGCTTCCCTGCCGCCGGCGAGACCTTGAACGCCAGCAGCTACGCCGACGGCCTCGGCGGCAAGGGAGCAAACCAGGCGGTTGCCGCCGCGCGCACGGGTGCTGCGGTAACGTTTTGGACGGCGCTCGGCAAGGACCGCGCAGGCGCATGGATCAGGAGCCGCCTCGACAGGGAGTTGTCTGACCTCGAGGCGATTGAATTCGACCTGCCAAGCGACCGCTCGACCATCGTCATTGGGGCCGGCGGCGAGAACTTCATCGTGAGCGGCGTCGCCTGCAGCGAGGCGTTCGATCCGATCGCACAAACCGCACTTGCGGGCCGAATCGCGTCTGGCGACATCGTTGTCTGCCAAGGAAACCTGCGAGGCGCCGCGATAGATGCCTGCCTGCGGGCAGCACAGGAAAATGGCGCGCGCACCGTCCTGAATGCCAGCCCTATCGATGCGGCGGCTCTGCCTGACTTCGGCCTGGCGCAGGTGTTGGTGGTGAATCAATCCGAGGCGAAAGCGCTGACCGGCCAGGATGACATGGCAGCCGCCGCCGACGCGCTGGCGGCCAAAGGCGCCGAGACAGTCGTGATCACGCTCGGTGCGGAAGGCTGTCTCGCCCTTGGCCCGGACCAGGGAGGATCGTTTCGTTTGCCGGCACCACGTGTCGAGGCGCTCGACACCAGCGGCGCCGGCGATGTGTTTTGCGGCTGCCTGGCCGGCGGGTTTGCCAAGGGAATGTCGGTTGCCCCAGGGCTGACGTTCGCGCTCGCGGCTGCCGCAATTGCGGTGACTCGCCCGGGCACATTGATATCCTGTCCTTCCGCGTCTGAAATGGCGGCGCTCATCGATCAAACGGAGCTCTCATGACCCAACTCGGTCAATCAGGCGGCGTCGCGCTGGTAGAACTTTTCGGCCGCACCAAGGTGGTGATCGGCGTCGTTCACCTGTCGCCGCTTCCCGGCGCGCCGCGCTATGACGGCGAGGCGGTCGAGGCGATCTATCAGCGCGGTCTGGACGATGCGAGATCTTATCTCGATGGCGGATGCGACGGCGTGATCGTAGAGAATCATGGCGACATCCCGTTTGCCAAACCTGACGATATCGGACCGGAGACAGCGGCCTATATGGCGGTTATTTCCGACCGTATCCGCCGCGAGTTCGGTAAGCCGGTCGGCATCAATGTGCTCGCTAACGCCGCGATCCCTGCCCTTGCGATCGCCAGCGCCTCCGGCGCGGGCTTTATCCGCGTCAATCAATGGGCGAATGCCTATGTCGCCAATGAGGGTTTTGTCGAGGGGGAGTCCGGTCGCGCAGCACGCTACCGCGCCAGGCTGCGCGCCAACGGCATCCGCGTCTTCGCCGATGCTCACGTCAAGCACGGCGCGCACGCGATCGTTGCCGACCGCCCGGTGGAGGAACTGGTCAAGGATCTGGTCTTCTTCGACGCCGACGCCATCATCGCGACCGGTCAACGCACCGGGCACGCTGCGGATCTGAGCTATATCAGCATGATCAAAGAGGCCGCCGGCCTGCCGACGCTGGTCGGCAGCGGCGTGACGCCCGACAATGCCAACGATATCCTTGGCATCGTCGACGGCGTCATCATCGCCAGCGCGCTGAAGCATGATGGCGTCTGGTGGAACCAGGTCGACCCTGCCCGTGTAAAGACCTTCATGAGTGGGCTGAGGCGATAACAAGCGGCGATTGGAGCGAAGTCGCGCCCCTCGGGCCGCAAACGCGGAGACCGCAGGCGACGACCCGCAGGCCGCGGTCACCTTGTCGTTGATCCTGCAGCCCATTCCGACCGGTACCAGTCGACGAATTTTTTCAGCCCGTCCTCTGTCG
Source organism: Mesorhizobium sp. WSM4815 (assembly GCF_055811575.1). Lineage (NCBI taxonomy): Bacteria > Pseudomonadati > Pseudomonadota > Alphaproteobacteria > Hyphomicrobiales > Phyllobacteriaceae > Mesorhizobium > Mesorhizobium sp. WSM4815. The sequence goes on along the minus strand of NZ_JBVVQS010000101.1, from coordinate 307,076 downwards.
AAACGCTCGGCTTGAAGCCGAAATCGCGCTCCAGCGCAGTCATGTCGGCATAGGTCCGCTCGACATCGCTGCTTTGCATCGGCTCGGTGTGGCGGATCGCTTTTACGCCGAGCAGTTTTTCCAGAGTGTCGATGAAATCGCCGAGCCGCACCGGCCGGTTGTTGCCGACATTGTAGAGCCTGCTCGGCGGAACTTCAGCCGATGGCGGCTTGTCGAGCACGGCAACGACAGCTCTCACCACATCCTCGACATAAGTGAAATCGCGCCACATCTCGCCATTGTTGAACACCCGGATCGGCTTGCCTTCGAGCATTGCCTTGGTGAATATCCAATAGGCCATGTCGGGCCGGCCCCAGGGACCGTAGACGGTGAAAAATCGCAAGCCAGTCTGCGGCACCCCGAAGAGATGGGCGTAGGTGTGGCTCATCAATTCATCGGACTTCTTGGTGGCGGCGTAGAGCGAGACGGGCTTGTCGACCTGATCGGTCTCGCTGAACGGCACCTTGCGGTTGCCGCCATAGACCGAGCTCGACGAGGCATAGACCAGATGCTCGAATGCGGGCTGCGCGCGACAGAATTCGAGCACTTCGAGATGGCCGACAACATTGGAACGGACATAGAGCCTCGGATTGTCGAGTGAAAAGCGCACACCCGCCTGAGCGGCGAGATGGACGATCCTGACTATGCCTTGCCCGGCCAAAGCGTCGGCAAGAGCGCCCTGTTCGGCGATGTCGATCTGGTGAAATAAAAAATCCTTGTGAGGCTGCAAGCGGGCGAGGCGCCCCTTTTTGAGCGCCAGGTCGTAATAGTCGTTCATGTTGTCGACGCCGACGACCGCTTCCCCCCTGCTCAGGAGATGATGGCAAACATGGCTGCCGATGAATCCTGCGGCTCCCGTGACAAGTACAGGCAACAAGGTTCTCCACGCATATGCTGGCACATGATCGCGAAATCGAGATCGATTTCGGAGAGGATCATGGCAACATCAAAACGCTCATCAGAATGAACGGAACCGACCCAGTCCAATTCGTGTTTTAGCCGAAAGCCCCAATAGGCGCTACCGACAAGCTGTGCGTCGACGCGTCAGCTCGCCTCGCGCAGGGCCTCGGCCGCCTGCAGGTCGACCGACACGAGTTGGCTGACGCCCTGCTCGGCCATGGTCACCCCGAACAGCCGGTTCATGCGGGCCATGGTGATCGGGTTGTGCGTGATGATGACGAAGCGCGTCTCGGTGGTGGCCGCCATTTCGTCCATCAGATTGCAGAAACGCTCGACATTGTGATCGTCGAGCGGTGCGTCGACTTCGTCGAGGACGCAGATCGGCGCGGGATTGGTCAGGAACACGGCAAAAATCAGGGACATCGCCGTCAACGCCTGCTCGCCGCCGGAAAGCAGCGTCATCGTCTGCGGCTTCTTGCCGGGCGGCCGCGCGAGGATTTCGAGACCGGCCTCGAGCGGATCGTCGGACTCGATCAGTTGCAGTTCCGCCGTGCCGCCGCCGAACAGATGCGAAAACAGCCGCTGGAAATGGCCGTTGACCACGTCGAAGGCAGCCAGAAGCCGTTCGCGGCCTTCGCGGTTCAGGCTCTGGATCGCCTGCCGCAGCTTGCGGATGGCCTCGATGATGTCCTCACGTTCGGAAACGATGGTCTCCAGCCGGTCGGACAGTTCCTTCTGCTCTTCGTCGGCGCGCAGATTGACGGCGCCGAGCCGCTCGCGCTCGATCTTCAGCCGGTCGAGCTGACGCTCGATCTCAGTCATCTCCGGCATCGGGCTGTCGGCCTCCAGGCCGGTGTGGCGGATGACCAGATGCGGCGGGGTGTTCAGCGTTTCCTGGATGCGCGCCTCGACCTCCAGCCGTCTTTCATCGGCAGCGGTCAGCCGCTCTTCGGCGCGGACTCGGGTTTCGCGCGCCTCGGCCAGCGACTGGATCGCTGACGTCGCGGCCTTGTCCAGTTCGGACTGCTTGTTTTCCGCTTCCTGCAACCGGTCGCCGGCGGCCTGGCGCAGGCTTTCGGCTTCGGCAAGCTGCGACAGCAAGGCGCGCCGCTTGGCGTCGATCTCGTCGGGGGCGTCGGCCAGCCTTTCGCGTTCGGCCTCGGCCTCGGCCTTGCGTTCGCCGAGTGCGGCGATCTGCGTCGAGGCGTTTTCGGCGCGCTCCAGCCAGTTGCGGCGTTCCGCGCCGATGGCGTCGAGGCGGCGCGTGCGCGCTTCGGCTTCCCGCCTCAAGCCTTCATGGACGGCGCGGGCATCGGCAAGGGTGGCGCGGTCGCGAGCGACGTTGGCGGCCGACTGTTCGAGCTGCAACTGCAGATCACCGAGATCGGGAGCGCTTTGCAGCAGCATCTCGGCCTCGACGAAAGCCGCGGCCGTCTCTTCATGGCTGTCGACGATGCGCGCGCGCGCCTCGTCAAGTGCGGCGCGCCGGCTCGACAGCTCGCCGCCGGCCTTCTCGGCCTCGGCCAGCGCGTTGCGGGCGGCGTCCAGCCCATGCTGGGCATCACGCCCGGCCTGACGGGCGTTGCGCTCGGCCTCGCTCGCCTGGGCAAGCGCCTGCTCGGCATCGGCAAGGGCCTGTTCGGCCTGGCGCAGGATGCGGTTCGCGTGGACCGCTTCGGCGTCGAGTTCGGCCAGCCGGTTTTTCTGCGCCAGCCGCTGCGCGGCGGCGGTCGGCGCGTCGGCGCTGGCGGTGAAACCATCCCAACGCCAGAGCGCCCCTTCGCGGCTGACCAGCCGCTGCCCGGGAGCAAGCTGCGCCTGCAACCGTCTTCCCTCAGCAGCGTCGACGATGCCGATCTGCGCCAATCGGCGGGCGAGTTGCGCCGGCGCGCGGACGACGCTGGCAAGGCTCTTGATACCTTCGGGCAGAGCGGCGTCGCCGGGCTGGACCTCGCTTTGGCCCCAATGCACCGGCGCGCTACGGTCGAGCGGCACGTCGAGATCTTCGCCAAGGGCCGCGCCCAGCGCCGTCTCGTAGCCGCGCTCGACGCTGATCTGCTCCAGCACGGACGGGAAGAGGTCGCCGCTCGCGGCATTCAGGATCTTGGCCAGCGTGCGGGCCTCGGTTTCGATTCGCGCCAGCTCGGCCTTTGCATCCTGAACCGGCGGGCGGGCGGCGCTCTCCGCCGCGCGCGCCTCGGCGACAGCCTGTTCGGCGGCAATCGCCGCGGCTTCGGTTTCCTCGAGCAGCGCCAGCGCCTTTTCAACCAGAAGTTGCTTCTCGGCGGGATCGGCCAGGCCGGCGACCCTGGAGGCGATATCGGACAATTCCCGGTCGACATCGGCGAGCTGGCGGGCGAAACGGTCGCGGCGCTCTGCGGTGTCGCGCAGCGTTCGTTCGATTTGGTTGCGGGAGGCGGCGGCCTCCGCCCGTTCGGCGGTCAACTCGGCGAGTTTGGCTTCACTGGCGGCAAGCGTCGAAGCCGCCTGTTCGACCGCCGCGCGGGTGCTGGCATCGCGGTCGGCGGCGCCGGCGTTCTCGGCGTTGAGCGCGGCTTCTTCGGCGGCGAGGCGATCAAGAATATCCGCATTGTCGCGGACCATCCGCTCCTCGCGGACGATGTCGCCGTCGAGCTGCTGGAGCCGGCGGTCGAGCTCCAGTTGGCGGGCACGGATACGGCCCGCTTCTTCCTCGATCTGCGTCTTGGCGATCGACAGGCGCTGGAAGGCGGCGGCGGCGGCGGCTTCAGCATCGCGCAGGTCCGGCAACCGATGGGCGCCGATCCCTTGCTCCCTGGCGGCAGCCATCTGGGCAGCGGCGCGGTCGCCCACCAGTGCCGTGGCGATCGCCAGCGCCGAGCGCGCCTCGCCTTCCTGCGTCTTGGCCAGCGTCCAGCGCAGATGCAGCAGCGTCGCTTCAGCCTTGCGGATATCGGCCGACAGGTTCTTGAAGCGCGAGGCCTGGCGAGCCTGGCGCTTCAGGCTTTCGATCTGGCTTTCCAGCTCGCCGACGACATCGTCCAGCCGTTCCAGATTCTGTTCGGCCGCTTTCAGACGCAGTTCCGCCTCGTGGCGACGTGTGTGCAGACCCGAAATGCCGGCCGCCTCTTCCAGCAGCGCGCGACGCGCCTGCGGCTTGGCCTGGATCAGCTCGCCGATGCGGCCCTGTCCGACCATCGAGGGCGAACGGGCGCCGGTCGACTGGTCGGCGAAAAGCAGCTGCACGTCCTTGGCGCGGGCTTCCTTGCCGTTGATGCGGTAGAGCGAACCCGCCTCGCGCTCGATGCGACGCGAAACCTGCAACTCGTCCGCGTCGTTGAAGGCCGAGGGCGCGCTACGGTCGCTGTTGTCGAGGAAAAGCGTGACTTCGGCGGTGTTGCGGGCCGGACGCGTTCCGGAACCGGAAAAGATGACGTCGTCCATGCCGGACGCGCGCATGTTCTTGTACGAGCTTTCGCCCATCACCCAGCGCAGCGCCTCGACAAGGTTCGACTTGCCGCAGCCGTTGGGGCCGACGATGCCGGTCAGGCCGCGTTCGATGACGAACTCACCGGGTTCGACGAACGACTTGAAACCGAGCAGGCGAAGGCGCGAGAATTTCATTCGCGCCGCCCCAAAAGCGGGTTCTGCAAAAGTGTTCCGCGGTTTGGCGACAAGAACTCGCGGCGCAACAAAAAGTTGCGCACGCCGAAGCGCAGCCGCTTCGGCGCTGCCGAAACGTCAAAGCAGAGGGTCGATAATGGCCGAGATTTCCTCAATCGACAGCGCCCCCTTGTAGGTCTTCCCGTTGATAAAGAAGGTCGGAGTCGAGTCGACCTTGAATTCATCGGCGCCGCGCTTCTGGACCGACCTCACATCGTCCAGAAGTTTCTGGTCCGTCAAGCAGGCCTCGAACGACTCCTGTGTAAAACCGGCCATCTTGGAGATTTGCAGCAGGGCGTCCTTGGTATTGGCGACACCTGCCCAGTTCGCCTGCTGCTTGAACAGAACGTCCACCATTGGGAAATAATTGTCCTTGGAGCAGCGCGCCAGCATGAAACCTGCCTCGGCGCTGGGATCGAAGGGGAACTCGCGCAGGATAAGGCGGGCCTTGCCGGTATCGATGTATTTCGTCTTCAGCGCCGGGAGGGTGGTTTCATGGAAATGCGCGCAGTGCGGGCAGGTCATCGAGGCATATTCGACGATGGCGACCTTCGCGTCGTCCTTGCCGAGCTGCATGTCGGGCAGTGCGCCGGGCTTCAGCAAGGCAGCCATGTCCACCGTGCCCTGGGCCTCAGGCGCCTTGGCCGCGGCCGGAGCGGCCGGCTTTGCCGGATCGGCCGGCTTCATCGCATCGGCTGGGGCCGCAGGCTTCACATCCTCCGCCACGGCTTTCTCGCCCGAGTCGCTGCAGGCGGCGAGCAGAGCCACCGCCGGAATGGCGGCCAGTGACGACAGGAGGTTTCTGCGGGATAAAAGACGGGGCATACGAATCACCTGACAATGGTTGGATTTTGCAATGCAAAGGCTAGAAAAGGCGAGAGTTGGCGCGAATTAAGGCATCGCCGTCCCCATTCCAATCGCCAAATCCTGGGTACGCGATCACGAAAGCGCGAGATTATATTTTCTTTTGACCGAGAATGGTGGCGCCGAGCCGCTCCAGCGAGGCACGCAGCCCATCATCCTCGATCATTCCGACAGTGCCCGACAGCTTCACCTTCTCGGCCGCGGTCAGCGGCCGGATGCTTGGTTTACGCCGGCCTTTGTCAACCGTGACCGGCTTTTGCACGATTCTGATCCGGCCGATAGCGTTGAAGCCGAGGAAGGCGTTGACCCGGTTGATGATCTCGCCGGTCTCGTGCTGCAGATGGAGCGCCGCCATGCCTTCGCAGGCGATGACCAGCACCGCCGGCTCGAACGGATCATCTTCATGCATGCGGCGCGGCCACTGGATCTTTTCAGGGCGCGAACGGCTGGCAAGCCGCGGCCCGGCAATCTCCTCCCATGACTGGACGAGCCCGATCGACATGCCGGCTCGCTTGCGCAGCACCGGATCGAGGATCTGGGTTGCGAGATCACTCACCGGAACGGGATTGCTGAAGGGCCTTTTCCCTGCCATGTGCGTTCTCCAGTCACGACCTTCACCATACATCGGTTAGGCCAGTCCTCGATCAATGGCACTGCACGACCAGACCCGCAACACCGCATCCTGCGACAGCGGCAAAGCCGCATCCGGAGACAGCGGCGAGATCGCGTCCCGCCTGCTCGCCTGGTACGACGGGCATCACCGCGACTTGCCGTGGCGCATTGCGCCGCGCGAGTTGGCACGCGGCATACGACCCGATCCCTACCGGGTCTGGCTTTCCGAAGTCATGCTGCAGCAGACCACGGTCGAAGCCGTAAAATCCTATTTCCGGGCCTTTGTCGAGAAATGGCCCGATATCGAGGCGTTGGCCGCTTCACCGACAGAAGACGTCATGAAGGCCTGGGCCGGACTCGGCTATTATTCCCGCGCGCGCAATCTCAAGGCCTGCGCCGACCTCGTCGCGCGGCAAGGCGGCAGGTTTCCGGACACGCAAGCTGGCTTGAGAGAGCTGCCCGGCATCGGCGCCTACACGGCGGCGGCGATCGCCGCGATCGCCTTCGACCAGCCCGCCGCGGTCGTCGACGGCAATGTCGAGCGGGTGGTTTCCCGGCTGTTTTCGATCGTCACGCCGCTGAGCGAGGCCAAGAGCGACATACGCACCTATGTCGAGCGCATGGTTCCAGCGACCAGACCGGGCGATTTCGCCCAGGCGATGATGGATCTCGGCGCGACGATCTGCACGCCGCGGCGGCCGCGCTGCGGGCTCTGCCCGCTGCGTGAGGATTGCAGCGCCATTATTTCCGGCGATGCCGAACGCTTCCCTGTCCGCCTGCCGAAGGGCGAGAAACCATTGCGGCGCGGGGCTGCTTTCGTTGCAGTACGCGGCGATGGCGCCATCCTTTTGCGCAAACGTGGAGATAAGGGCCTGCTCGGCGGCATGACCGAAGTGCCGACGACCGGCTGGACCGCGCGGATCGACGGCGGCACCACAGCGGCGGCGGCGCCCTTCCCCGGCAACTGGCGGCCAGCCGGGAAAATTGGCCATGTCTTCACCCATTTCACGCTCGAACTCGAAATCTTCAAAGCGATGGCCGATGTCGCCGCCCCGGCGGGTCATTTCTGGTCGCTGGCCGACGAAATTTCCGGCGAAGCACTGCCCACCGTCATGAAAAAGGTAATCGAAGCAGCGATACCGGGCGCGACGAAGAAGCAGCGCGCACATTGAATCGCCCACGTCGCCCCATTTGAACTGCGTTGAACGAGGACAAGAATGACCGAAATCCGCCACATCGTTTTCGACATCGGCAGAGTGCTGATCCACTACGATCCGAACCTGCCATTCAGCCGTATCATTCCGGATGCCGAGGAGAGAAAGTGGTTTTTCGACAATGTCTGCACGCATGACTGGAACATCGAGCAGGACCGCGGCCGCACCTGGGAAGAGGCCGAGGCGTTGCTGATCGCCGAACACCCGGACCACGCCGAAAACATCCGCAACTTCCGCCGCCTCTGGCACGAGATGGTGCCGCACGCTTACGACGACAGCGTCCAGCTCATGGACAAGCTGATCGAGAGCGGCCACGACGTCACCATGCTGACCAATTTTGCGTCAGACACGCTTGCCGAAGCCCGGCAGCGTTTCGACTTTCTCAACCGCCCGCGCGGTGTGACCATTTCGGGCGAGATCGGCATGATCAAGCCGGATCGCGGCATTTACGACCATCACGTCGCCGCGTTCGGCCTCGAGCCCGCGGCCACGCTGTTCATCGACGACAGCCAAAAGAATGTCGACGGCGCCAAGGCGGCCGGCTGGCAGTCGGTGCTGTTCACCGACGCAAAGACGCTCGAGGCGGACCTCGATCGCCTGGGGGTGAGAGTGTGATCACTGTGACGGGCCTGACCGCAGTCGCTGAGACGCGCGGTCCACGGCTTGGATCCGTCTCGCGCGCTACTTGACGTGTGAGGCGAAGATGCGATCGAACTCACCCGTCGCCTTGGCAAGATGTAACCATTGGTCGACATAGGCCTTGAAGACAACGGCACCCTCAGGAAGCATATAACCCATTTCGCCATATTGGAGCGGCTTCTCGGGGTTGATCGCGCAAAGGCCGGGGTGAAGTTTCTCCTGCAACTCGGTTTCGACCGATTCGGCGATCATGATATCGGCTTTGCCGTCAAGGATTTGGCGGAAGATCGTGACGTTGTCCGGGTAGATCTCAATTTTAGCGTCACTGAGTTTTTCACGCACGAATTTCTCATTGGTCCCGCCGGGATTAACAATCACAGTCACATCCGGCTTGTTGATGTCGGCAATCGATTGGAATTTCGCCTCGTCCTCGCAGCGCGCAATCGGTGCCTTGCCGTTGACGAGATAGGGCTCGCTGAAGAACACCTGCTTCTGGCGTTCCAGGGTCACCGAAATACCGCCCATCGCGATGTCGCACTTGCCGGTTGTAAAATCGGCAAGCAATTTTTTCCAGGTAGTCGCCACGAAGTCCGCCTCGACCCCTAGTGAACTTGCCAGAGATTTTGCGAGATCGATATCGATGCCCTGGTAGTTGTTCGCGGGCTTGTCATGAAAGGTGAAGGGCTTGTAGTCGCCGGTCGTACAGACGCGCAGCTTGCCGTTCTTGATAACCGCATCAAGCTGGTTTTCTGCGCCGGTGTTCTGGGCAATCGCCGGAGAGGCCAACAAACCCATGACGAGGGCGGCGACAAACGGCGAGGCAAGAGCTTTCATGGATCTGGTCTCCGATGGATAAGAGAATCGAGCATTCGAGAAACGGTGGGCAAAGGTCAATAACTCTTCCTCGGGAATCGCTCACCGTGATCCTCCGGCGGCGCCGAAAACCCGAACCGGCTACCGCGCTAGTGGTACCCACCTGACACAAGAGTCCGGCTCGGGATTCCTCTTGGCTGCACGCGAAGGAGCGACATTTAGTTTGGGCCAACTCAGTCAGTCACCGTCGTGAAAACTTCGAGTACCAATTCCATTCCCACGTTCTGCCTGCATCAGCGGAGAACGCACGGCTGTAAATCGGGGTTTTCAGGTTGCGCTTATCCCAGTGGAATTTCACGATAACGTCCTTGCCGGCCACAACCTCACGGCCGAAGAATTCGCCTTCGTCGCCATTGAACGAGCCCACCTTTCCGTCGTCGAGTTTGCCCGCGTTGCTGTCGGCCCAGTAGATCGTCCAGAGACGCGTCTTTGGATCGAACAATCGCACGGTGAGGCCCTCGAACGGCTGTCCTCCCAAGTCCGTATGAAAAATGTCGAAGTTGCCCAAACCCACCAGGATTTGGCGGAACTCCTGGGTCGCGTCGAATTCCTCCCACTCGTCGCTGCCGGCCAGTGGTTCCTTCAACGTACGGTTCCTGATGTTCCAGTTGCCCACCAAATAGTCGAAATCATTTTTGGACGACGTCTCGCTTCCCGTCCGATGAAAGAGAGAACGCACTCATCTACTTTCCTTTGGATCGACGTCGTGCCAGCACTCCCATCGCCGCGGACATGACGAATGTATGAGCGTTTTCTTCGATGACTGCGGCGCGCTTCGCATGTCCAGTCGCGGCAACAATTGGATGGAAACCCAACAGCGCGTCGCGATGCACGCCTGCCGTCACCTCCACGTTGCAACGCGTAAGCCGAAGACCCGTTCCGGGCACGGTCCACTTCGGTTAGCTCCGCACTCCATCGCGAAGTCGCGTTGCTCCGCGCTCCACTCAGGATTCGCTAACCGCCCTGAACCCCTGAACCGACCTCCCAACCGGGTACCAAGTGTCAGATTCTGACCACTAGGTGTCGAAGATGTCCTCTCTTTCGTCGTGACGGCTTGTTGGTCAGGAGCAGAATGTGTATATTTAGTCCAATCTATACACATCGAGAAGCACCATGCGAACCAACATCGAACTCGACGACGAATTGATCGCGGAGGCCATGGCCGCCTCCGGCCTCAAGACCAAGAAAGCGACGATTGAGGTGGCGCTGCGCAGTCTGGTGCGCCGGCACAGGCAGGATATGGCTATCGCCGCCCTTGCTGGCGCCGGCTGGGAGGGCGATCTCGACGCCATGCGGGAAGGCCGTTCGCCCGATCGGCAGCGATGATCGTCGTCGACAGTTCCGTGTGGATCGCCCATCTCCGCAATACGGACAGCGTCTCGGTCGGCAAGCTCAGGCATCTCGATGACACACAGGAGATTCTGGTCGGAGACTTGATCCTGCTGGAAGTGCTGCAAGGCGCGCTCAACGAACCGCATGCCCAACTGATCGAGCGGAACCTCCGACAATTCGCCATCGTGCCGATGCTGGATCCGGCGACGGCAGTCGAAGCTGCCCGAAACTACCGCATGCTCCGGCAGCGGGGCATCACCATCCGCAAGACAGTCGATATGATTATCGGCACATTCTGCATCCTGGGCGGACACGCGCTGTTGCATGATGACCGAGACTTCGACCCGATGGTTCGTTACCTCGGCCTGTGCGCCGCATGAGAACGATGTGCAACGAGACCTCTGTAGCGGTTATCGTCAGGCCCCTGCCCGCTCCATGCCGAGGCGGGCGATGCGGCGAAGCTCGTCGATCGGGGTCAGGCCGCCACTGCGCTCATAGTGCCAGAAGGTCCAGCCGTTGCAGGCATCCAGCCCCTGCACTTCCGCGCCGATCTTGTGGATCGATCCGGCGCTGCCGCCGACCGCCACAGTGCCGTCGGCGCGCACCCTGGCCGCCCAGCGCTTCTTGGCGTCGTAGAGCGTGGCGCCCGGCAGCATCAGCCCGGTGTCGATGAGGCTGACGAAAGCGACGCGCGGCTCGGCGCGCTTGCCGGTAAGCACGGTAAGCGCAGCGCCGTCCAGCGGCCGGACTGCATCGATGCGCTCGTTGGCAGCGTCGATATAGGCCTGCTCGCGCTCGATGCCGACGAAATGGCGGCCGAGGCGCTTGGCCACCGCGCCGGTGGTGCCAGAGCCGAAAAAGGGATCGAGCACGATATCGCCGGGCTTCGTCGAGGCCATCATGATACGGGCGAGCAGCGCTTCGGGCTTCTGCGTCGGATGCAGCTTGTCGCCATTTTCGTTCTTGAGGCGCTCAGCGCCGGTGCAGATCGGAAACAGCCAGTCGGACCGCATCTGGATGTCGTCGTTCGACGCCTTCAGCGCTTCGTAGTTGAAGGTGTAACCCTTCCCCTTCTGATCGCGCGAGGCCCAGATCATCGTCTCATGGGCGTTCTGGAAGCGGCGGCCGCGGAAATTCGGCATCGGATTGGTCTTGCGCCAGACGACATCGTTGAGGATCCAGTACCCCAGATCCTGCATCTTGGCGCCGACCCTGAAAATGTTGTGGTAGGAGCCAATGACCCAGATGGTGCCGTTGGGCTTCAACACGCGGCGCGCCGCCAGCAGCCAGGCCCGGGTGAAGGCGTCGTAGACCTCAAAACTTGCGAACTGGTCCCAGTCGTCGTCGACGGCATCGACCTTGGACTGGTCGGGCCGGTGCAGATCGCCGTCGAGCTGCAGATTGTAGGGCGGATCGGCAAAGATCACGTCGATGGATTTTTCGGGCAGCCGGTCGAGCGCGGCGACGCAATCGCCCTTCAGGATCGTATCGAGCCATTCAGATTGCTGGGGAGCATGGGAAAGCTCGTCGAGAAGACGCACGGCAGACATTGTTACACCCAAAGCACGCGTTACTGTTTACTCCCTGTTATGGTTACCGATCAGCGTAAATATTCGGTGAAGGCCTGGGGTGCAGACCCCGGGTAATTTGCGAAGATCGGCCTGTTGGTGTATGCCGCGCCGCCTGAACCGTCCCAGCCTCCTCCCTCCCGCTTTCCGGATCGCTATGCCCCAGCCAGACCTTGTCATCTTCGATTGCGACGGCGTGCTCGTCGATTCCGAAATCATCGCCGCGCGCATCGAGGCCGAGCTGTTGACGTCGGCCGGCTACGAGATATCGGCCGAGGAGGTTTCCGAAACCTATGCCGGGCTGACCTTCAAGGACATCATGATGCGGGTCGAGGAAAAATCCCGCGTCCCGTTCCAGGCCTCGCTGATCGATCGCGCCGAAGACCTGGTCGACCGCCGGCTGCGCAGCGACGTGCGCGCTGTCGACGGGGTGCACGAGGCGGTCGCCGCGGTGACGGCGCCGCGCTGCATCTGCTCGAATTCGCGCACCGAGCGGATCGAATTCATGCTGGAGAAGGTGCATCTGCTGCCGTTTTTCAGCGGCCGGATTTTTTCGTCGCTGGAAACACCTAGCGGAAAATCCAAGCCGGCGCCCGACGTGTTTCTCTTTGCCGCGGCAAAGCTCCAGGCCAATCCGGCGAACACCTTCGTCATCGAGGATTCCGTGCATGGCGTGACCGGCGCCAGGACAGCCGGCATGCGTGTGATCGGCTTCACCGGAGCGGCGCACAGCTATCCCGGGCATGCCGACGCGCTGACCGAGGCCGGCGCCGAAACGGTCATCCGCCGCTGGGCGGAACTGAAAAGCGTGATCTCCGCCCTGTCGGAGTGGTCGGCGGATGCGTGAAGCAGGCGTCCAAATGGACGCGCAGATCCAAAACCGCGGCTATTCGGCCGCGGCAACCTTCTTGTCGGTCTTCTTCGGCGGGCCTTCGTCATAGCCGGCGAACACCTGATAGTCCCGCGCGGTGGGCTCGGGAACGACAACGTTCGAATCGGTGAAGACGAACTGGGTGGCACTCGAGGGATTGGTAACCTGGACCTGATGTTGGTGAAGCTGCGAGTAAAGGACCTCCTTGCCATGCATCACAGCGATACGGATCGGCATGGTGATGGTGCCAGGGCTGAACATCGGTCCCGGAACGACCTTGCCGGCGACGGCGATCTTCATCGTCAGCGAGCCGTTGGCGCGGATGCAGTCGCGGGTCACATCGGTGATCGAAGCCTGATAGACGATCTTGGCGGAACCATCCTGCTGGCCGCTGCTCGCGTCAAGCGCGGCAGCTTCTGCATCCAGGGTGGCGGCTTTTTTCTTGGGCTTTTGACTGCCCTTGGCATAGGTGTTGAAGAAGGCGGTGCCGTCGCGCAGCGTCACTTTCGGACAATAGGCCAGCAATTGGCTGGCGAGAACCTTGGGGTCCGGCGGTGGTGGCGGTGTCGTGTCCTTCTTTCCGAAGCCCAGCATGCTGCTGCCGCCTGATTGGCAGCCGGCGGCGGTAAGCATAAAGCCGGCGAGCGCCAGACCCGCGACAAAACGACCGTTAAATGTATGAAACGCCATGAACTGCACTTCCCTCTCGCAAAGCGGGTGACGTATATCAACCGCGCGGCAAAAATGCGACTGAGCAAGTACGGAAATTAACCACTTTGCCGCGGACAATACCGCCCGGCAGCAATGGAACATGACGATGCGCTATGTGAGTACCCGCGGGGAAGCGCCCGTGCTTGGATTTTCCGACGCTGTGCTGGCTGGTTTGGCGCGCGATGGCGGACTTTATGTCCCTGAAACCTGGCCGCAGTTTTCGGCAGCTGAGATCCGCGCGATGCGCGGCCTTGCCTATCCCGACCTCGCCATCCGCGTGCTGTCGCCGTTTCTCGGCGGCGAGATCGCGATGCCGGTGTTCGAACGCCTGGTGCGCGAAGCCTATGCGACATTCCGTCACGAGGCGGTCTGCCCGCTGGTGCAGACCGGCTCGAACATGTTCGTTCTGGAACTCTTCCATGGCCCGACGCTTGCCTTCAAGGACGTCGCCATGCAGCTTCTCGCCCGGCTGATGGACCATGTGCTTGCCGAACGCAACCAGCGCGCCAGCATTGTCGGCGCCACCTCCGGCGATACCGGCGGGGCCGCCATCGATGCCTTCGCCGGGCGCAACCGAACCGACATCTTCGTTCTTTTCCCGCACGGCCGGGTCTCGCCGGTGCAGCAGCGGCAGATGACGACGTCCATCGCCGCAAATGTCCATGCGCTGGCGGTCGACGGCAATTTCGACGATTGTCAGGGCCTGGTGAAGGACATGTTCAACGATCACGGTTTTCGCGACCGGGTATCGCTGTCCGGCGTCAATTCGATCAACTGGGCCCGCATCATGGCCCAGATCGTCTATTACTTCTCATCGGCGCTGTCGCTCGGCGCGCCCGACCGGCCGATTTCGTTCACGGTGCCGACCGGCAATTTCGGCGACATCTTCGCCGGCTACGCCGCCAAGAAGATGGGGCTGCCGATCGAGCGGCTGATCATCGCAACCAACGACAACGACATTCTGGCGCGCACGCTGTCGAGCGGCGAGTACCGCACGAAAGGCGTCTTTTCGACCACGTCGCCGTCGATGGACATCCAGGTCTCTTCGAATTTCGAGCGCTTGCTGTTCGAGGCGGCCGGCCGCGACGCCTCTACCGTGCGGCGCTACATGAGCGGCCTCAAGCAGTCCGGCGCCTTCACCATCGAAGCGGGCGAGATCGCCAGGATCCGCTCCGAATTCGACGCCGGCCGTTCGACCATGGACGAAGTCGCAGCCACGATCCGCTCGACGCTCGCAGCCAGCAACTATCTGCTCGACCCGCACACGGCCGCGGCCATGCACGTTGCGGTTGCAAGAGCCACCAATGCCGTGCCGATGGTGGTGCTGGGCACCGCCCATCCGGCAAAGTTCCCGGCCGCCGTCGAAGCGTCCAGCGGCGTGTCGCCTGCCCTGCCCGCATGGCTAGGCGGGTTGATGACTTCAGAGGAAAAATACACGGTACTTCCATCCGACCTGAAAATGGTGGAAGATTATGTTAGCCGCCACACGCGGGCGGCAAATTAGGGAGTATCAGCTATATGGGTGTTGAGGTAAGCCGTCTGTCGAACGGCCTGACAGTCGCCACCGAAACCCTTCCAAGCCTCGAATCCGTCGCTCTTGGCGCCTGGATCAAATCAGGCGCCCGCAATGAGCGTAGCGAAGAGCACGGGATGGCCCACCTGCTTGAACACATGGCGTTCAAGGGAACCAGAAGGCGCAGCGCCTTCGAGATCGCCTCCGAAATCGAGGATGTCGGCGGCGAGATTAATGCCGCCACCAGTGTCGAGACCACCTCCTATTATGCCAGGGTGCTGAGCGACGACGTGCCCCTGGCCGTCGATATCCTGTCCGACATCCTGCAGGAATCCGAGTTCGACCCGCAGGAGCTGGAGCGCGAGCAGCATGTGATCCTGCAGGAGATCGGCGCCGCACACGATACACCCGACGACGTCGTCTTCGACCACTTCACCGAGACGGCCTTCCGCCACCAGACGATCGGCCGCTCCATCCTCGGCACGCCGGAAACCGTCAAATCCTTCACCTCGAAGCAATTGCACAAATTCATCGAACGGCAATATGGCGCCGAGCGCATGGTGGTCGTTGCCGCCGGCGACATCAAGCACGACAACTTCGTGCGCGAGGTCGAGAAGCATCTCGGCGGTTTCCGCAGCAAGTCCGACAACACCATGCCGCAATATGCGCAATATGTCGGCGGCGATTTCCGCGAGGACCGCGACCTGATGGACGCGCAGATCGTGCTGGGGTTCGAGGGCCGCGCCTATCATGTACGCGACTTCTACGCCTCGCAGGTCCTGTCGATGATCCTTGGCGGCGGCATGTCGTCGCGCCTTTTCCAGGAGGTCCGCGAAAAGCGCGGGCTGTGCTATTCGGTCTATGCCTTTCACTGGGGTTTTTCCGATACCGGCATATTCGGCGTCCATGCCGCGACCGGGCAGAGCGACATCGCCGAATTGGTGCCGGTGGTCATCGGCGAGTTGCAGAAGGTCGGCGAGAACATCCTGCAGGAAGAACTCGACCGGGCACGCGCCCAGTACCGTGCAGGCCTGATCATGTCGGCCGAAAGCCCAGCCAGCCGCGCCTCGCAGATCGCCCGGCAAATGCTTCTGTTCGGCCGGCCGATCGCCAAGGAAGAGCTGATGGAACGGCTGTCGGCGTTGACGGTCGAGCGGTTGACGGACCTGTCGTCACGGCTGTTTTCGACCAAGCCGACGCTGACTGCCGTCGGACCGGTGGGCACGCTCGCTCCCTATGAGGCGGTCCTCGAGTCGCTTTCGGGCACGCAGACCACGGCCCGAAAGCTCGCCGGCTAAGTCCATCAAAGCGTCATGTTCGCGCTCCCTTTCTTTCGCCGTGACCTGCCGGCACTGAAGGGTGACCGGGTCACGCTGCGCGTGCCGCTGACCAACGACTATCGGGAATGGTCGGTGCTGCGCGGGGAAAGCCGCGCCTTCCTGGAGCCGTGGGAGCCGCGCTGGAACCCCGACGAGCTCGACCGCACGGCCTGGCGGCATCGCCTCAGCCGCTATCGCGAAGACTATGCGCAGGGAACGGCCATAGCCTTCTTCATCTTCGACAAAAGCAACGGCAAGCTTGTCGGTGGAATCACCCTCGGCAATATCCGCCACGGCGTCGCGCAAAGCGGCCATATCGGCTACTGGATCGGCGAGCGCTACAGCGGCCGTGGCCTGATGACCGACGCGGTCAAGGTGGTGACGCGCTTCGCCTTCGATACGCTGAGGTTGCACCGGATCGAAGCTGCCTGTATTCCCGACAACGCCCGGTCGATCCGCGTGCTTGAAAAAGCCGGATTCCGGCGCGAAGGACTTCTCCGATCCTATCTCAGGATCAACGGCATCTGGCAGGACCACTACCTCTACGCCCGGATCGAGGACGATCCGCCGGGCGCGGAAACGAAGGACTGATTTTGACGAATTTCCTGCGAATCGGGTCGTTGTTCGCCTTTGTGCTGACGGCAATCGTCGTGCTCTGCGCGGCGTCTTCGGCCTTCGCCGTCGAACCGATCAAGATTGCCCGCGACGATGTGGCGCTCGACCTTTCGGGCGCCGTCGAAATCTACCGCAACCAGGGCGAGAATTTTCAGGTGTCGACTGCTCCGGGACCGGACGGCATCGTGCGGCGCATCGAGGTCGAGGCCAATGATGCGCGCTCGACCGGCGACTGGGCGGTGTTCGCGCTTGCCAACACCACCGACCAGCAGCTCGACAGGCTGATCGTCGCACCGCATTTCCGGCTGGTGAATTCCGGTATCTTCTGGCCGGATCTCGGCTCGACCCGCATTGCCGCGATCACGCCCAGCGAGGGCTTCGCGCTCGACCGCCAGAGCAGCCCCGACGCTGATGTGTTCCGGGTGACGCTGAACCCCGGAACGGTGATCACCTTCATTGCCGAACTGGCGTCGCCCAAACTGCCGCAGGTCTATCTTTGGGAGCCGGAATCCTACAAGGATTCGGTCAATTCCTACACGCTGTTTCGCGGCATCGTCATCGGCATCGCCGGCCTCCTGGCGCTGTTCCTGACCATCCTTTTCGTCGTCAAGGGGACCTCGATGTTCCCGGCAACCGCAGCGCTCGCCTGGGCGGTGCTCGCCTATATCTGCATCGATTTCGGCTTTCTCAACAAGGTCCTGGAAATATCGCCCGGCAACGAGCAGATGTGGCGGGCCGGAACGGAGGTGGCGCTTGCAGCGACCTTCGTGGTGTTCCTGTTCGCCTATCTCAACCTTAACCGATGGCACGGCCATTTCAGCTACGGCGCTCTGGTCTGGATTCTGGGGCTGCTGCTGATCGCCGGCGTTGCAATCGTCGACCCGGCGGTCGCCGCCGGCATCGCCAGGCTGTCCTTCGCCGCCACCGCGCTGACCGGTCTCGGCCTGATCATCTTCCTCGGCATACGCGGCTACGACCGTGCCATCATGCTGGTGCCCAGTTGGGTCATGGTCCTGTTGTGGTTATGCGGGTCGTGGATGGCGATCACCGGCATGCTCGACAATGACATCGCCCAGCCGGCACTGGGCGGCGGGCTGATCCTCATCATCCTGCTCATCGGCTTCACCGTCATGCAGCACGCCTTTTCCGGCGGTGCGCTGCATCAGGGCCTGTTCTCCGATCTCGAACGGCAGGCGCTGGCCGTGGCCGGATCGGGCGACACGGTGTGGGACTGGGACGTGATGCGCGACCGCGTCGTCACCAAGCCGGATGTCAGCATCCAGCTTGGCCTTGCGCCCGACAGCCTGGGCGGCGCTGCCCGCAACTGGCTGCCGGTACTCCATGCCGACGACCGCGACACCTTCCGTACGACGCTCGACGTGGTGCTCGAACACCGGCGCGGCCGGGTGTCGCAGAATTTCCGCCTGCGCGGCGCCGACGGGCACTATCACTGGTTTTCGCTGCGCGCCCGGCCGGTGATCGGATCGGACGGCGAGGTCATCCGCTGCGTCGGCACCATGGTCGACGTGACGGAGCAGAAGAAGTCCGAGGAGAGGCTGTTGCACGATGCCGTGCACGACAATCTGACCGGCCTGCCGAACCGCGAATTGCTTATGAACCGGCTGGAGGCGATCATCTCGATCGCGCGCACCGAAGAGAAGGTCCGTCCCACCGTCTTCGTCATCGACATCGACCGGTTCAAGCAGGTCAATGACGGGCTCGGCATCTCGGCCGGCGATACCATCCTGCTCACTGTTGCACGCCGGCTGCACCGGCTGCTCAAGCCGAAGGATTCGCTGTCGCGCTTTGCCGGCGACCAGTTCGCGCTGATGCTGCTTTCCGAGCAGGACCCGGCCCGCATCGCAGCCGTTGCCGATGCCATCAAGCATGCGATCAACAATCCGATTACCTTTGCCAAACGCGAAATCGTGCTGACCGCCTCGATCGGTCTGGTCACCTGGACCTCGGCGCAGAGTTCGGCCGAGGACATGGTCAAGGACGCCGAGCTTGCCATGCACCAGGCCAAGCGTTTTGGCGGCGACAGGATCGAACCGTTCCGACCCGCCTTCCGGACCGTCGGCACCGACCGGCTGCAGTTCGAGTCCGACCTGCGCCGCGCCATCGAACGGCGCGAATTCACACTCGCCTACCAGCCCATCGTGCGGCTGGAAGACGGCAGTGTTGCCGGCTTCGAGGCGCTTTTGCGCTGGGATCATCCGCGTCGCGGCATGATCCCGCCAGGCGATTTCATCCCGGTCGCCGAGAGCTGCGGCCTGATCGTGCAGCTTGGCTTGTTCGCCATGCAACAGGCCGCCGAAGATCTGGCGGGCTGGCAAAAGCAGATCGGCGACGCGCCGCTGTCGGTTTCGGTCAACCTGTCCAGCCGACAGCTCATCCGCCGCGATCTGGTCAGCGACGTCCGCTCGGTGATCGCGCGGGCCAATCTGAAGCCGCGCTGTTTCCGGCTCGAGCTCACCGAATCGCTGGTGATGGACAATCCCGAGCAGACAGCCCATGTGCTGAACAAGCTGAAGAAGCTTGGCATCGGCCTGTCGCTGGACGATTTCGGCACCGGCTACTCATCGCTGGCCTATCTGACGCGCTTTCCCTTCGACACGATCAAGATCGACAAGAGCTTTGTCGACGACACCACACCGAAGCGCGCGGTGCTGCTCAAATCGATGGTCAACATGGCGCATGAACTCGGCCTTTCGGTCGTGGCCGAGGGCATTTCGGACGAAAGCGATGCGCTCGAGCTGCGCCAGATGGGCTGCGAATATGTGCAGAGCTTCATGTTCGGCGCGCCGATGCCCGGCGATCAGGTGCTGAGGACGCTGAAGGAACAGTATCCGCTGACCCGGGCTTGATCTTATTCATGTCGTTGTCCCAAAACCGCTGCCCTTTTTGGGCGGCATGAGCCTGGCGATTGGCACCCGCTGGAGCACATCGAAGGTCTCAGCTCCCGCGGCTCGGCACTCCATCAAAGTACGACCTGCGGTCACGCGACTGTGAACTGGGAGTATTGGTTTACGCCTCGCGCTGTGCATCATACCCACTTCGCGAAATCGGTGCGAAGAGCAGACCCGCTGACAATTCAGCCTGCTGCCCGGAATCACCGGGTCATGATGGAGGCCAACTGATGAATTTCGACAAGATTTCTGCCTGGGCTCCGGTGTGGTTAAGCGTCGTGAGGATCATGTCGGCGCTGCTGTTTCTGGAGCACGGAACTCAAAAGCTCTTCAATTTTCCGCCCGCTCCCGAGCCGATGCAACTGTCGGGGCTTATTGTGATCCAGGCATTGATCGAGCTGATCGGAGGCGCGCTGCTTGCCCTCGGACTCTTCACCCGGCCCGTCGCGTTCATTCTGTCCGGCAACATGGCGGTCGCCTATTTCATGGCGCATGCGCCGCAAAACTTCTTTCCGGTTGTCAACGAGGGCGACTCGTCGATCCTCTACTGCTTCATTTTCCTGTACTTCTTTTTCGCGGGAGGCGGCGCGTGGAGCGTCGATGCGGCCCGTCGCGGGACCGGCCTCGCGACGCCCTGAACAGGATCGCGAGGGAACTGCTGGGCGGCTACCAGCGGAGCATGTCCGACAGCCTGCCAGGTCGAAATGATAGGAAGTTCCGGCTCCGCTGATCGTCGCTTTCGGGCCCTTTGCTGGACATTCCCCAACGCGAGATACGCGCCCTTAGGGCGGCCATTGCCGCACTTTTAACCCGTCGCTTTCCCTTATGCGAGCATCAAATCCCGCATGATCGCGACCGTGCTGCTCGTGTCTAGGTGCCTTCTGTCGGCGATAGAGATAGTTCTCGGGAAGACCGAGGCGACGGCACGACTGGACGGCCGGAGATGAAGGGAGCACGATGCGCTCGCAGATTGCAGCCGTCGTCTTCACAAAAGCACGCTCCCACGGCTTCAACGTCCAGTGGTCGCCGAGTGCCAACCGCTTGCGGACCCAGCGGGGCAGGATCTCGACAGCCGCCTTCAGAAATGGCCGCTGAAGCGGTTGAGCCACCCCCGGCAAGACGGGAACGTCTTCCATGATCTGCAGGAATTCCAGGACGATCGGCGATGCGACGAGTCTTTGCCTCATCACGTCGAACAGCGCGTAAAGCTCGGCCTGCGACGTGGGCGCGTCAACCGCACCATAGAGAAGCGCGACCGGGCGAGCCTCGGCGAACATCGCATCCCGTTCGAAAAAATGCAGTCGATGCACATAGACGTGATAGGCCTCCATGAAACCAAACCCGGCCGTCGCTTGCACCCAGTCCAGCAACTCCGGGTCGGTGGCGTGGTATGGCTCACCTTCGCTGGTTCGGCCTGAAACGCGCCCATGCATCCTGACCACACCTTCAATCATGGCCTTGGCCTTGGTCCGGGGACCGTAGACCGTGACCAAGGCGGCGAGGCCAGTGCGCCGTAATCGTCGGAGCGCGTCGGAGCGGAATGTGCTGTGCTGCCAAATGGCGTCGCGAACCCGCGGCTCTGCCAATTCGAGCAGCACCGCCGTAACCCCGCCGATGAACAGCGCAACCGGGTTCTTGAAAATACGCCACGACACCGAGTTGGGCGGCAACAGCGCCGGCTCGCCCTGCGGGGTCGAGAAGTCCATCTGCGATCCGAGCCGCTGGCGCATGAACGACTGCGCAAGATTATCCACACGACGCCCAAGCGGGCGAGGCAGAGGAAGGGCGCCCGAATTGCCAAACATGCTCCGACTCTCCTGGCAACGCGTGTGGCTGGCGGATGCAGCACGAACGACTTGGCCCTTCCGTCGTTCCAAAGATTCAAACTGACGCGCTGCATAACTCCGCAAGAACACCGGGCCCGGATAGCCATCACGAGCCCGGTCGCGCCGGCCCTATGGGGTAAGATCGAGCGCCGGCACGATTCTGTGATAGGGCAGCCCCGCATCGTCGTTTAGACGCTTCACGTCGACATCGGAGGCAGCGTCAAACAGGCACATGCAGCGCCCGTCCTCCGGTGCGAAGGTCGAGCGCAGGTAGCTGATGTCGGTGCCGTTGGAGGTCATCTCGGCGGCTTTGCTGATCGCCGCCTTCTGCGCATCTCCCAGAGCTTCCATGCTGATGGCCTTGAGGTCGCGTTCCACCATGTAGACGGTCATTTCCAGATCTCCTCCTGTAAACAGTGACCACAGGAGTTGAATGCAGCGGCGGGCGAAAGAGAACGACATTTTTTCTATCGATCGATAGCCGACAGTTATCGATGAAAGGATTACAATGTCGTTTCGTGGAACCGCCTCGGGAGGGCTTGCCATGGAGATGTTTCAGGTCCGCTACGTGCTTGCCGCCGCGAAGATGCTGAACTTCACCAAAGCCGCCTCCGATTGCAACGTGTCTCAGCCGGCGCTCACCAAAGCGGTCAAGACGCTCGAGGATGAGCTTGGCGCGCCTTTGTTCCACCGCGAGGGAAAGCGCGTCCTCCTGAGTGAGTTCGGGCGCTCCATTCTGCCGCATCTTCAGCAGATCATACAGGAGGCCCACGCAACCAGAACGCTTGCCGACAATTTCAGGCTGCTCAACCAGGTGCCGATCCGCCTCGGCGTCATGTCGACCATCGGCCATGTGAAACTCGCCCGGTTCCTCGCAAAGTTCCAGCGCGACTATCATGGCGTCGAGCTTGAAGTTAGCGAGGCGAGCGTCCAGGAACTGAAAAACAGGCTCGAGCAAGGCGATCTCGATGTTGCCGTTCTCAATCCGCTGGAGGGATTGGGAGCGGCGTTCCGCGTCCATGATCTCTACAGTGAGCGTTACGTCGTCGTATTCGCGCCGGATCATCGGCTTGCGAGCCTCAATGCAATCAAGTTGGTCGATCTCTCTCAAGAACCCTATGTCGATCGTCTGTCCTGCGAAATGCGGGACCTGGTAATGGGTGCGTGCCGGGAAAGAAACGTCAGCCTTTATGCCCGCTTTCGTTCCGAGCGCGAGGATTGGATCCAATCAATGGTGCTGGCGCGGATCGGCTTCGCCTTCATGCCTGAATATTCGGTGACATCGCCTGAACTTTTGCAGCGTCCGCTGATCGAACCCGCGGTGGCACGCACGGTGTCCCTGGCTAGCATTCCGGGCCGGCCCTATAGCCCGGCGACGGCGGCAATGGTCCGAGCTGCCCAGACGTTCGATTGGCCAGGCTAGGCGTTTAGCGCTGAGGCTTGAGCTTTGCTGATAACCTTTCGGCCGCTAAGCCCACGTGGCACTCGTCGTGCACGATCTCAAACAGAACGAGGAGGTTGAGATCAATTCTATTCAGCATGTCGATGAAATCATATCACTGGATTCAGCATCATCGAAGTGCGATCTCCTGAGCAAGCGGAGCAGCGCAAGGCGCGCTTCGCATCGGAAACAGATGCAGGAGCCACCCGCATGCCAGTATCACGACGTTCCCTTCTCGCCGCAGCAAGCGCTGGCGTGGCATTGTCAGAAACTGCAAGATTAACGAACGCCTCGGCACAGGCTCTTGCGGAGCCTGCCATGGACCAGACGGTTGCCGATCTCGTCGAGCGTTCTGCGGAAGCAAATTCGGCGCTGATGCGCGGGGAGATAACGAAGTACTACGAGGTGATCCCACATACCGGGGACTTCCTGCTGATGTCTCCATTCGGCGGAAAGCCCACGCGGACTTCTGAACTGACTGCGGAGCGGATCGAAGCAATGGGCCGCTTTTTCAAGAACGGGACCTTCGAGCACGAACTTCTTCAAGCCTATGGTTCCGCCGACATGGTGGTCCTCGCGATCATTGAACGCCCGCATGTCGAGGTCGGCGGTCTGCCGGCCCAGGATTGGCCGCTGCGGGTTACCTTGGTTTATCGCCGCGAAGAGGCGGAATGGCGCCTGGTGCATCGGCACGCTGACCCCCTGGTCAAGGGCGTGAGTCTGGAGCAGGCGGCGGCCCTTGCACGCGGCGAAGCCGCGTGACGCGAAGAGTGTTGCCATTACCGACGGAGCGCTCTGGCTGAAGGTCCAAAGCCCGCTGAAGGGTTTTCGCTTCTCGTCGATGCAAAACGTCATTTTATGGCGCCAAACGTGGCCCGATGCGCCTTGCGAGCACCTGCTGGTGCCAGTGGAGTACATCTGCCATAGTCATGCGCCCTGCTCGCTACAGACGGTTGAAAACGGCTGAAAGCAACGCCTGAAGTCAGGGCCACGTTGCCGAGCCTGATCGCGCCTTGCGGATCCTCGAAACGCCAGGCGCGGACCCTCATTCTCCGGCCGCTTCGCCTATGCGAGCCTGACTGCCCGAAAGCCGCATAGATGTTCAGGTGCGATGGGTCCCGTTGGATCTAGCGCGGGTGAAGGGTCACAATGGTCGGATGGAAATTTGAGGGAGGACGATCATGACCTTGCCCAGCTACGCAATGAACCAGGTAAGTTTCCCGGAGATGTACGAGCGGTGGCTCGTCGGCCCTCTCTTCCGTCCATGGGCCGAGATGGCTCTTGACGAGTTGGAATTGTCTTCGGGCGATCGCGTACTCGATATCGCTTGTGGAACAGGAATAGTGGCGCGCGTTGCAAAAGAGCGGCTCGGTGGAGCCGGATATATCGTCGGTGTCGACGTCAGCGCGGACATGCTTGCCGTGGCGCGGGCTGTAGAACCAGCCGTCGACTGGCGCCAGGGCAATGCCGGCGAGTTGCCTCTGCGTAGTGGTGAGACGTTCGACGTGGTCGTCTGCCAGCAAGGACTGCAGTTCTTTCCTGACAAACCCGCGGCGGCGGCGCAGATGCGTCGCGCGCTGACGAAGGGTGGCAGGCTGGCAATCGCCACGTGGCGCCCGGACGACGAAATCCCGTTCTTTCGCGACCTGCGCCGCGTCGCGGAGCGCCATCTGGGCGCCATCGCCGATCAGCGGTACAGCTTCGGGGAAGCGGCTCCGCTTGAGGCGCTGCTGCGAGACGCCGGCTTCCACGAGGTCCGATCGAGGATTGTTTCGCGCACCATCCAATTCGGGGAAGGCGTACCTTTCCTGCATTTGAATACGATGGCGCTGGTCGGGATGAGTTCCTTAGCCAAGGAATTGGGTGATCAGGAACGCAAGCGCGTCGTGGAGGCGATCGTGAGCGAGAGTGCGTCCGTGCTGCAGCCATACACCATCGGGTCGGGACTGGCCTTCGAGCTCAGCACCAATCTGGCGACAGCCAAAGGATAAATGACCTCTCACCAGCGGAGAACTGGTTCGATCGAGTATTGTGCCGAGAATGGCTGCTCATTCACAATCTGCCGTTCGAGAACCGAAAGGATTGCCCGGCTGCAGTCGAGGGCAGACCACCTCAGGGAAATTTCTGCTCGCCAATCGAGAGGCTTCACAAGCAACGCATCGGCTACGCAGTCCTCGATTAAAACCAGCTTGTTTTACATTTTGAATTATTTTGCCGCACTGTGGCCATTGTGCCGCCATTATCCATGACTAGTTGAATGAAGCACTGACCGTTCTTCTTGTCTTTTTCGACGTTGACGGCTCAACGTTGGAAATTGACCTGCCCCAAAATATCTGGGCGGCTAGACAAGGAACGGAGGGGGACCTGGCGTCACTCCAAAGAACATTTGAATTCTTTGCTTGCGGAGCCTTCGTCCTTTCGGGCGGACGGCCTTTGTCGAAAAGGATGGCGGGGCTTGGCCTGGCGGCGACCGTGGCAGCCATGCCATGGCCGGTCTATTCGGGAGTCCTGGTCAACGGCGTGACCGAAGCCGCGGTTGCCACTGCTGTTCCGTTCTCGGCTCTGAGTTTCCCCTCGGCCGCGCCCAAGTTCGACATCATCGATCCAGACACCATATCGACCTCTGGACGCGAGGGAGAACGCACGCTGGCCGAGGCATTGAAGGGCACCGTCTCCATCCTTTCCGAAGGCGCGGAACAGATCGTCATCGGCATGTCGATGCACGAGTTCGGCGAGTACAAGGTGTCGCAGCACATCGCCAGCGAAATCCTTCGTGCAGCCAAGGACACCCAATTTCCTGCCGATACGCTTTTTGCGATCGCCGAAAAGGAATCCTCCTTCGACATCAACAATCGCCCGTCTAAAGGGTCGGCGCTTGGTCTTATGCAATTCCTCGACCAGACATGGCTCGAGGCGGTGAAGAAGCACGGTGCAGAATTCGGCCTGGGCGACGAAGCGGAACTGATACGGACCCGCCCCGAGGGCAAACGCGAATACCATTTCGTCGAGGACAAGGCCGAAGAACAGCGCATCCTTGAATTCAGGCGCGATCCCTATCTGTCGGCGGCACTTGCGGCCAAGAACCTTCTTGCGGCCAAGCAACGCATCGAAGCTCGTCTTGAGAAGGCCATGGATGAAAGGGATCTCTACCTCCCCCATTTCCTTGGCACCAACGGGGCAGCAGCGCTCCTGTCGAATGCCGATGAGAAGCCCAATGCCACGGCCAGCACAATCTTCCCCAAGGCGGCACGCTTCAATATTGCGATCTTCAAGGCCGAGGGAAAACAGCTCACCGTCGGCCAGTTTCACCAGCGCCTGCGCTCCTTCCTGGAAGCCCGCATCGGCAAATACAGCGATGTCGAAACGCGCGTGAAACAGGCTGACCTGTCCTGGACGTCGGGTTTCGAGAATCTCGTCTACGATCTGGGCAAACGGCTGGCGATGGCAATGCGGCGGTAACCAGCCAGGTACGGGTTTTCACCTCTAAAGCGCGTCGCGTTGATCGGCCTCACGCGACGCGCTTTAGGTTGTCGTTTTATGCATGTCGCTATCGCAAAACCGCTACACACCCACGGGTCAAGCCCGAGGGCATGCTTTTGCGCGACATGCATTAGGCGTGACCGGCGGCCAGGCTGAGATGCGCGAGGTCGATACCGATCGAAGCGAGTATCCGGTCGTATTTGCGTTCGATGTCGGTATCGAACAGAAGCTCCGCATTTGCCGGGCAGGTCAGCCAACCGTTCTCGGCGATTTCGCTTTCCAGCTGACCGGCGCCCCAGCCCGAATAGCCGAGCGCCATCAGCGCGTGCCGAGGCCCGCGGCCCGACGAAATGGCGCGCAATATGTCGACGGTCGCGGTCAGGCAAATGTCGTCGGAGACGGCCAGCGACGATTCCACCCGGTAGTCGCCCGAATGCAGGACAAAGCCGCGGCTGCGGTCCACCGGTCCGCCGTTGCGGACAACGAAGTCGCGGGCCTGCGCGGGCAAGCGGATCGCCTCCTGTTCGTTCATGATGCCGAGTTGCACGAGCAGATCCGGAAACAGCATCTGCTGTGTCTGGTTGATGACCAGGCCCATCGCGCCTTCGTCGCTGTGCGCGCAAATATAGATGACGGAGCGCGTGAAGCGGTCGTCCTTCATGCCGGGCATGGCAATCAGGAACTGGTCGTCGAGAAAGCCGCGTCCCGCAGCCATCTTCTTGTGGCGCAACAAGTCCATGAGGGGAGCGTAACGCGTTTCTGGAGCGCCGAAAAGATGCGCCGCGCGCGATTTGGTCGCAGATGTGCATCCAAGCCACGCAAAGCTGTGCCCGAGGTCACACAAAGCTGTGCCCGAGGTCACGCAAATATGATAGCAGCGACGCCATGAAGTCATTGCGCAGCCATGAACGGACGCTCAAATCACCGCCATGCAAAGCTTGAAAGTCCTGCTGCTCAGCGCCGCTGTCGGATGTGGAACCGGTCTTCCCGCCGCAGCCTCCTCGTCGATCTGGTACGAAAGCGAAGGCGGCAAAGTACGCCTTGTGACCAGCGGCAAGCCCGACACAGCCGGACGCATCCATGGCGTCCTCGACATTTCGCTCAAGCCTGGCTGGAAAACCTACTGGCGCGATCCGGGCGACGCGGGCGTGCCGCCGCAAATCGATATCTCGGCCAGCACCAACATTGCCAACGCGACGTTTTCGTTTCCACCACCCCAGCGCCACGACGACGGCTCCGGC
Organism: Mesorhizobium sp. WSM4815; assembly: GCF_055811575.1. Lineage (NCBI taxonomy): Bacteria > Pseudomonadati > Pseudomonadota > Alphaproteobacteria > Hyphomicrobiales > Phyllobacteriaceae > Mesorhizobium > Mesorhizobium sp. WSM4815. Next base: position 279,467 of record NZ_JBVVQS010000101.1, on the reverse strand, counting down.
AAATGGGCCGGCTACGACCATCCGGTTTCGCTGCCGGTAACGTTCACGCTGTCGGCGCCGAACGAGCCGGCCGTCATCGTTGCCGATATCTTTCTCGGAATTTGTGAGACGATCTGCATCCCGGTGCAAACAAAGCTGACCATCGATCCGGGCTCCGATCCGGACAATGTCGAAGACGCCGCTTTGGTGAAGGCGGCGCTTGCAACGCTGCCTGCTCCCGCAAGACCCGATTTCGGCGTCAATATCCTGCCGGGCGACCGCGCGACACTGATTGTCGAGGCGAGCTTTCCGGGCAATCCCAAAGCAGCGGATTTCTTCGTCGCCGGCGAGCGGGACTACATGTTCGGCGTGCCGGCCCGCAGCGAAAAGGACGGCAAGCTGGTGTTTACCGTGCCGATCCTCGACAGACCGACGACGACGCCGACGGATGGCGGACTGTACTACACGCTGACAACTGCGGCCGGCGCCGTCGAAGGCCTGCTGCCGTTCCCTTGATCCCCAGCAAAGGATGTTCAGATCGAACATCCCTTGCTCCGGCCACCCCGACAGTTGCGGGAAACGGCTGAATTCGCTATCGCAAGGACACTCCCTTCCATTTGTCAAAACGAGGACCACGATGATGATTGCCGTTGGCGACAAGCTGCCCCAAGCGAGCTTCAAGACGATGACTGCCGACAGCGCAAAAGCGATCACGACGGCCGAGATTTTCTCGGGAAAGAAGGTGGTGCTGTTCGCTGTTCCCGGCGCTTTCACGCCGACCTGCTCCAACAACCATCTGCCCGGCTTTCTGGATAATTACGACGCCATCCTGGCGCGCGGCGTCGACACCATCGCCGTCGTCGCCGTCAACGATGTTCACGTAATGGGCGCCTGGGCCCGCTTCAGCGGCGGTGAAGGCAAGATCCTCTATCTTGCCGACGGCAATGGCGATTTCGTCAAGTCGATCGGTCTCGACGCCGACCTTTCCGGCGGTGGCATGGGGCTGCGCTCGAAGCGGTTTTCGATGATCGTCGACGACGGCAAGGTCGCCGCGCTCAATGTCGAGACAAAGCCTGGCGTTGATGAATCCGGTGCTGCTCACATTCTCGGACAGCTTTCCGTTTTGGCGACAGCATAGGCCGAGGTTGCCGCGGTCCTTTGGCCTGACGATCGCGCTCGTTTCGGCAGCCGCGCATCCAATTGGGCGTGCAAAGAACGCTGTTCGGGAATTGCCTGCTTTTAGGGGACCTCAATGATGTTTGACCACTTCTGGCGTGCTGTGGCGATCGGCATCGGCGCCACGGCGCTCATGGACCTCTGGGCGATTTTCCTGAACACGGTGTTTGCTCAGCCACGGCCGAACTGGGGACTGGTTGGTCGCTGGGTCTGGCACCTGAGGGACGGCAAGGTCTTCCATGACGATATCGGCGAGGCAGCACCCTATGCGCATGAATCGGCGCTGGGCTGGGCCTTCCACTATTTTGTCGGCATCGTCTACGGCATCGTTCTGGCCGTTTTGGCGGGAGCGGCGTGGCTGGCCGCGCCGACCTTCCTGCCGGCCTTCATCCTTGGCATCGTCACCGTAGGCGCCGGCTGGTTCCTGCTGGCGCCCGGCATGGGCGCCGGCTGGGCCGCGTCAAAGCGCCCCAACCCGATGCAGATCCGCGCCCTCAACCTCGTATCGCATACTGTGTTCGCGCTCGGACTTTTCGGCACAGCGCTGCTGATCCGCTGAATATGGCGGACCAGACTGGTCAGTAGTCAAGACTGGTCAGTAGCCCAGACTGGTCAGTAACTTTGGGTCGAGCGGCGCAGTTTCCTGGCTGCCGGCTGTTTGGCTTGGGTGTTTTCCCCAGCCGAAACGGGCGCGGGCCTGGCCGTCTTGTTCTTGAACGGCGCCATGCCGAGCCGCGCCAATTCGTCGGCACGCTCGTTCTCCGGATGGCCGGCATGGCCCTTGATCCAATGCCAGATCACCTGATGACGGTTGCGCGCCTCGTCGAGCGCCTGCCACAGTTCGGCATTCTTCACCGGTTGCCTGGCAGCGGTCTTCCAGCCGTTGCGCTTCCAGCCGTCGATCCAGCTGAAAATGCCGTCCTTGACATAGTTGCTGTCGGTATAAAGATCGACCGAACAGGGTTCTTTCAGCGCATTGAGCGCCGAGATGGCGGCCAAAAGTTCCATGCGGTTGTTGGTGGTAGCAGCCTCGCCGCCCGACAGTTCCTTCGTGACGCCGTTGAAGCGCAGGACAGCCCCCCAGCCGCCAGGCCCCGGATTGCCCGAACAGGCACCATCGGTAAAGATTTCGACGCGCTTGGTCATGTCAGTCCGTATTCGGAAGGAGATTTGATCGCCCGGTGGAAACGCATACGCCTGATATATTCGGTCGGATCGCGTTTCACGACCAGCCCGCCGTTGGCAATGATCAGCCAGTCGTAAAGCCGGGTCAGCATAAAGCGCAGTGCCGAGCCGCGCGCCAGCATCGGCAGCGCAGCTTTCTCTTCGCCGCTCAAGGGCCGCACGCTTTGGTAGCCGGCAAGCAGCGCCGTGCCCTTGGTCAGGTTGAAGGAAAAATCCTTCTCGAAGCACCAGGCATTGAGGCAGGTAGCGACATCATAGGCGTAGAGATCGTTGCAGGCGAAATAGAAGTCGATCAGCCCCGACAGTTTCTCGCCGAGGAAGAAGACGTTGTCAGGGAAAAGATCGGCATGGATGATGCCTTCCGGCAGGCCGTTCGGCCAGTTCCTCTCGAAATCGGCGAAGTCGGCATCGACCTCGGCCGCCAGTCCCGGCTCGACCTCGTCGGCGCGAGGGCGAGAGGCGCTCCACAGCTTGCGCCAGCCATCGATGGCAAGGGCATTCGGACGGGTCATCGGAAAGTCGGCGCCGGCCAGATGCAGCGCCGCCAGCGCCTTGCCGACCTCGCTGCAGTGCGCTGATGTCGGCCGCCGCAGCGAAACGCCTTCGAGGAAGGTGATGATGACCGCCGGCCGGCCGGCAAGCGTTCCGATGACGTCGCCATCATGCGCGGTCACCGGAAGCGGGCAGGAAATGCCCTTCCTGGCGAGATGGCTCATGAGGCCGAGGAAGAACGGCAGGTCGGCCTTGTCGACGCGCTTTTCGTAGAGCGTCAGGATGTAGGAGCCGCTGGTCGTGTGCAGCAGGAAGTTCGAGTTCTCGGTGCCTTCGGCTATGCCCTTGTAGGACAGGAGATCGCCGACTGGATAGGCCTTGAGGAACGCGCCGAGCTCGCCTTCGTTGACGTCGGTGTAGACCGCCATGAACCTTACGCGGCCCCGTTGACGAAAGCCATGTCGGCGGCCGTCAGCTCGACGTCGCGCAGCACCCGCATCACCGGAAAATCCTCGGTTTCCGTCGCCGTCACCGCCAGCTCGATGGTTACGTCGAAGCGCTGCCGGAACGCATCGATGATCTCGTCGACGATGATTTCCGGTGCCGAGGCACCTGCCGAAAGACCGAGCGTCGAGATGCCGGCGATCTCGGTCCATGGAATTTCGGAGGCGCGCTGCACCAGAAGCGACATCGAGGCGCCGGCGCGTTCGGCCACTTCGACGAGGCGCCGCGAATTTGAGGAGTTGGGAGCGCCGACGATCAGGAAGAGATCGGCACCCGCGGCGGTCTCCTTGACCGCTTCCTGGCGATTGGTGGTGGCGTAGCAGATCGATTCCGCTGCCGCCGCATGCAAATCGGGAAAACGATCCTTAAGCACCCGAATGATGCCGGCGGTGTCCTCGACCGACAGCGTCGTCTGGGTGACGAACCCGAGCGCCTGCGGGTCGGCGGGCACCAAATTCGCGGCGTCGGCTTCGGTCTCGATCAAGGTGACGGCGCCGTCCGGCAACTGCCCCATCGTGCCGATCACTTCCGGGTGGCCGGCATGGCCGATCAGAAGCACATGACGGCCGAGCCGCTGATGGCGCATTGCCTGCTTGTGGACCTTCGACACCAGCGGGCAGGTGGCGTCGAGATAGAAGAGGTTGCGCGCCTGGGCGTCCGCCGGCACCGACTTCGGCACGCCATGCGCCGAAAAGACGACCGGGCTCTGACGATGCTCAGCCGGTATCTCGGAGAGCTCCTCGATGAACACCGCACCGAGGCTTTGCAGTCCCTCGACGACGTAGCGATTATGGACGATCTCGTGGCGAACATAGACCGGCGCGCCATATTTCTTCAGCGCCAGCACGACGATCTGGATGGCGCGGTCGACGCCGGCGCAGAAGCCGCGCGGCTGGCAGAGCCTTATCGTCAGCGGTGGCTTTGTGGTCGTGTGAAGCATGATTCCCGGCCGGTTGGTCGTAGCGTGAACTCAAGTCTTGAACTCAAGGCGCGAAATGAGGTGCGCACCCCTGCCCTGTCAAGGGCCGATCATAGAGCGACGTGCGTCCATTTGGACGCACAAAGTACGCTTTACACTTTCAATCTACGCATCGTGCTTTCCGAAAATCGATTCCGATTTTCGGGCCGATGCGTCTTTCGCCGGGCGGCGAAGCCTAAAGATGAGGACGCCGGCAAGGGCAGCGGCAAGGCCGTACCAGGTTACGGCATATTGCAAATGGCTGTTCGGCAGGTCGATGATTGTCACGCCGCCGACCGGCAGCCCACCCGGGTTCGGCGTGGCGTCCGCGTCGATAAAGAATGGCACCAGCCCCGCGCCGGCCGGCAGACCAGCGCTGGCCGCCATGGCGTCGCGATCCTTCCAGTAGAAGATGTTTTTCTGCGGATCATTGTCGGGAAGCATCATCGAGGGCTTTGCCGGCAGCGGATTGCGGGCGAGCCCCGTCACCGTTACCTGGCCCGCACCATGGCTTTGCGGGCGCTTGGCAGCGTCCTTGAGATCGTACGGCACGAAGCCGCGATTGATCAGGACGAAGCGGCCGTCCTCCAGATGCAATGGCGTGAAGACATCGAAACCGGACTGGCCTTCCCAGGTCGCGAAGAAATGTCGCTCGCCTTGATGCAGGAACGTGCCTGATGCCGTCACCGGCGTGTAATCCACATCGCCGCTGGCGGCAAACCGCTTTTCGACCTCGGCCAACGGCACGGGCGCTGAGTGCGTGCGCCGGTCGATGGTCTGGAGAAGACCCTCTTTCCAGTACAGGCGCTGGACCTGCCAGGTGCCGAGCGCCAGCAGGATGAAGAACAGCACGAGGCCAAGCCCAAGCAGCAGTGCCGTCTTCGGCCGCGAACGGCCTGCAATCGAAGCGGATGTCGTGCTCATTCGCCCAAGTCCAGCCTGCCCTCTGCCGCCTTGTTGCGGTATTGCAGCGTCAGCAGCACACCCTTGATCAGCCTGAGCGCGCCCAGGCAAAGCACCAGCGTCAGCGGTATCCACAGCAGGAAATGCAGCCAGAGCGGCGGGCTGAGCGTCACCTCCATCCACAGCGCCAGCCCGACGACGATGAAGCCGATGATCAGGATGACGAACACCGCCGGACCGTCGCCGGCATCGGCGTAGGAATAGTCGAGGCCGCAATTGGCGCAGCGTTCGCCGACGGTGAGGAAGCCGGAAAACAGCCGGCCTTCGCCGCAGCGCGGGCAGCGGCCGCGCAGGCCAGCCGAAATCGGATCGATTGCTGGCCAGATCGCCTTGTCGTCGCTCATTCCGATACCTTAATGCATGTCGCGCAAAAGTGCGCAGCGGTTTTGCGATAACGACATGCATAAAAACAAGAACTTAAAGCGCGTCGCATGAATCCATTCAGCCGCGACGCGCTTTAATGCCCTTCACCCCAAAAGGTAAGGCGGCCACGTCGCCGCAGCCGCCTCATCGATTTCCTCAGGAAGATTTCAGTGGCCTTCGATGACCGCGCCGCTCGAGGCCCAGACATAGATCGACGCGAACAGGAACAGCCAGACCACGTCGACGAAGTGCCAGTACCAGGCGGCAGCCTCGAAGCCGAAATGGTGCTTGGGCGTGAAGTCGCCCTTCATCGCGCGGACCAGGCAGACCAGCAGGAAGATGGTGCCGATGATGACGTGGAAGCCGTGGAAGCCGGTCGCCATGAAGAAAGTGGCGCCGTAGATCGAATCCCTGAAGCCGAACGGCGCGTGCATGTATTCGTAAGCCTGCACCATGGTGAACAGGATGCCGAGACCGACGGTCAGCACCAGGCCGTTGATCAGCCCCTTGCGGTCGCCATGAAGCAGCGCGTGGTGCGCCCAGGTCACCGTAGTGCCTGACAGAAGCAGGATGACGGTGTTGTAGAGCGGCAGGTGGAAGGGGTCGAGGACCTCAACGCCCTTCGGCGGCCAGACACCGCCGGTGAAGGTGGCGCGGGCATATTGCTGTGCCTCGCCGGGAAACAGGCTGGCGTCGAAGAAAGCCCAGAACCAGGCGACGAAGAACATCACCTCGGAAGCGATGAACATGATCATGCCGTAGCGCAGATGCAGCGACACAACACGCGTGTGGTGGCCTTCATGCGCTTCCCTGATGGTATCCGACCACCAGGCGTACATGGTGTAGATGACGATCAAGAGGCCGATGAAGAACAGCCACGGATTGGCGATGTTGAAGCCGAAGATCGGGAAATCGCCGCCCTTGAGATACTGCATGTAACAGACGCCGCCGATCGCGGTGACCAACGCGCCGACCGAGCCGAGGAATGGCCACGGGCTCGGGTCGACGAGGTGGTAGTCATGTTGTGGTTTTGCGTGCGCGTCTGCCATATCAACCCCCGAGGCTTCGTTCGGTATGTGAAACTTTGTTGCTTGTGCCTTCGGCCGGCACTGTCGACGCCACCGGCTTGGTCTTCTCGTTCTTCTCGACCGGGAACATCGTGTAGGACAGGGTAATCGTCTTCAGGTCCTTCAATTCCGGCGCATTGACGATGTCGGGATCTACATAGAACACGACCGGCATGTCCAGCGTCTCGCCAGGCTTCAGCGTCGTATCGGTAAAGCAGAAACACTCAACCTTGTTGAAGTAAGACCCCGCAAATTCCGGCTGCACATTAAAGGTCGCGCGGGCCGTCGTGGCGCGGACGAACTTGTTGGTCGCGCTATAATGCGCCTGCGCCGTCTCGCCTATCTTGATGGTGACGGAGCGGGCGACCGGCTCGAACTGCCAGGGCACGCCGGCCGTGTTGGCGTCGAAACGGATGGTGATATCGCGGTCGAGTACCCGGTCGGCATATTGCTGCGTTGCGCGTTTCACAGTGCCGCCGTAACCGGTCGCCTGGCAGAACATCGCGTAGAGCGGCACCGCGGCATAGGCCATCCCGATCATGCCGCCGAAAAAGGCGATGCAGACGCCGGCGACGACGCGGTTGGTGTTCTTCTTTTGAGGATTGGTCACTGTTTGGCGGTTCATCTTGAGCCTCACATGGTTCCGGTGAGGTTGTGACCGAATTTCACGACGGTCGCGATGTAGAAGATGACGACAAGCACCGCCAGCGCCAGGCCGATGGCTACCGAGCGGTTGCGCCGGGCCTTCTGCTGGCGCTCCGTCAGCGTGACGAGTTCAAGCTTCTTGTCGGCCATGGTCATGCTCCGCCCGTGGCCAGCGCGCGCCCGACAACGCAGTCGGCAAGGTAGATGGCGAAGATGGCGAAGAGGTAGAGCAGCGAATAGCCGAACAATGCCTTGGCTGGCTTCATCACATGGTCGTCATCCGCCATCCGCAGCACCTGCCACGCATACCAGACGAAGCCGGCGCCAAGCAGCACCGCAAGGACGCCATAGACGGGTGTGGTGAAGCCGAGCGCCCATGGCAGCACGCCAACCGGCGCAAGGATCAGCGCATAGGCGAAGATCTGGCGTCGGGTCGAAGCCTGGCCGGCGACATTCGGCATCATCGGGATGCCGGCCCTGGCATAGTCCTCGGACTTGAAGAGGGCGAGCGCCCAGAAATGCGGCGGCGTCCACAGGAAGATGATCAGGAACAGGACGACGCTTTCCAGGCTGACGGTTCCGGTCACCGCGACCCAGCCGATCACCGGCGGAATGGCGCCGGCAGCACCGCCGATGACGATGTTCTGCGGGGTCCAGCGCTTCAGCCACATCGTGTAGACGACGGCATAGAAGAAGATGGTGAAGGCCAGGAGCGTCGCCGACAACCAATTGACCAGCACGCCGAGCGTCATCACCGACAGCACCGACAGCACCAGGCCGAAACTCAGCGCCTCGCCTGGCCGGATGCGGCCGGCCGGCACCGGACGGCTGGCGGTCCTGGTCATCACCGCATCGATATCGGCGTCATACCACATGTTGAGCGCGCCGGACGCGCCAGCACCAATGGCAATAGCGAGGATCGCGATCACCGCCAGAAGCGGATTGATGGCCACAGGTGCCGCGACCAGGCCGACAAAGGCGGTGAACACCACCAGCGACATGACGCGCGGCTTCAACAGTGCGAAGAAATCGCCCGCCGTCGCTTCCGACATGCGAAAGCCCGGTTCGTCAGTCAAGGTGTCGTCGACAAGGGCCATGCGTACTTAAAGTCCATCATTCCGTTGGCCAAAACCGCCGGGCGAACCGGCGATTCAGTATTCGCCCAGGCAGAAGCCTATTTGATCTTCGGCAGCTGTTCCCACTGGTGGAAGGGCGGCGGCGAAGGCAGCTGCCATTCAAGCGTCGTCGCACCCTCGCCCCATGGATTGGCGCCGGCCACCCGCTTCTTCTGGAAGGCCTCGAACACGCCATAGAGGAAGATGACCACGCCGACGGCCGAAATATACGAGCCGTAGGACGACACCATGTTCCAGCCGGCAAACGCATCCGGATAGTCGATGTAGCGGCGCGGCATGCCTGAAAGTCCGAGGAAATGCTGCGGGAAGAAGACGAGGTTGACGCCGACGAAGGTAACCCAGAAGTGGGTATTGGCGATGACAGGCGAATACATGTAGCCGGTCATCTTTGGGAACCAGTAGTACCAGCCGGCGAAGATGGCAAAGACCGCGCCCAGCGACAGCACATAATGGAAATGCGCGACCACGTAATAGGTGTCGTGCAGCGGGCGGTCGAGACCGGCATTGGCAAGCTGGACGCCGGTAACGCCGCCGACGGTGAACAGGAAGATGAAGCCAATCGCCCACAGCATCGGGGTCTTGAGCGAAATCGACCCGCCCCACATGGTGGCGATCCACGAGAATATCTTCACGCCCGTCGGCACCGCGATAACCATCGTGGCGAAGACGAAATAGCGCTGCGTGTCGAGCGACAGGCCGGTCGTGTACATGTGGTGCGCCCAGACGATGAAGCCGACCGCCCCGATCGCGACCATGGCATAGGCCATGCCGAGATAGCCGAAGATAGGCTTCCTGGAGAAGGTCGAGACGATGTGGCTGACGATGCCGAAGCCCGGCAGGATCAGGATGTAGACTTCCGGGTGCCCGAAAAACCAGAACAGGTGCTGGAACAGGATCGGGTCGCCGCCGCCGTCGGGCGCGAAGAAGGTGGTGCCAAAATTGCGATCGGTCAAAAGCATGGTGATGCCGCCGGCCAGAACCGGAAGCGACAGCAGCAGCAGGAAAGCGGTGATCAGCACCGACCAGGCGAACAGCGGCATCTTGTGCAGCGTCATGCCAGGCGCGCGCATGTTGAAGATGGTGGTGATGAAATTGATGGCGCCGAGGATCGATGAGGCGCCGGCGATGTGCAGCGACAGGATCGCAAGATCCATCGCCGGTCCGGGCTGGCCCGAGGTCGATAGCGGCGGATAGATCGTCCAGCCGCCGCCGACGCCGTAGGCGCCAGGCGCGCTCGGCACGAAGGCCGAGATGATCAGAAGGATGAAAGCCGGTGGCAGCAACCAGAACGAGACGTTATTCATGCGCGGGAATGCCATGTCCGGCGCGCCGATCATGATCGGCACCATCCAGTTGGCGAAGCCGCCGATCAACGCCGGCATGACCATGAAGAAGATCATGATCAGCGCATGGGCGGTGGTGAAGGCATTGTACATGTTCTTGCCGCCGTCGAGCGCAGCGTCGGCGTTCAAGCCGTAGACCATCTGCGCCAGGCCGGTGAAAATCTGGATCCCAGGCTCCTGCAGTTCCATACGCATGACGACCGAAAGGGCAGCGCCGACGCAGCCCGCCATGATCGCGAAGATCAGGTAGAGTGTGCCGATATCCTTGTGGTTGGTCGAATACACCCACCGCACCCAGCCATGATACGGCTTGTGGTCGTGGTCGTGAGCTGCAGCGTCTGCCATGTTCGGCTCCGTTCCCTGATCTTTTCTGGTCGCGGCATCAGTTGCCGGCGGCCGCTACCTTGTCTTTGCCGTCGACCTCGGCCATCAGCGCCTTGTTGGCGCCGGGAAGGTCGGTGCCGGCTGCTGCCAGCCAGGTCTTGTACTGGGCGTCGGAGACGACGCGGATCGCGATCGGCATGAAGGCGTGGTCCTTGCCGCAGAGCTCCGAGCACTGGCCGTAATAGAGGCCTTCCTTTTCCGCCTTGAACCAGACCTCGTTGATGCGACCCGGAACCGCGTCGGTCTTGATGCCGAAGGACGGCATGGCAAAGGCGTGGATCACGTCTGCCGCCGTCACCAGTACCCGGGTCATGGTGTTGACCGGCACCACCATCTCGTTGTCGACGGCGAGCAGGCGCGGATAAGCGCCGCGGTCCTCCTTGCCGGCCGCGGCGCGGTCAGAATCCGCCAGGATCGCCGAGTTGAAGGAAAGCGTGTTTTCGGTCTGGTATTCGTAATCCCAGTTCCACTGGTTTCCCGTCGCCTTGACGGTCAGCTTGGCTTCCTCCGGCGGCGTGTATTGCGCAGTCAAGAGCTGGAACGAGGGGATGGCGAGCAAGAGCAGGACGACGACCGGCCCGACCGTCCAGATTACCTCAATCAGCGTGTTATGGCTGGTGCGCGACGGGGTCGGGTTGACGCTCGCGCGAAACTTCAGGATGCAATAGGCGATGAGAAAGAGCACGAAGAGGGTGATCGGCACGATGAACCACAGCGTATAGTGCTCGAACCGGGCGATCTGCCGCATCATGTCGGTGGCTGCGGGCTGGAAGGTCATCTCCCACGGCGCAGGCTGGGCCGCATGGGCGGATGCACCGGTGAACAGTGTGGCGGCAGCGCTTGCCAGGAGTTTGGCGCCTGCTAGGAATTTTCTCATTGCCGTCATTATCTCCCAGTTCCTCGCGATCGGACCGCAAGAATATCGAACAACGCCGGGACGGGAATCCCGGATAGTCCCGAGGCTGGTTCAAACCATACTCTATTTGCCTCTGCAAGAAAGGAGCGGGGGAAACCGTGCGGCATTTTTGCGCGCAAGCGCGGCTGCGCCTTGTGGCGGCGGCCGCGGCGGTGTCGGACCCGCGAACGCCCGAGCGGCGGAGTGTCCCGGCAAAATGCGCCGGGCCGTCGCAATTCGGGCGAATTTGGCACGGAAAAGCGCACAATTGCCTTGGTCGAGGCAGGCCGGCAGTGGTCTCATCCTTTACTTGCCCTTGGCGCGGCTTAAAGTGCCGTGATTCGCAATGGAGCCGTCATGAACTCTTGGCTTTGGGGACTTGGGCTTTCGAGGCTTGGGCATTCGAAACTTGGGCTTTCGAAACTTGGGCTTTCGAGAAGCTTGTCGAAAGTCATCCTTCTCGCTGCCGTGTCTAGCGTTGGCCTGGCTGGGATCGGCTTGTCCTATGTTGGCGCGTTTGGCGTCAGCCAGGCCAATGCCGCGCAGCCAAGCGGCAAGGTGCGGACGACGCATGGCGCATGGTCGATCATCTGCGACACGCCGGCTGGCGCCACATCGGAACAATGCGTGATGATGCAGAACGTCGTCGCCGAAGACCGTCCCGAGATGGGGCTTTCCGTCGTCGTGCTGCGCACCGCCGACAACAAGGCCGAAATCCTGCGCGTGCTGGCGCCGCTCGGCGTGCTGCTGCCCAACGGGCTCGGCCTCAATGTCGACGGCAAGGACATCGGCCGGGCCTATTTCGTGCGTTGCTTCCAGGACGGCTGCTATGCCGAGGTCATTCTCGAAAAGCCGCTGCTCGATACGCTGAAGACCGGAACGTCGGCCACCTTCATCGTCTTCCAGACGCCGGAGGAAGGCATCGGCATTCCGGTCGAGCTCAAGGGTTTCGCCGACGGTTTCGCCGCCCTGCCTTGAGGCGGGGCGAGAGGCCCAAAACCCTGCTGACGAAAATGAGATTGTGACCGCCTTTGGCTACAGCGCCGCGCGTCCAAGGACGCGCAAAGGACGCTGTTGCGCTTCGGATTTTGCGCATGATCCTTTCCGAAAATCGATTCCGATTTTCGGGGTCATGCACAGACAATGGTCAATGCCGATTGTCTGGACGCACCTTCGCGCCTACATCGTGAGGACAATCTCTTTCCACGGACGGACCGCGCCATGAACAGCCTGATCGGCCAATTCGACATTTCCGACGATCGCATCAAGCAGATCGTCGCCGAGACCATCAACGGCGCCGACGACGGCGAGTTGTTCCTCGAATACAGCGAGAGCGAAGCGCTGATGTTCGACAATGGCCGGCTGAAGACCGCCAATTTCAACACAGACCAAGGCTTTGGCCTGCGCGCGGTCGCCGGCGAAGCGAGCGGCTACGCGCATTCCAGCGATCTTTCGGAAGCGTCGCTGCTGCGCGCGGCCGACGCTGTGTCAACCGTCAAGAGCGGCTATTCCGGCACGCTTGCTGCGGCTCCCACCCGCACCAACCGCCATCTCTATGGCGATGAGAACCCGATCCCCTCGCCCTCCTTCGAGGCAAAGGCCAAGCTCCTTCAGGAAATCGATGCGTGGCTGCGAGCCGAGGATTCGCGCGTGCGGCAGGTGACGGCGTCGCTCGCCGCCTCCTGGCAGCATGTCGAGATCGTGCGTGCCGACGGCCAGATGGTGCGCGACATCCGCCCGCTGGTCAGGATCAACGTGTCGGTGGTGGTCGGCAACGGCGACCGCCAGGAGAGCGGCTCCTTCGGCATGGGCGGACGCAAAGGGTTTGGCGAATTCCTGGTCGAGGACAGCTGGAAACACGCCGCCAAGGAGGCGCTGCGGCAAGCGCTGGTCAACCTCGAGGCCATTCCGGCGCCGGCCGGCACCTTTGACATCGTGCTGTCCAGCGGCTGGCCGGGCGTCATGCTGCACGAGGCCGTCGGCCACGGGCTGGAAGGCGACTTCAACCGCAAGAAGACATCGGCCTTCGCCGGGCTGATGGGCCAGCAGGTGGCTGCCAAGGGCGTCACCGTCGTCGACGACGGCACCATGGCCGAGCGGCGCGGCTCGCTGACCATCGACGATGAAGGCACGCCGTCGGCCCGCAATGTGCTGATCGACGACGGCAAGCTTGTCGGCTATATGCAGGATCGCCAGAACGCCCGGCTGATGGGCATGAACGCCACCGGCAACGGACGGCGCGAAGGCTACGCGCACCAGCCGATGCCGCGCATGACCAACACCTATATGACTTCAGGAGACATGGAGCCGGACGAAATCATCGCCTCGGTCAAGAACGGCATCTATGCCGTCTCCTTCGGCGGCGGCCAAGTCGACATCACCTCGGGAAAATTCGTGTTCGGCTGCACCGAGGCCTACATGATCGAGAACGGCAAGGTGACGCAGCCGATCAAGGGCGCCATGCTGATCGGCAATGGGCCGGATGCCATGCATCGCGTTGCGATGATCGGCAACGACATGAAGCTCGACACCGGCATCGGCATGTGCGGCAAGGCCGGCCAGGGCGTGCCGGTCGGCGTTGGCCAGCCGCACCTCAGGATGAACCAGATGACAGTTGGCGGAACGCGGGTTTGATAGAAGCTGCGGTTTTTATCTTACATTCAGAGGATGCGCCGTGATGGCCAACCCGGAAAGACTCGTAACCACTGTCTCGACCAAGGGCAGGTCACCCTGCCCAGCGCGATCCGCAAGCGGAGGGAATGGGACGCCGGCACACGTCTAATGGTCGAAGATACTCCGGAGGGCGTGCTACTGAACCCTGCACCAGTCTTCGCCGAGACACGGCCAGAAGACGTGTTTGGATCCCTGCCCCATAGAGACAGGCCGAAGACGTTGGAAGAAATGGGCGCGGGGGTGTTGGCCGAAGCGCGGCGGCGCGGCCGGTTAGAACTGCCCTAACGCGCGTCGCGTTTGACCAGCCTCATGCGACGCGCTTTAGGGTGTTGTTCTATGCATGTCGTTATCGCAAAACCGCTGCACACTTTTGCGCGACATGCATTAAAGCCATGAAGCCGCCGTTTTCGGCAAGCGATGGTCGGGATCGATGACCTTCAGACGGGGTGCGTTGCTCTCGTTCCATCGCCACAGCGCGACGCATGTGCCGCCGGGCGACATGAAGGAGGGGTAGATCACGCCATGTTGCCCATCGGCAATCAGGCGATCTCTCAGCGTGTGCGTCTCAGGCACCAGGCCTTGATCCATGACATCGCGCCATTCACATCGGTGAATGTCCGCCGTCACGCCGAGCCTGGTCAACTCATCAGCGTCCGTAAGGTCGGCCAGTCGCGCGCCTGAAAGTGCGAGTTGCGCAATCAGCGCGGGATGCTGGACAAAGCCCTGATTGTACTCCGCCCAGGCAGTGGACAATTCGCCCGCGGCATAGATCGTCGGGGCGCCCACTGGATTCCAGCGACCGCCAAAGCGGGCTGCTCCTTCGCCGGAAAGCGGCAGATGCGCCCAACGCGGCACGAAGGCGCGCCATAGGCTCAGTCTGCTTTCAGGCATAGATGCCGGAGCGGACTGCCTCCAGATAGGCAAGCACCTTGTCCGTCTTGCCCTCTCGAACGAGATCGTAGGCGGTCTTTCCCGCCCAGCCGGGGATCGGCTGATGCTTGAACCAGATCGCCGCACGCTGTTCATCGCCGGCCATCTCGCCTGCCATCGCAAGGATACGGACAATCGGACTCAATGCGGCGTCGACCTTGCGCGCGCCGGTCTTGGCGGCAAGCGTGTTGCGCGCGACGCCGATCAGGCCCGCCAGTTCGGTCAGATTGACGCCCAGCAGTTCAGCCACCCGTCTTGCCGAAAGAAATGGCGTCCGCTCGTCGCCAAAGCGCGATGCCCTGATATCGAGAGCTGCGGTATTCATAACAGGCTCCTAGCATATTTTGAACAGAGCACGCTCAAAATACGCCCATTTTACGCGAAATTCAAGCTCAACAAGTGCGGACCCGCTACCGCCTTCGCTTCGGCTTCTCCAGAAGCGCGACGGCCTCGACATGCGGCGACCACAGGAACTGGTCGATCGGCGTCACGCTTTTCAGGGCGTAGCCGCCATCAAGGAGGATGCGCAAGTCGCGCGCCAGCGTAACCGGATTGCAGGAAACCGCGGCGACCAGCGGCACGTCGGAACGGGCAATCTGCTTCGACTGGTCTTCGGCGCCGGCGCGGGGCGGGTCGAAGATGACGCCGTCGAAGGCATTCAGTTCCCTCGAAGTGAGCGGCCGCCGGAACAGGTCGCGGCGTTCGCTGGTCACCCGCTTCAGACCGCTGGCGAAACGGAATGCCCGGTCGAGCGCCGAAAGCGCTGCCGCATCCCCCTCCACCGCATGGACCTCCGACCTGGCGGCGAGGCGCAGCGCGAAGCTGCCGCAGCCGGCGAAGAGGTCGGCGACCTTTTTGGCGCGCGCGAGGTGCCGGCCGACGATGTCGGCCATCGCCTGCTCGGCGGCCTCGGTCGCCTGCAGGAAGGCGCCCGGCGGCACCGCGACGGCGACGCTGCCGAACGTGACAACCGGCTTTTTGGGCTCGATGATGATCTCGCCATCGATCGAAAGCCTGGCCAGCCCCTGGGCGATGACGAAATTGGAGGCGACGCGGCGCTGGTTCTCGCCGAGCTTGCCGGACTCGTGAACCGCGACATCGAGGCCGGAACCGGTTACCGTGACCGTCATGCGGAACGATTTCGTCGTTGCGCAAACCAGTTCGGCGAGTGCTCTCAGACGGTCGAGCTTTGCGACGATCTCGGGCAGCGAGATCGGGCATTCCTCAATGGAAATGATTTCGGACGACAGCGCCCGAACGAAGCCGAGCAGCATGCCGGTCTCGCTGCGCCGGGCGGTGAACACGACGCGCCGGCGCGTCTGCGGCGCGCACGGCACCAGCGCGTCAATGTCGCAACTGATGCCCTTGCTGTTGAGCGCATGCGCAACCTTGTCACGCTTCCACCGATGATAGGCTTCGGCCTCGAGATGCTGGATGGCGCAGCCGCCGCATTCGGTGAAATGCCGACAGGCAGGGTCGATGCGAAGCGGCGAAGCCTCCAGCACCGACATCAGCGTGGCACGGTCCTTTTCGCGCGCGGCGGTGACGGTTTCACCGGGCAGCGTGAACGGAATGAAAAGCTCGCCGGTTTCGGTTTCGGCGACGCCGTCGCCCTGGGAGCCCAGCCGTGTGATCGTGAAGCGCGCGTTCATCGGCCTCCGATCCCCCTGTTCTCGACCTCGGCGTCCTTGATCCCGGCGAGCAGGAACTCGCGGTTGCCGTCGCCGCCTTCGATCGGCGACAGATGCAGTCCGAGCGAGCGCCAGCCGGGGACGCCGTCCAGCCAATCCTGCAGCAGGCCGGCAACCCGCGCGGCATCGTATGGGTCTTTCAGCAAGCCGCCCTTGCCGATCGCCTCGCGGCCCGCCTCGAATTGCGGCTTGACCAGAAATATTGCTTTGGCGCCGCTCCTGGCAATGGCGAGCGCCGGCGGCAGCGCCAGTTTCAACGAGATGAAGCTGACGTCGGAGACGATAAAATCTGGAATTCGATCGGCAAGATCGGCGGTCGAAAGATCACGGGCGTTCAATCCCTCGATAACAGTCACACGCGGATCGCCGGCGATATCCGGATGTATCTGGCCATGCCCAACATCGATCGCCGTGACATGCGCCGCGCCACGTCCGAGCAGCACTTGAGTGAAGCCTCCGGTCGAGGCGCCGACGTCGAGCGCTTCGCTGCCGGCTGGATCGAGGCCGAAATAGTCAAGCCCGGCGATCAGCTTCAGTGCAGCACGCGACACATAGCCCTGCGCCGGATCATCGACTTCTATGAGGCAATCAGCCCGGACGGTCTGGCCGGGCTTGCGGGCGATGACGCCGTCAACCATCACGGTGCCGCGCTCGATCGCGTCGCGGGCGCGAGAGCGGCTGGGAAACAGGCCGCGCGCGACGAGGAGTTCGTCGAGCCGCTGGCGTGTGCTGGCTGGCAAACGGGAGTTCATCGGCCTTCATGGCGAAAGCCTGTCACGAAGGCAAGGATATTGGGGAAGACAATGAACATCTTGCCAAAGCGGCGAGCGCATCAGGCCGCGCCACAAACTGTTGAATATCGCACTGGGTCCGGCACAATGTTGGGAACAATGCTCGTGTTGCTGCCAGAACGTGAGGAGGACGAATGCTGACCGGAACCTGCCATTGTGGCGCGGCCCACTGGATTTTGGAAGGCGATCCCGGCTCGATCACAGCCTGCAACTGCACGCTTTGCCGCCGCTATGGCGCGCTGTGGGCTTACGATTATGTCGACGAACGCATCCGTCTTGCGGGACCGACAAGTGCTTATACGCGCTCCGGAAAGGATGCCCCGTCGCTCGAGATCCTGTTCTGTCCGACATGCGCCTGTGTGCTGGCCTGGCGTGGTTTGCGCGCCAGTGCCGCCGGTCGCACTCGGATCGCCGTCAATGTGAGGCTTGCGCCACCTGACACCGTCGCCGACTTGCCGATCGACCATTTCGATGGTCTCCACACATTTGAGGACCTGCCTGGCGATGGTCGCTGCGTGCGCGATATGTGGTTCTAGTGGACTCAGTACCGAGTGCGGAAGAGCGGAAATCACCCCTTGGCGGTGGTTCGTTCGCGACCGGCCGAATTCACGCCCATGACCCGTTCCAGACCTTCCCGAGTATTGTCGCAAAGGGCTCGAACTTTAGCCATTCGCGACATTCCTAGGGTGGAGTAAGCTGCTATTGGCCTGTGCTGCGCAATCCTCTCAGGCTGCCTCCCGGGTTCAATTGGGTGTAGAATGCTTTCATCCTCCACGCCGATTGACGCGGCAGGGTTCCGTCCCCTGCGGATCCCGATCTCACTCCTCAGCATGCGCTAGCTCCGCATGACATTGATGCCTCGGACAAACACATCCGGGCTTCGCCGTGCGCCCGCGTGGTGCTAACCTGCCTTAGACCAAACGGAGGGTGTCATGGACATTGCCGGGTGGCTTTCGAGCCTTGGGCTCGGCAAATATAGCAGAACCTTCGCCAAGAACGAGATTACGCCCGAAGTGCTCCCGCATCTGTCGGATGCGGACCTCAAGGCGCTGGGGCTGCCGATGGGCCCAAGGAAGCTCGTGTTGGCCGCGATCGCGGAACTTGGCAAGCGCAGTATGGAGGATCCCGCCACAGCGGCCCGAATTGAACCGATCCCTGGAAGTGGTCCACCGCCTCGCCCGGAAGCTGAACGTCGCCAGTTGACGGTGATGTTTGTCGATCTGGTTGGATCGACCGCATTGTCAGGTCAATTGGACCCCGAAGAGATGGGGGAGGTGATCCGGAATTACCAGCACGCGGTTACCGGGGAGATCAGGCGTCTGAATGGCCATGTGGCGAAGTACATGGGCGACGGGGTGCTGGCCTATTTCGGCTGGCCGCGTGCGCATGAGGACGAGGCCGAGCGAGCGGTGCGGGCCGGGCTTGCCATTGCCGCTGCAGTCGCCGAGCTGGCGACGCCCGCGAAAGTGCCGCTGGGTGCGCGAGTGGGCATTGCCACGGGTCTGGTGGTGGTAGGCGATTTGATCGGCGAAGGTGCAGCGCAGGAGGAGGTGGTGGTCGGCGCGACGCCGAACCTGGCGGCACGCCTGCAAGCACTTGCCCAGGTTGGCAATGTGGTCGTGGCCGGAACGACCCGGCTGCTGCTTGGCGAGCTCTTCGAGCTGGTTGATCTCGGCACCCACGATCTGAAGGGGTTCGCCCAGCCGGTGCGGGCTTGGCTGGTCATGGGCGAGAGCCGAGCCGAGGGCCGCTTCGAGGCGCTGCACGGGATGCGCCTCACGTCGCTCGTCGGCCGCGATGAGGAAATAGCCTTGCTCCTCGACCGTTGGCGGCAGGCCAAGGACGGTAGGGGCCAGGTGGTGCTTCTGTCGGGCGAGCCGGGCATTGGCAAGTCCCGCATCGCAATCGCCCTGCGCGACCACCTCCGCCGCGAGAAAAGCTTGTCGCTACGCTATGACGGCTCGCCCTATCACATCAACAGCGCTCTGTTCCCGGTGCTGGACCAGCTGCGTCGGGCTGCCGGCTTCGAGCGCGAGGATGCGCCAGAGGTGAAATTGGCCAAGCTGGAGGCATTGCTTCCCGCGGCTGAGCCTCACCCGAAATCGCCGATCCCGTTGATCGCTGAGTATTTGGCGATCCCGACAGGCGACCGCTACCCGGTGCCCGAAGTCGCCCCGGAACAGAAAAGGGCGAAGACGTTTCAGGCGCTGCTAACCCAGCTTGAGGGCCTCGCGGCCAAGCAGCCGGTGCTCATGACGGCCGAGGATGCTCACTGGTTCGATCCCACCAGCCTTGAGCTGTTCGATCGCATCGTCGATCGGATTGAGCGGTTGCCGGTACTGCTGGTTGTTACCTTCCGGCCCGAGTTCGCGCCACGCTGGACCGGCCGACCGTATGTGACGCTGCTGACGCTCAGTCATCTCCAACTGAACGAAAGCGCAGCACTCATTGACCATCTCACTGGCGGCCGGCCGCTTCCCGGCGAAGTGCAGGCGCATATTCTCCGCAAGACCGAAGGCGTGCCGCTCTTTGTCGAGGAACTGACAAAGACCGTGCTCGAATCCGGTCTGCTGCGCGAAGCCGGTGAGCGCTATGAGCTTGCCGGCCCGCTGCCACCGCTCGCCATCCCCTCGACGTTGCAGGACTCGCTCCTGGCTCGCCTTGATCGGTTGTCGCCGGTTAAGGAAGTGGCGCAAATCGGCGCTGCTATCGGCCGCGCGTTCAGTTACGAATTGCTCGCCGCGACCGCGCAGATGGACGAGCCGAAGGTCAGGACCGCTCTGGACGGACTTGTTCACGCAGAACTGGCATTTTGCCGCGGCAAGCCTCCGGACGCGATCTACACCTTCAAGCATGCGCTGGTGCGGGATGCCGCCTACCAGTCGCTACTGAAGAGCCGACGCCAGCAACTCCATTGCCGGATCGCCACCCTCCTCCGTGATCGCTTTCCCGAACGAGCCGAGGCGGAACCGGAGGTGCTCGCCCACCATGCTACCGAGGGCGGACTGTTCGATGATGCAGTGTCGTCCTGGTACAAGGCGGGCCTTCGCGCCAATCGTCGCTCGGCGGACGACGAAGCCATTGCGCACCTCTCAAAAGGCCTGGAGCTGCTCACGCAACTCCCAGAGAGCCGGGCCCGCGACGATCTCGAGATCGATCTGCAGCTTGCGCTTGGCATACCCTTGGCGTCCCTCAAGGGCTATGGATCTGCCGGGGCCGTCGCCGCCTATACGCGAGCCTGTGAGCTATGTGCCGAACTGGGCAGCGAGACGTCCAAATCCTTCCCCGCGCTGCGCGGCTTGTGCACCGGCCACCGGGCCCGGGGGCAGATGCACACGGCCACCGCCCTCGCTGATAAACTGATCGGCATCGCCCGACAATCGGGCGACCCGTCCCTGCTGCTGGAGGCCCACCACGTCAATTGGACGACGCAATACGCGCTCGGTAAGTGGCGGTCGGTATGCGAGCACACCGACCAGGGTCTCTTTCTCTATCGGCCAGAACACTTCTCGCACGCCTTCGTCTATAGCGGCCACGACTCCGGCGTGTGCGCAGCTGCCAAGCAGGGCGTCAGTCTGTGGATGCTTGGCTTTCCGGATCAGGCGTTGGCCCGGGCGCGAGAATCCATTATCCGGGCCCGCCAACTGCCTCATCCGCCCAGTTTGCACCACGCTTTCTATCATGCCACCGTGCTGCACTACTTCCGCCGCGATGCCACGGCGGCTCGGGAAGCAGCCGAAGCGAGGCTTCAATTGGCGCACGAGGGATTTCCGGCCTGGGTTCCCCATATCAGTCTGCAGTTGGCCATGATCCAGGCCCTCGAGAGCGCACAGCAGGTTCCAGCCCCGGTCACCGCCGCCCCGCCGGCGCTGCCAAACGAAATCCTGAATGACGTCGAAGGAAAGGGCCTTGTTCTCTGTCTTTTCGGATGCGTGTGCGAACTGGCGGGCGAGGTCGAGGCGGGCCTAAGCATGCTGCAGCCAGCAATATCCGCGGCGGAGGCTACTGGCGCGCGCCTATGGGAGTCGGAATTTAGTCGACTCACTGGAAATCTCCTGCTCCTGGCAAAACCCCGTGACTCCGAACAGAGCGAGGCGCATTATCGCCGTGCCATCGAGATCGCTCGCGAACAGCAGGCGCGATCACTGGATCTGCGCGCGTCGATCTCGCTCGCTCGCCTGTGGGCCGACCGCGGCGATCGGCATGAAGCATACGACCTGCTCGCGCCGACCTACGCCTGGTTCACGGAAGGCTTCAACACGCGCGACTTGATCGATGCGAAGGCGCTTCTGGACAGCTGTGCAAGGTCATAAATCACGCTGAGCCACAATGGGAGGAAGTCATGACCCTCTACAGAAGCAACGGCGACCGGGTTCCCCATCACATTAGCCAACTGGCGGAGGCCACCAAGGCCGGCAAGATGGACCGGCGCGAGTTCCTGGCTCTCGCCAGCGTATTCGGCGCATCGACCGCTTACGCCTACGGAATGATTGCTCTTGCAGTGCCCACCAAAGGCCATGGCGCAGGAACCTGTGAAGGGCGGTGTCCTCAAAGTTGCTATGCGCATCAAGGATCCGAAGGATCCGCGCACGGCAGACTGGTCTCAGATCGCTACCGCGCAGCGCCAGACGCTCGAGCCGCTGGTCAAATATACCCGTGAATTCACCTTCGAGCCCTATCTGCTCGAAAGCTGGGAAGTGAACGACGACGCCACGGAATATATCCTGCATGTCCGTCCGGGCGTAACGTGGAACAATGGCGACACCTTCAATGCCGACGACGTGATCTTCAACTTCACCCGCTGGGCCGACAAGAGCGCCGAGGGGAATTCCATGCCCGGCCGCCTCGGCATGCTGGTTGACGAAGCCACCGGCAACCTGCGCGAAGGCTCAATTGCCAAGGTCGGCGACACGACGATCAAGCTTAGCCTAACCAAGTCGGACATCGCGCTGATTCCGAACCTTTGCGATTATCCCGGCCTGATCGTCCACCGCTCCTTTGACGAGGCCGGTGCCAACTTCGTGCAGAACCCGATCGGCACCGGACCGTTCGAGCTCGTCTCCTACGATGTCGGCCAGAAGGTCGTCTACAAGCGCCGCGCGAACGGCAAGTGGTGGGGCGGCGAAGCCTATCTCGACGGCGTGGAGTTCATCGATTACGGCGCGGACCCCTCGGCGATGGTTTCGGCCTTCGAGACCGGTGAGGTCCACACAAACGACGAGACGACCGCCGACTACGTGCCGATCCTCGATGCGCTCGATCTGGTCAAGTCGGAGGTGATGACCGCGTCGACGATTGTGGCGCGCACCAACGTGACCAACAAGCCCTATGACGACCAGAAGGTCCGCCGAGCTCTTCAGCTCGCGGTCAACAACGCTGTGGTTCTCCAGCTCGGCTACGGCAATGCCGGCGAAGTGGCTGAAAACCACCATGTCTGCCCGATTCATCCCGAATATGCCGAGATGCCCAAGATCGCGCGAGACATAGAGAAGGCCAAGGCGCAGATGACGGAAGCCGGGCAGATCGACTTCGAGCACGAGCTGATCACGGTTGACGAGGACTGGCTCAAGAACACTGGCGACGCGATCGCCGCCCAGCTCCGCGAGGCTGGCATCAAGGTCAAACGCACGGTTCTGCCGGGGTCGACCTTCTGGAACGACTGGACCAAGTATCCGTATTCCATGACCAACTGGAACATGCGGCCGCTCGGCATCCAGGTCATCTCGATCGCCTACCGCAGCGGCGAGGCGTGGAACGAGGCCGCCTATTCCAATCCGGACCTCGACGCCAAGATCGGCGAGGCGCTCTCGATCGCGGATGCGGAGAAGCGCAAGGTGATCATGGCCGACATCGAGAAGATCCTGCAGGATTCGGGCATCATCATCCAGCCTTACTGGCGCAAGCTCTACAACCACTCCGCCGCTTCCGTGAAGAACCACGGCATGCACCCGACCTTCGAGCACGACTTCGGCAAGGTCTGGCTTGATGCTTGAGCCTGGAGGAAGGAACTGGGAGGCGCTCGTCCGGATTTCCGAGGCAACGGCTGCTTTCCGGCCATACTCAGTCCTTAAAATCACATGTTCAAATGACAGCTCCTGGTGCTGGTTGCTCATTTCCAGTCGACGATCGAACGGCACGAAACCACCCGTTTCTGCCCTTCACACACCGGTAGCAAGCATCAGGATTTCACTCTGCTTCTAGAAGATTGCACGCGAGCCCGTAGGCGAATGCCAAATGACAACGCAAACAGTCAGTACGACCGCCGGTCGGCAAACTGGTGCAAGCCGTTGAGATTTTGATTCAGGCGCTTTGCGCGCTGGCGGTGCGTCCCAGCGCCACAAAGACGGTGCGCACGATGCCGGCGGCATCTAGCCCGGCGTCGGCATACATCTTTTCGGGCTTGGCGTGATCGACGAAGCTGTCGGGCAACACAAGCGGGCGTACCTTCAGGCCGTTTTCCAGCAGCCCTTCGTGGGCCAGGAATTGCAGCACGTGGCTGGCGAAGCCGCCGACCGCGCCCTCTTCCACTGTCACCAACACTTCGTGCGAACGGGCCAGGCGCCGGATCAGGTCCTCGTCGAGCGGCTTGGCGAAACGAGCATCGGCGACCGTGGTGGAAAGCCCGGCCGCGCCAAGCTCCTCGGCCGCAGCCAGGCAATCCTGCAGCCGCGTGCCGAAGGAAAGCAGCGCAACCTTGGTGCCCTCCCTGACGACACGGCCCTTGCCGATTTCGAGAACCGAGCCACGCTCCGGCAGGTCGACGCCGACGCCGTTGCCGCGCGGGTAGCGGAAGGCGATGGGGCCTTCATCATAGCTTGCCGCCGTGCGCACCATGTGTCTGAGTTCCGCCTCATCCGCCGCGGCCATGACGACGAAACCGGGCAGCGTCGCCAAAAAAGTCGTGTCGAAGGCGCCGCAATGGGTCGCCCCGTCGGCCCCGACGAAGCCGGCGCGATCGATCGGGAAGCGCACCGGCAGTTTCTGGATCGCCACGTCGTGGACGACCTGGTCGTAGGCACGCTGCAGGAAGGTCGAATAGATCGCCGCGAAAGGCTTGAAACCTTCGGTGGCAAGGCCGGCGGCAAAAGTCACCGCATGTTGCTCGGCGATACCGACATCAAAAGTCCTCGCCGGGAACGCCTCGCCGAAGAGGTCGAGGCCGGTGCCGTTCGGCATGGCGGCGGTGATGGCGACGATGCGATCATCTTCGCGGCCTTCCTGGATCAGGCTGTCGGCAAAGACTTTCGTGTAGCTCGGCGCGTTGGCCGGCGCCTTGGCCTGCGCGCCGGTGATGACGTCGAATTTGTTGACGCCGTGATATTTGTCGGCGGCCGCCTCGGCCGGTCCATAGCCTTTGCCCTTCTGGGTCACGACGTGGATCAGCACCGGACCGTCGGCATTGTCGCGGACGTTCTTCAGCAC
The DNA here is from genome assembly GCF_055811575.1 of Mesorhizobium sp. WSM4815. Taxonomy (NCBI): domain Bacteria; kingdom Pseudomonadati; phylum Pseudomonadota; class Alphaproteobacteria; order Hyphomicrobiales; family Phyllobacteriaceae; genus Mesorhizobium; species Mesorhizobium sp. WSM4815. Next base: position 254,870 of record NZ_JBVVQS010000101.1, on the reverse strand, counting down.
CGGGATCAGGTGCTCGAGATTGTGGCCGTCGATCGGGCCGATGTGATAAAAACCCATTTCCTCGAACAGCGTGCCGCCGGTGACATAACCGCGCGCATGCTCGACCGCCCGCTTGATGGCTCGATCGGCGCGCTCGCCGAGATAGGAGGTCAGCTTCTTGCCGAAATCGCGCAAGCCCAGATAGGCCTTGCCCGACGCCAGACGGGCCAGGTAGGCGCTCATCGCGCCGGTCGGCGGAGCGATCGACATGTCGTTGTCGTTGAGGATGACGATCAGCCGGGCATCGAGCGCGCCGGCATTGTTCATCGCCTCATAGGCCATGCCGGCCGACATGGCGCCGTCGCCGATAACGGCAATGACATTGTTGCGGCCCCCGGAGAGATCGCGTGCCATTGCCATGCCGAGGCCGGCGGAAATCGAGGTCGAGGAGTGGGCGGCGCCGAACGGATCGTATTCGCTCTCGGCGCGCTGGGTGAAACCGGACAGGCCGCCCTCTTGCCGCAGCGTGCGGATACGGTCGCGGCGGCCGGTCAGGATCTTGTGCGGATAGGCCTGGTGACCGACATCCCAGATCAGTCGGTCGTCTGGCGTGTTGAAGACATAGTGCAACGCCACCGTCAGTTCGACCACGCCAAGGCCAGCACCGAGATGTCCGCCGGTGTGGGACACGGCGTCGATCAACTCGGTGCGAAGCTCCGATGCCAATTGCGGCAGATGACGTTCGTCAAGCGTCCTGAGCTCGGCCGGGATGCGGACCTTGTCGAGAAGTGGCGTATGGAGCTTTGCGTTCACTGGTGCTGGGGCCTGCTTTTTATTCATCTGCGAAATAGGCTGCTGGCCGGCGAATGTAAATGCGTGCGAGTGACGCGGCATAGCTTCAAACTGTTAGGGTTTCGTTTACGCGTCCAAAACGGCGCGGCGCTCTAAAGCGCGTCGCGTTCGACCGACCTCACGCGACGCGCTTTAGGTTGTTGTTTTATGCATGTCGTTATCGCAAAACCGCTGCACACTTTTGCGCGACATGCATTAATTGTTCGGCAGCGGAATGAACTCTTCTTCATCCCCCGGAACGATATCGAAACGGCCTGTCTTCCATTCTTCTTTCGCCTGTTCGATGCGTTCCTTCGACGATGACACGAAATTCCACCAGATGTAGCGCTTGGAGCCGAGCGAGGCGCCGCCGAACAGCATGAAATGCGCTCCACCCTCCGACGACACGACGATCTCGTCGCCGGGCCGGAACACCAGCAGCCGCTCTGCCGGGAAGCGGTCACCGGAGATCGAAACCTCGCCTTCCAACGTATAGATGGCGCGCTCCTCGGCATCGGCAGGGATTTTCACGCTGGCGCCGGGCGCCAGGCTGAGATCTGCATAGAGTGTGTCCGAAGCGGTCACGACCGGTGACCGCAGCCCGGCAAACGCGCCAATGACAACGCGCCCGCTGACGCCTTCAGCGTCGATTTCGGGCAGACGCATGGCCGCGGTATTCTCGAAGATCGGGTCGACCTCCTCTTTATCGTCCGGCAGCGCCAGCCATGTCTGCAGGCCGGAAACCGACATCGGCGCACCGCGCAGCTCCTGCGGCGTACGCTCGGAATGAACGATGCCGCGACCGGCGGTCATCAAATTTACGTCGCCGGGCTGGATGACCATTTCGGTGCCGAGCGAATCGCGATGCCTGATCTTGCCGTCGAACAGGTAAGTGACCGTCGACAGGCCGATATGGGGATGCGGGCGGACATCGAGCGCCTGGCCGGCCCGCAAAATCGCCGGTCCCATGCGATCGAAGAAGATGAAGGGACCGACCAGCCGACGCCTGGCGGTCGGCAAGGCACGGCGAACCTGAAAGCCGCCAATGTCCTTGGCGTTCGGAATAACCATCAGTTCGATCTGGTCGCTGGCGAAGGCGTCACCGGGCAGAGGGTCGTTTCCGGGAAAGAAGCTCATGCGGTCTTCCTCAGGCGAAGCGGAGTGCAGCCCTGGCTTTCGCCTTGGCCGCCACCTCGTCGCGATTGCGCGGATGCTGTGTCGTCGCGAGGCTGTCCAGCAATTCGCGCGCAGACGCGGCTATGGCCTCGACGGCGTGGTCGAACGCATGCTGGTTCTGTTTCGACGGCCGTGTCGTTCCGCTCAGCTTGCGGACAAACTGAAGTGCGGCATCGCGGACCTCGTCATCGGTTGCCGGCGGATCGAAATTGAACAGGGTCTTGATGTTTCTGCACATCGTTCGCAATCTCCTCTCGTCCTGGAGCCGTTTCAAGCGGGATGGGTACTATCCTCAATCATGATCATGTCGAAAAGCCGCACGGCGAAATTGTCGTTCGGGACCGTGCCTTACTCCGCATCCAGCGGCTCGGTCCCCACCGGCTTGCCGTCGCGCGAAAGCCTGATCTTCTCGACCTTGTCCTCGGCCGCCTTGAGCAGCCGGTCGCAATGGAGTTTTAGCGCCTCGCCGCGCTCATAGATGCGGATCGACTGGTCGAGCGGCACGTCGCCGCGCTCCAGATCATCGACGATTTTCTCCAGCGCGTCGAGCGCCTGCTCGAAGCTCATCGCCTTGACGTCTTCGTTGCTCTCACCAGCCATCGTCTATCCTTTCATCAGTCGCCCGACATGGGCGGCGACCGAAAATGCCAATCCCTGCAGATCGTAGCCGCCCTCGAGCAGGCTGACGAGCCGGTTGTCGCTGTGGCGACCGGCGCGCTGCATCAACTGGCCGGTTGCCCAGTCGAAATCGTCCTCGGTCAGGTTGATCTCGGCCAGCGGATCGCGGTGGTGCGCGTCGAAGCCGGCGGAAATGATGATGAGGTCGGGCGCGAAATTGTCGAGCGCCGGCAAGATCCGCGACAGGAAAGCGTCGCGGAAAACCTCGCTGCCGGTCTGTGGCGCCAGCGGCGCGTTGACGATGTTGCCGGCGCCGGTTTCGCTCACCGCCCCGGTCCCCGGGTAAAGCGGCATCTGGTGCGTCGAGCAATAGAGCACCGACGGATCGTCCCAGAAAATATCCTGCGTGCCATTGCCGTGGTGGACGTCCCAGTCGACGATGGCAACACGCTCGGCCTGGTGCTGCCTTTGCGCGTAGCGCGCCGCGATCGCCGCGGTGTTGAACAGGCAGAAGCCCATGGACGTGGTCTTTTCGGCGTGGTGGCCGGGCGGCCGGGCGGCGACAAAGACATTGGCCACGTCGCCCCGAAAGACATCGTCGACGGCGGCGTTGGCAGCGCCGATCGCCGTCACGGCCGCCTGCCAGCTTTTCGGACTGGCGGTGGTGTCGGCGTCGACACGAGCGATACCGATGTCCGGTATCAAAGCGCGGACCCGTTCGACGAATTCCTGCGGGTGTGCGTAGAGGATGGTGGCCTCGTCGCCTTCCGGCGCCTCGGCACGATCAAGGGCCGCAAAGGCCTCGTCGTCGAGCACGCGCTCGATGGCGCGCAGGCGGTCCGGCCGCTCCGGATGACCGGGCGGCGTTATATGCTCGAGGAAGATCGGGTGGGTATAAAGCCTTGTGACCATGCCCCCGATATAGGCGCGCCCGGCGGCTTTGACCATGTTTTGCAACCGCCAAAGGCAGACGTTCAACAGGGTTTAGGCGTTGGGTGCTGGTTGGGTCCGGCGCGAGACACCGACCGAGACCAGCGCCTTCTCCTTGAGCTGCCCGAATCTTGAGGCGCGCTTCGGCCGTCCCATTCGAGGTCGCGCCTTGCTTTTGGTGGTCTTGATACAGGCTCAGGCCGGCGATTTGTCCACCTCAGCCGGTGCTTGTGGACGGCCAATCCTGCGGTCTTGCCTGAGCAGTCCTTCCAAAAGCACGTTGAACGCCTTCACCGCCTTTTTCGACGTCGCTTCTGGATTTTCCGAATTTGCGATCCACTGCGCGGCATGTAGCGAGGCGCCGCTGACCAGCCTTGCTGCGGCTTCGGGATCAACGGCAACGATGGTTCCCTCGTCCCTCAGCTTTTGAAGGTTCTCGCTCATCGAGCGGATGCATTCGTTCTGGCTCGGCCATTGCGAAGGATCGCCGAGCACCGCCGGTCCGTCGCGAAGGACAATACGCTGGATCTCCGGCTCCAGCGCCATCTCGATATAGGCGGTGCATTCGTCGACAAAGCCCTGCCAGAGAGTGTCCGCCCTGACTGAGACGATCTTCAACCGGGCCAACATCTCCGCGTCGATCTCGGCGATGACCGCCTGGAGAAGGCCCTTCTTGTCGCCGAAGTGATGATAAAGCGCGCCGCGCGTCAGCCCGGCCGATGCGGTGAAGTCGTCCATCGAGGCCTCGGCATAGCCGACAGTGCCAAAGGCATGGCGCGCCGCCGCGACCAGTTTGGCGCGGGTCTCGGCGATCATCTCCCTGCGTGGTTTGTGCCCCATTCGCTCATTCCTTCACATACGTCTCGTATATTATTTGACATACGCGTCGTATGTCATTATCTGATTTGCATACGCCGCGTATATAAGTGGCTCGGCCTCAAAAATCCAGGAGTGTTCCCATGCCCAATCCTTATCGCGAAATATTCAAGGCAAGGGGAGCCAAGGGCTTCGCTGCAGCCGGCTTCGTCGCCCGGATGCCGATGGCCATGGCTCCGATCGGAATCGTCGCCATGCTGTCGCAGACGCATGGCGAGTACTGGCTGGCCGGCGCCGTCTCCGCGACATATGCGCTGGCCAATGCTTTTGTCGCGCCGCAGATATCGCGGCTGGTGGACCGCCTCGGCCAGGCGCGGATTGTGGCGCCCACCACCGTTATTTCCGTGCTCGCCTTCGTAGTGCTGATTACGGCGGCCAATCAGGACTTGCCGATATGGACACTGTTCGTGTCAGCGCTGCTTGCCGCCGCAATGCCCAGCATCCCAGCGATGGTGCGCGCGCGCTGGACAGAGCTCTTCCGGGATCGCCCCGAGATGAACACGGCGTTCGCCTTCGAGTCGGCGGCGGACGAGCTGGTCTACATCGCCGGGGCTTCGCTGTCGGTTGGCCTGAGCGTCGCGCTTTTCCCGGAAGCGGGAATGCTGGCGAGCACATTGTTCCTCGCCTTCGGCTCGACAGCCCTCATCCTGCAGCGCTCGACCGAGCCGCGCGTGCGACCGGTCGACCAGGGTTCGCGCGGATCGGCAATCCGCCTGCGGCCGGTCCAAATCATCACCTTGGCCCTGATCTTCATCGGCGCGACCTTCGCAACCACGGAGGTGAGCACCGTGGCGATCACCAAGGAGCTCGGCCAGCCGGGCGCTGCCAGCCTCGTTATCGGCGTCTATGCCCTCGGATCGTTCGTCGTCGGCATCGTCCTCGGCGCTCTGAACCTGAAAACACCGCTGCAAATTCAGCTTGCCATCGCGATCGCCATCATCGCGCTCACCACGCTGCCGTTGCTTGTCGCAGACACGGTGCCGCTTCTTGCGCTGGCTGTCTTCGTTAGCGGTGTGGCGATCTCGCCGACCTTCATCACGGCATTCGGCCTGATCGAGCGGCGCGTGCCGGAGGCGATGCTGACCGAGGGCGTGACCTGGGTCATGACCGGCATTGGCATCGGCATGGCGCTCGGCTCCTTTGCCGCCGGATGGGTGGTGGACGCCTTCGGTGCACAGAGCGGCTTCCTGGTGTCGGTGGCGGCGGGCACTGTCGCGCTGGTCACCGTGCTCGCCGGCCAGCGCAGCCTTGCCACGGGCGATAGTGACATCTCCGCGCGCGAAACAGCCGCGGTTCCTGCCGAATAGTCTCCATGCGTCCGGTGCCAAGCGGGACCGGACGCATGCCGGCGATCCGCTAAACCAGTCCTAGAGAATCTCGGTCTTGGCGATGTGGATGCCGAAGCCTTCGAGGCCGACATAGTGGCGTTCGCGCGAGGCGATCAGGTTGATCGAGGAAATGCCCAGATCCTTCAAGATTTGCGCGCCGAGGCCGATCTCGCGCCATTCGCTTTCGCGGCGGCGCGCCTCTTCATGGTCCTCGCGGTCGCCGGCGGCCGGCCGGTTGCGCTCCTGATGGGCGACGCCGACGGAACCTTCGCGCAGATAGACGATGACGCCGCGCCGGCGCTCGCCCATCGATTTCATGATGCCGTCCAGCCTGTGGCCGGTGCCGAAGACGTCAGTCACAACATCCTCGGAATGCAGTCGCACGGGCACCTCCTCGCCGTCGCGGATGTCGCCGAAGACGATCGCCACATGGTGCATCGAGTCCCAGGGCAGCGTGTAGGTGAAGACCTGCGCCTTGCCGCCGGGCGTATCGATCTCCGAACAGGCGACACGCTCGACCAGCGTTTCCTTACGCTGGCGATAGGCGATGAGGTCGGCGACCGAAATCTGCTTCAAACCGTTCTTTTCGGCGAAGGCCTGCACCTGCGGGCCGCGCATCACGGTGCCGTCATCATTGACCAGCTCGGAAATGACACCGACCGGCGGCAGGCCGGCAAGCTTGCACAAATCGACCGCGGCTTCGGTATGGCCCGAACGCATCAGCACACCGCCTTCGCGCGCAATCAGCGGAAAGATGTGGCCGGGGCGGACGAAATCGGAGGCGCCGACATTGCCGTTGGCAAGGTTGCGCACGGTCAATGTGCGGTCGTCAGCCGAAATGCCCGTCGTGGTGCCGTGCTTGAAATCGACGCTGACGGTGAAGGCGGTGGTGTGTGCCGAGTCATTGTCGGCGACCATCGGCGACAGGTTGAGGCGCTTGGCCTCGTCGCGCGGCATCGGCGTGCAGACGATACCAGAGGTATTGCGGACGATGAACGCCATCTTTTCCGGCGTGCAATGGACGGCGGCGACGATCAGGTCGCCCTCGTTCTCGCGCCCGTCATCGTCCATGACGACGACAATCTCGCCGCGTTCGAAGGCGCGCAGGGCTTCGACGATCTTCTTCTGGTCGTAAGGCATGGACGCTCGCTTCGCTCGCGATAACAGGGGAGTAAGGCAGTAGGGCAGTAGGGCAGTAAGGAAAAGGAAAAAGTTTGGCGTCTCGGCGGGTCACGTAACCTACTGCCCTACTGCCCTACTGCCCTACTGCCTTCCCGTTTGTCCCCGATGACGCAAATAGTGATCGGCGATCGCGCAGGCAACCATCGCCTCGCCGATCGGCACGGCGCGGATGCCGACGCACGGATCGTGGCGGCCCTTGGTCATGATCTCGACGTCGTTGCCGTCCTTGTCGATCGACTTTCGCGGGGTCAGGATCGACGAGGTCGGCTTGACGGCGAAGCGCGCGACGATCGCCTGGCCGGTCGAGATGCCGCCGAGGATGCCGCCGGCATTGTTGGACAGGAAGACCGGTTTGCCGTCATTGCCGATACGCATCTCGTCGGCATTTTCTACGCCGGTGATGCGGGCGGCCTCGAAGCCGTTGCCAATCTCGACACCCTTGACGGCATTGATCGACATCAAGCCCGAGGCAATGTCCTGGTCGAGCTTGGCGTAGATCGGTGCGCCCAGGCCTGCCGGAACGCCGTCGGCGACGATCTCGATTACCGCGCCGACCGAGGAACCCGCCTTGCGGATGCCGTCAAGATACGCGGTGAAGACGGCGACCGATGCCGGATCGGGCGTGAAGAATGGATTTTCGGCGTCGCCAACGAAATTCCAGTTCCAGTTGGCGCGGTTGATCGATTTTTCCCCCATCGACACCAGTGCGCCGCGCACGATCATGCCGGGCACGACCTTGCGGGCCAAGGCTCCGGCCGCCACCCGCGCCGCCGTCTCGCGGGCCGAAGAACGGCCGCCGCCGCGATAGTCGCGCAGGCCGTATTTGGTGTCGTAGGTATAATCGGCATGACCCGGCCGGTATTGGCGGGCGATCTCGCCATAGTCCTTGGAGCGCTGGTCGACGTTCTCGATCACCATCGACACCGGCGTGCCGGTGGTGATCATGGTCTCGCCGTCGTCATCCAGGATGAAGCCGGACAGGATCTTGACCTCGTCGGGTTCGCGACGCTGCGTCACAAAACGCGATTGACCCGGGCGGCGCTTGTCGAGTTCGGCCTGGACCTCGGCGCGCGTGAAGCGGATGCCGGGCGGACAGCCGTCGACGACGCAGCCGAGCGCTGGGCCATGGCTTTCGCCCCAGGTGGTGACGCGGAAAAGATGGCCAAACGTATTGTGAGACATGAAAACCAGCCCTGCCGGCACCGAGCCGGCTTAGCGCATGACCCCGAAAATCGGAGCGATTTTCGGGAAGGATCATGCGCAAATCAAAAGTGCCGCAGCGTCGTTTCTGCGTCAGGGCGCGTGGCGCCGTAGCTGCGTTCTATTGGCGTTTTCCGCAGCGGTCAAACTGTGATCAGGCGGATTTAGTTTTGACACATTCGGTTGGTTTCTGCTTCCCTCGACCCATCTGTTGAACACCGTCTGTTGAACACCCGCCGCCACCGAGCCGGCGCAATGATAAGAGGACGATGATGCGTATCCCGATCGGCGCCGTTGCCGCCATGTTGCTGATTTCCACCGCCGCCTTCGCCGGCCAGACCGAAGGCCTAATCAAAGAGATCGACAAGGAGACGTTGACGCTGACACTCGACGACGGCAAATCCTACAAGCTGAATGCCGAAACCGATCTCGAAGCGCTGAAACCCGGCATGGACATCGTGATCGCCTACGACGAGACAAACGGCGAGAACATCATCACCGACATGCAATTGCCGGATAGCGATTCAACCGAATAGACTCATTCAGTCTGGGCGGTGCTGGCTATTCTCGCGAGCAACGCGACCAGTTCCGGCTGCGATGGGTCTCAGTTTTGACGAAGACGGCTTTCAGGTGATTCCTGGCGGTTTCGTAAGTGACACCCACTCATCCGCGACGGCCTTCAACTCTGCGCCCGATCAAACCCGGCAAGCCAGTCTTGCCTCGGCTTGCGGCGTTCGGCTGGACTTAGCCTCTCACGGGTTGAAGCCGCTAAATTCGGACGGCAGGACTGCATTCTCACCAATTTCTAACCTGAATCTCTCGTATCCTTAATAGCGGGTCCTCTATGGTTGCTCCGTGCTGAAACGGCGTCGCGGAAATGTTGCTCCGATCTGCGCGAGCCATCCTGCACGGTGGCCTTCTCTGCCGCGAAGGGGGTATTCTTGAATCCGATCGGTTTCGGGTTCTCAACGCCGATGGACACCGATGGGCATCAGGTCTCGCATTCTTGTATTTCAGCTCATTGTCGTGGGGGCAGTCGTGATTATGGCGGCTATCGTCTACATCACCATTCGCTCGACAACCTACTACACACAGCGCGTGCAATGGGCCAACAACCAACTGGAAGCCGTCACCGCGCTTACGGTCAACGCCAACCGATATTCCGAGCAGATCGCCGAGTTCCTGTTGATTGGCGAACCGGAGCGTCCCGACTACGAGAGCGCCCGCGCCGAACTTGAGGCCGGATTCGAAAAGCTCGCGGAGCTGACCAGGGGAGAAGCCGAGTTTCTCCTGGGCAGCAGCAAACAGGAGGAAGGCGGTGACGAGATCTTCCGCATCACGCGGATGCGCACGCTCTACGGAGAAATCGCCAAAGCCACGTCGGACGCAATCAATCTTCGCAACCAGGGGCGCCAGGAGGACGCGGTCAGGATTTTTCGCCGGGACATCGAGAATCGTTTCGACGCCGAGTTCGAAAACATCCTGGAAGCCGCGCGGCGCGACGAAGAGGAAGAGGTTGTGCGAACCGAACTGCAGGCAGAAGCACTGTGGCGACGCCTGACCTGGATGACGGCCGCGCTTGCATTGGCTGCTGTGGTTCTCTGCTTTGTCGCTGCTTTCCTTCTCGCCCGATCATTGATGCGCCCGATCAGCCTGCTGACCGAAGGCACGGAGGCGATCAGTCGTGGTGATCTCGACCACCGGATCGCGTTCGATGGCCGCGACGAACTTGGTGCGCTCGCCAAGCGGTTCAACGAAATGGCCACGCATCAGCAAGACCAGCGCGACCGGCTGCTCAATGCCAAAGCAGAACTCGAGCAGCAAGTTGCCACACGGACCGCCGAGCTTGCCGCGGCGAACCAGCGGTTGACGGAGCTCGACCGGTTGCGCGTCCAGTTCCTCGCCGACATCAGCCATGAACTGCGCACCCCACTGACGGCGCTTCGCGGTGAAGCGGAAATTCCGCTGCGCCATGGTTCAAAGCCAGAGGCAGTGTACCGCGATGCGCTCGAACGGATTGTCACTCAGAGCCTGGAGATGGGACGCCTCGTCGACGATCTGGTTTTTCTTTCTCGTTCGGAAACCGATACAATACGCTTCGAGCCCCGCCGAACGGACCTCGTTACCATCCTCGCCGATGCGGTCCATGAGGGCGAAATCCTGGGGCGCGCCAAGGGCATCTCGATCAAGGCGGCCTACAGCACCCGTCCGGTCTGGATCACAGCCGACGCGCAGCGGCTCAAACAGGCTCTGGTGATAATTCTGGACAATGCCATAAAATATTCTCCGCGCGATCGCTCGGTGAACTTGAGCATGACCGTTATGGACGGGCATGCAGAGATTGCGATACGCGACAAGGGTTTGGGCATTCCAGCCGAGGAAATACCCAAGGTGTTCGAGCGATTTTACCGTGGCCGAAGCCCAAGGGCGTCGCGCCAACTTGGCAGTGGTCTCGGTCTGGCGATCGCGAAATGGCTCATCGAAAAGCATCGTGGCGAGATTGCGCTCACGAGCGAGGTCGGGTCTTTTACCGAGGTCGTGGTCCGGCTTCCACACGCTGACGCAACCGCGTCTGCGGATGCGAACGCAGGTGCCGCCGTGGTCGTTCTGAAAAAGAGGCTGCGTGCAAAAACCGGCTCGGAATAAACAACGACCTCCTTCGTTTCATGGATTACGATTGTTGAGGCGGGAGCTTGGCGGAATGACCACGCCCACCGCGAGGCGGGGAATTCTCTCACTCCCCGCAATACGACCCGGGGAGAAGGTGGTGTAAATGTCAAGGATTCTGCTGGTAGAGGACGACGATCGCATCGTCGGCTTCATCAAGCGAGGCCTCGAAGCCGAGGGTTACGTTGTCGACGTGACCGACAGTGGCGGGGATGCGCTGGCGATGGTGCGGGAGACGCCATATGCGCTGATCGTTCTCGACCGAATGCTTCCAGGAATCGACGGCCTCGAAGTATGTCGCATGTTGCGGCGCGAGCAGCACCAGCATCTTGTCCTGATGCTCACGGCCAGAGACAGCCTGCAGGACAAGGTCGAAGGGCTGAAGGGGGGCGCCGACGACTACCTGACCAAACCTTTCGCCTTCGACGAGCTGATCGCGCGCATGGAGGCGCTGCTTCGCCGCGGCTCCAGCACAGGCACGGACCCGGTCCTCAGGGTTGGCGATCTGGCGCTTGATCCGGTCGGCAAGAAGGTCTGGCGCGGCGAACGCGAGATCAGCCTTACGGCCAAGGAATTTAGGCTTCTCGCGTATCTGATGTCGCACTCCGGCGCTGTGATCAGCAGAACCCGGCTGCTCAACAATGTTTGGGATCTGAGTTTCGACCCGGAAACGAAGGTGGTCGATGTCTACATCCGCTACCTTCGCAGCAAGATCGAAAGCGTGGACGAAAAGCCGCTCATAAAGACCGTGCGGGGCTTCGGCTACGTGATATCGGCTTGAAGCCAGCGGGTCACCCACGTCTTCAGGAAATGGGCAGTTCTCTCACCAAGCTCTAACCTGATGCTTGCCATAGTCTAATCCTGGCCTTTCCGAAATCTAGCCGGACTCCCACGCTGGTTTAGCCGCCGTGGTCATATGCTGCCACATGAAGATACCGACCCACCCCGAATGCGTGCGGAGGCGGCTGACTTCGCTCGGTCCTCAAGAAACCGGAAACTTCGACGTGATTGAGACTGATCAATTCGGAAAGCAGCTTGTTGCATTTCTTCCGAACCTGCGCCGTTTTGCGATTTCCCTTTGCCGTTCCCGCGATCTTGCCGACGATCTGGTGCAAGCGGCCTGCGAACGCGCGCTTGCCAACACCGGGCGCTTTGAACCTGGAACCCGTTTTGATGCGTGGTTGTTCCGGATCCTGCGAAATTTGTGGATTGACCACATCAGAAGGCAGCGCACGGCCGGGCCGCAGGAGGACATCGAGCAACGGCAGGACCTCGTCGGCGCCTGTGGCGAGCGAGATGTCGAAGCACGCTTTACCCTGAACAGCGTTGCCCAGGCGATCACCGACCTGCCGGACGATCAGCGCGAAATCATTCTCCTGGTCTGCGTCGAGGACCTTTCCTACAGGGAGGCGTCCGGCGTTCTCGGGATCCCGATCGGAACGGTGATGAGCCGGCTGGCGCGCGCCAGAAAGAATCTCGCCGAGGCAGTCGGAATAAATCCCGGCTTGCCACGTTCACCGGTCATGAAGGGCGAGAACAGAAATGACAAGATGCGAGTTTGCTGACGAAACGCTCATGGCCTTTGCAGACGGCGAACTCGACGACGCGACTGCCGCAGCCATCGAGAAAGCCATGCAACCGGATATCGCCAGCCGGGTCGCCCTGTTCCTGGAAACCCGCATTCAGGTCAAAGAGGCACTGATGCCGGTTCTCGATGAACCCGTTCCCGACCGGCTCAGCCAGTCCGTGCAGCGAATGATCGACGAGGCCAGGCGGCGCAGCGTTCCATCGCACGCCAGCGAGGCCGCGCGTGTCGTTGCCTTCAGGGCGAGGCACAATCAGGCAATGCCGCGCCCCCAGGCATCCTGGATCATGCCGCTGGCTGCTTCGCTGGTTGCAGTCGCTTTTGGGTTCGGCGGATATTTTTTTGGGCTTGCCAGCCAAAACCAGCCGCATGGACTTGAGGTGGCAGGGCAGGACAGCCCTCTTTCAGAGGCGCTCGGGCAGGTGGCGTCCGGCGAAGAAACCGTGCTGGCAGGCTCCACCGACAGGATCCGCGCCGTAGCCACGTTTCGCGATGGAAGCGGTTCCTTGTGCCGCGAATTTGAAATCGATTCCGCCAACCGCTCGACCGTCATATCAGTGGCGTGCCACTCGGATCATGGCTGGGCGGTGAATTTTGCCGTCGTTGCGCCCGCGCGCGATGGCGGATATGCACCGGCCTCGTCTTCGGAAGCGCTCGATTCCTATCTCGCGGCAACCGGAGCGCATGAGCCTCTGTCACGGGAAGACGAGGCAGCGGCATTGAGATCGTTGGGCCAGTAGAAGGGCGGGCCTGTGGGCATGCTTTTGGGCGACGTGCATTAGAGCCACTCCAGGCGTCGGCCCTCCAGCCTGAGCAAGCGATCGTGCGGCACATTCAGCCTTGCGGCTTCTTTCTCGGGCATTCCCAGCACCATGCGGAACAGGGCGCGCACGACGCCGCCATGCGTCACGCAGACCGTCCGGCGATCCAGCGCGTCGAACCACGGCTTTACCCGTTCGAGCAGCATTTGATAGCTTTCGGCGCCCTCGCCGGGCGGCAGGAAATTCCACTTGTCGAGTCGCCTCTCCCTGGCCGAGCCGAGATGCCGGGCCTCGAGTTCGGGAAAGGTGAAGCCCTGCCAGTCGCCGAAACTCATTTCGACAAGGCGTGGATCGGTGCGATAAGCTTGGGGATCGAGCCCCATCGCCATGCGAATGCGTTCCATGGTCTCACGCGTTCGCCGCATCGGGCTGGCGACAAAATCGAAATCTTCGGGATCATGAACCAATTCGGCCAGCCGATGGCCATTGCCGGTCGCCTGCTCGCGGCCGAGCGGGTTGAGATCGGTGTCGGCCTGTCCTTGCAGCCGGGACTCGGCGTTCCACACCGTCTGGCCATGGCGCGCGATGTAGACGAGCGGATACATCAGGTCATCCGGAGAGCGGCCGAGAGCAGGCGGGAGGGTATATTCCAGGCGGGTCTATTCCTTGACCGTCGAAATATCAGGCGCGTCGACCGCCTTCATGCCGACGACATGGTAGCCGGAATCGACATGGTGGATCTCGCCGGTGACGCCGCGTGAAAGGTTTGAAAGGAAATAGACCGCTGAATCGCCGACCTCCTCTTGCGTCACCGTCTGCTTTAGCGGCGAATTGTATTCGTTCCACTTCAGGATGTAGCGAAAATCGCCGATGCCGGAGGCCGCCAGCGTCTTGATCGGACCGGCGGAGATGGCGTTGACGCGGATTTTCTTGGCGCCGAGGTCGACGGCCAGATAGCGCACGCTGGCTTCGAGCGCTGCCTTGGCAACACCCATGACGTTGTAGTGCGGCATCACTTTTTCCGCACCGTAATAAGTCAACGTCAGCAGCGAGCCGCCATCGGTCATCAGCGCCTCGGCGCGCTTGGCAATGGTGGTGAAGGAAAACACCGAGATGTCCATCGTGCGCAGGAAATTGTCGCGCGTCGTCTCGACATAGCGGCCTGTCAGCTCGTCCTTGTCGGAAAAGGCGATGGCGTGGACGAGGAAATCGAGCTTGCCCCAACGCTTGGCGATGTCGTCGAAGACCGCATCGAGCGTTGTCGGATCGGTCACATCGCAATGGCCGGCGACATGGGCGTTGAGTTCCGCCGCCAGCGGCTCGACGCGCTTCTTGAACGCCTCGCCCTGGTAGGTCAGCGCGATTTCGGCGCCATGGTCGACGCAGGCCTTGGCGATGCCATAGGCGATCGACCGATTGTTCGCGACGCCCAGGACAAGCCCGCGCTTGCCGGCCATAATGCCTTGTCCACCCGCCATGTGAGCGCTCTCCGCAAGATTTGCTGCTTCGTGAGTGGCTATCGCACAGGCACAGAGCCCCTTCAAGCGCTCAAAACGGACAGTGCCCGCCGGCTGACCTTCCGACCTGAGTATCGATTGCCTGGGCGAAGCGCTTGTGGCGCGCTCAAGAGAGAATTGACGAAAAGACGCCACGCCATGTCGTGCAGCAGTTCTGCAAGTGTAGTTGTGCATCGAAGCGGTCACTCGATCCTGAAACGAGGCGCATCTGCCGGCGCGGACGCCAACAGGTCGCGAACAAGTTTCCTTGTCATGAATTCACCGGCGTCTTTCGCATCCGAGATGTCCATGGCGAACGCTCCCGGACCGCCGATCACGCTGGAGTGGAAATATTGCGCAAGTTCCGCATCCTGCCCCAGGACCAATCCGTTGATCGTAAAACCTTGCGCCAGCGCCGCGTCTCGCGAGGATTCTGTTCCGCCCGCGAAATTGTCGGTTCCGTTGGCGCAGATGTTCATGACCGCGCGATCCGTCGCGTGCGGCGATGACGTCAACAGGAGCGAAGCAAAGTCGATCGCCTCCGACATGTCTGTCAGACGATCGTGCATCGCCGCGGGATCAGCGTCGCCGTCCTGCTCCATGTCGCCGCCTCCGTAATGGGTTCGGTCGATGAGCGTCACCGAAGCGAGCGCCTGAGACACGCGCGCGGCGTCCTCGGCCGAGCCGATGACGGTCCAGGGCACCAACAGGTCGAACTTGCCATCGCTTGACCATGTGAAGACGGCGAACCCGATCCGACGCCGCGGGCCGGCGGTGGCGGCGCGCAGGAAGTCGGGGTGGACGAGCGCCCGCACGAGCCCGGCCTGCTGGAGCCATTCCTCATATCGGCCGATCGAGTCCGATACGTCGATTGCTGTGACGACATTGGCGTCGGTGCCCGGCACGACCGCGTTGGCCGCTGGCGAAGCGCCGCACAGGAAGACCATCAGTGGCAGGGCGAGGTGAAGGGCGCGCCAGCGGCAAGGTTTCGCCGGCATGGCAGGCTTCGACTTCACCCCCTGGTGTTCTGAACGACGCCGGAACCAGCGCGTTGGAACGGACGGAAACAGGTGCGACAGCATTGGCTCCTCCCGGAATGATCCCGGGGGTAACGGGCCGGAGCCAAACTTATTCCTCCTGTTCGCGCGGCCGTTTCCGCAATTCGGTTATGTCCGCTTTGAGAATGGCAGGCTCGGATCCATTGCCTGAAGATCCGCATCACGCCCCAGCCCGCGATAGAGGATGAACGCACAGCAACAGGCGACGGCAATCGACAGCATCTCGCCGCCGTCTTCCGCGTAGCCAACGAGCTTCGAGCCCGTCAGGACGTGCAGCATGTCAACCACCACGGCAAAACCCACAAGACACGCGAACAGCAGCAAAAACACCGATCCGAGGGCTTGTTGCCTCGGTCTGCTTTGCCAGAATGACCACAACAGCGGCGCCAGCAGGCCGAGCGCGACCGCCGACCAGGTGATAATTTCCCCGGTGTCGCGAGCCCGCATGCCCGGCAGCGAAACGAGGTCGAATGTCGCTGCCAGCAGCAGGCCGCCGCGCTCATGGAAACGGGTGGCGTCGTCGAGCGTCACAAAACTGAAAATCAGGGACCAGGCCAGAAACATATGCTCCCTGGTTCGAAGCCAGATGCCGAACAGAAACAGGGCGCAAAGCGCGGCCTGCCAGTAATTGAACATCTCGGGCAGCGATCCATCCCTGCTGATGTTGAGACGCGCAGGCAGATCGTAGTGTGAAATTCCGACAGATCGAAGCGCCTCGATCGCGAATGGAACGATGATGACGAGGATATTCAGGCATATCACTATCAGCGCGAAAACCCTGCTGAGCCTGTCGTTTCGATACATCGCCCGGATTTCCCCGAACGCATTTTCCAAACTCGATAACGCATGACCCAGCAATCCGACGCGCTCCTTCGTTGCTATTCGTTTGACGGCAATTTCGTTAGTCAACCAATGGGTTGGAAACGGGGCGGCCGCGGGTTTATTCCGCCCACGCATAAGAAAACGCTCCGGCGACAAGCGACTCACCTGCCTGGCGCGAGCCGGACATGTTCCGGGCGGCCATCGAGCGATGTCGCGGAATGCGGCTGAGCCCTGCAGTCGAACAAGACGGACAGGTGAGAGACAAGAGCGTTTGCGGCGCAGCGCGGCTTTGACGCGCCAGGCTAGCGTTTGCGGTTGCGCATCAACGCTTCGAGATCGCTGTCGCCACCCTCAGGCAGCATCAGCCGCACATGCGCGTAGAGATCACCATGACCGCCGACTTTTTCCGGCAGGCCCCTGCCCTTCAGCCGCAGAACCTTGTCCGAGCTCGACCAGGCGGGAACATTGACTGCAACCTTGCCGGTCGGCGTTTCGACCGCCACCTTGGCACCCAGCACGGCATCCGCCAGCGCAATCGGCAGGTCGGCGTGGAGGTCGCGGCCTTCGACACGGTAGCGCGGATGCCGCCGGAAGCGGATCTTGACCAGCGCATCGCCCGGTTGCCCCGGCCCTTGCTCGCCCTGTCCTTTCAGCCGGATGGTCTGGCCGTCCTCGACATAGGCTGGAAGCTTGACGGCGACCTTGCGCCCGTCGGGAAACATCGCCGTTACCTTCTCGGCAGTCGCCGCTTCTTCGATGGTGATGTCGAGCGTCACGTTCAGGTCGGCGCCGGACGGCGCCTGCCGGCCGGCGCCCATGCCGGCGCCGCGAGAGAAAGTCTCGCCGAAAATCTGGCTGAAGATGTCGCTGCTGCCGTCGAACGGATCGCCGCTCGGACGGCCTGAGCGAAACTCGAAACGCGAGCCGCCCGGCCCTTGCTGCCGGCGAAAACCGGCGAACGGATCGGCGCCGCCGGCGGCGCCCTCGAAGCCTTGAAAGCGCGGCTTGCCCTCGGCATCGATCTCGCCGCGATCGAAAGCCGCACGGTTCTTCTCGTCGCCAACGATCTCGTAAGCCTGGTTGGCCGCGGCAAACCGCTCCTTCGCCTTGGGATCCGGATTCTGGTCCGGATGATACTCCTTGGCGAGTTTGCGGTACGCCGATTTTATGTCCTTGGCCGATGCGTTCTTGGCAACGCCCAGCACCTCATAGGGGTCGCGCATGCTTCCTGTCCTGGAGAAGGAGTGAGTCCACGATTGCCATCTATATGCGCTCGCATAGGAAGAAATTCCAGTAGCGCGGTCATATGATGGCGGAAAATCAGAGCGCTTTGAAGTCCTGCATCCGCCAGGCGCCGGCGCCGGCCAGGCACACCTCACCCTTGAACAGGGCGACGCCGTCGAAGCTTTCGCGTGAGGCGGTGAAGCGGCGGCAAAGCTGGCCGTTGTCCCTGGACTCCGCCAGTTCGGTGATCGAGCCGCGCGAACCGGTATCGGAATTCGCCCACGGAACGGCCTGCCCGCCAAGTTCCTGGATATCGGCTGAAGACACCGCGTTGCGGATCGTCGCCTGGTCCGAGGCGCGATCCTGGTCGATCGGCAAGGCAGAGGCAGGCGTGCTGCTGGTCAGGATCGTACGGTCGACCTCCGCCTGCTCCAAACTGAAGCCGCCGGCACTGCAGGCGGCAAGCGGCAAGGCGACCAGCACAATCGCGGCCGCCTTGACCGCACCTTGCGCGTTGGCCGAAGCAATAAGGCTCCATTGCCTGCTGTCAAAAAGTTGCGCGATGCGCGACAATCGGCAATCTCCCCCGGCCGGCAATAGAATTTGGAAAAACTATGAGCGAAACTGAGTTAACAAGCGGTGACTTTGCCGAGGCTGCCGAGCCATTCCGCCTGTTTGCCGCATGGCTTGAAGACGCGACGAAGAGCGAGATGAACGATCCCAACAGCGTGGCGCTGGCGACCGTCGATGCCGAAGGCATGCCGAATGTGCGGATGGTGCTGCTCAAGGGGTTCGATGAAAGCGGATTTGTGTTCTACACGAATTTTGAGAGCGCCAAAGGCCGCGAGATTCTTGGCAGCATGAAGGCGGCGATGTGCTTTCACTGGAAATCGCTGCGCCGGCAGGTGCGTGCACGGGGGCCGGTGGAGATCGTTACCGACGTGGAAGCGGACGCGTATTACGCGACGCGTCCGCGCGGCAGCCGCATCGGGGCATGGGCGTCGAAACAGTCGCGGCCGCTGGAGAGCCGTTTCGCACTGGAAAAAGCCGTTGCCGAATACACGGCGCGCCATGCGATCGGCGAGATTCCGCGGCCCAAACACTGGTCGGGCTTCCGCATCGTGCCGCAGACGATCGAGTTCTGGCACGACCGGCCTTTCCGGCTGCACGACCGCATTGTCTTCTCGCGCAACGCTGAGGGCGGCTGGGACAAGACAAGGCTTTATCCCTGAGCGGCTGGCCCTTAAGCGGCTTCACCAAGGGGGCCTGGGCAATCCTTGCCGAACCACCTTGGTAAACCGTGCCCAGACCAGCCTCAAGACTCACCTGCCTCCGCCTTGCGAGGCGCTGCCGCCCGGCGTGCAGCAAAATGGGATTCGGCGTCGACGTCTTCAACGTCCGGCCGCGTATCCTCGAGCGCCTGCTGAACTTTTGCCCGGAACCAGGCATCATGGGCGTCACTGTTGCTGACAAGTTCGAGCGGCAAGGCGCCCTCATTGGCGGTGCGCGTCAACAAGATACGGACGGCATCGGAAACCGTGAGCCCCATGTTTTCCAGAACCGCCGTGGCGCGTTCCTTCACCTCAGCGTCAATTCGGGTCTGGACCAGTGCGTTAGACGGCATGGCAGTCTCCTTCTCTAGCAGACAATGTGATGCATTTGCATGACACATTCCAGGCTCTTGGTCGGGCGTCTAGGTCCTCTGCACAGTGGTTTTGACAGGTTGCGCCGATCGGCAGCGACCGTCGACAATTCCTCTCAGCCAATTTCAGTGGCAATCGCAAACCTCTAGGATTGGCTGAAACATCCCTCCCTTCGTCATCCCAGGGCAAAGCAAGGAGCGAAGCGACGCGGCGCAGACCCTGGGATGACGAAGACGTGGTGGGAACTAATAGCCCAGCTATGCCTTCTTCCTGGTCATGAACGCCATCAGGGCAGCGCGGGCCTCGTCGGATTTGAGCCGCTCGCGGAAATGCTCGCTTTCCTGGCCGATACGGGCAACGAGGTCTTCACGCGAGCCGCGCATCAGGTCGCGCGCGATCTTCAGCGCCTGCGGCGGCTTGGCCGCGATCTGGCCGGCAGCGGCAAGCGCGGCGGATTCGAGTTCGTTCTCCTCGACCACTGCGTAGATCAGCCCGGCGGCTTTCGCCCGCTCGGCCGAAAAACCTTCACCCAAACCAAGCAGCGCGAAGGAGCCTTGCCGGCCGAGAATCTGCGGCGCAAGCAGGCTCGACCCGGCCTCGGGGACCAGTCCGAGATCGACGAAGGGCGTGCGGAATAGTGTGCGCGGCGTGGCGAAGGTCAGGTCGCAGTGCAGGTTGAGCGTTGTGCCGATGCCGACCGCAATGCCGTCGACGCCGGAGATCATCGGCTTTTCCGTCCTGGCCAGCGCCATCAGGAAATCCCAGACTTCGGTGCCGCCCTCGCCGCCGGTGGCGACGACCATGAAATCGGCAAGGTCGTTGCCGGACGAGAAGGCGCCTGGAACACCGAGGAAGACATGGACGCGGATCGCCGGATCGGCGTCGCCCTCGGCAAGGGCTTTGGACATTTTCGCATACATGGCCCGCGTCAAGGCGTTCTTCTTGTCCGGACGGTTCATGCGGATGATCTGGATGGCGCCCTGGCGCTCGACGAGGATGTGGTCTGTCACGGGTGATCCTTTGTGAAACGCCGGGCTTTTGTGAAACGTCAACCTGGTGGCTATCAGGCAGAAATCAGTGTCTGGCCGGCAGCGGCAAGGCTGTCAGCGCCGCCGATGACACGCTCCTTCAGCGCGCCCGCCTCGCCAAGCAGGTTTTCGGCGTAAAAACGGCAAACGGCGATGCGGCTTTGATCGGCAAGCGCGCCGCGCGCCAGATAGGCGCCGCCCGCCGCCAGCGAGATCAGCCTCAGATACGGCGTCGCGCCGGCCAGCGCCGCGTCCGAGCGGCCGTCGGCGAGCAACCCCTGCAGGAAGCGCGTCGCCTGGCTGAGATCATCGAGCGCCTGGTCGAGGCCATCGGCGGTGCGGCCAAAACCTTGAAGGTTCGAGATCCGCGCTTGATTGGCGACGGCTTTCAGTTCGGCGATGTAACCATGCACATGCTCGCCGCCACCGAGCGGCAGCTTGCGCGCCACCAGGTCTATCGCCTGGATGCCATTAGTGCCTTCGTAGATCGGCGCGATGCGCGCGTCGCGATAAAGTGCTGCCGCACCGGTCTCCTCGATGTATCCCATACCGCCATGAACCTGCAGCCCGAGCGAGGCGACCTCGACGCCGACATCGGTGGAAAAGGCCTTGGCCAGCGGCGTCAGCAGATTGGCGCGCTCCTGCCAATGGACGGCTTCATCGCCGACGGATACGCGCGCATGGTCGATGGCGTGCGCGCAGCAATAGCTGATGGCGCGCGCAATCTGGGTCAGCGCCTTCATGGTCAGAAGATTGCGCTGCACGTCGGGGTGATGGACGATCGGCGCCATGCCGCTGCCATCATAGCTCGCGGCTTTGCCTTGCCGGCGGTCATTGGCGTAGGCGAGCGCCTTCTGCGTGGCCGTTTCGGCGACCGCAACACCCTGCATGCCGACGGCGAGCCGCGCATTGTTCATCATGGTGAACATGCAAGCGAGGCCCTTGTTTTCCTCGCCGATCAGCCAGCCGATCGCGCCGGGGGCGGTCCCTTCGAAACCGTCGCCATAGATCATGGTGCAGGTCGGCGAGGCGTGGATGCCCAGTTTGTGCTCCAGCCCGGAGCAGAAGACGTCGTTGCGTGCTCCAAGCGCGCCATCATCGCCGACCAGGAATTTCGGCACCAGGAACAGCGAAAGGCCGCGCGTGCCGGCCGGCGCGTCCGGCAGCCGCGCCAGCACCAGATGGATGATGTTGTCGGTAAGATCGTGCTCGCCATAGGTGATGAAAATCTTCTGGCCGAAGATGCGGTAGGTGCCGTCGCCGGCCGGCTCGGCGCGGGCGCGCAAGGCATTCAGATCCGAGCCCGCCTGCGGCTCGGTCAGGTTCATGGTGCCCATCCATTCGCCCGAGACGAGCTTTTCCAGGTATTTGGCCTTCAGCGCCGGTGAGGCATGCTTGTCGAACGCTTCGACCGCGCCCATGGTCAGCGTCGGGCCGATACCGAAGGCCATGGCGGCGGAGTTCCACATTTCGAGCGCGGCGACGCCCAGCATGGTCGGCAGCGCCTGGCCGCCGAACTCCTCCGGCGCGGACAGCGCGTTCCAGCCGCCGTCGATCCAGCGGCGATAAAGTTCCTTCCAGCCGGGCGGCATGGTGACGGCCGCGCCGCTCAGCACCGCGCCTTGTTCATCGCCGATCTTGTAGAGTGGCGCGACCTCTTCGCCGGCAAAGCGGCCGGCTTCCACCAGAATGGCGTCGACGAGGTCTTCGCCAAGGTCGCCAAAAGTGCGGGCGTCAAGCGCCGGCTTCAAGCCAGCCACATGCTTCAGCGTGAAGGCGATTTCCTCGACTGGTGCCCGGTACATGCCGCTCGCTCCTCCTCTGTCCGGCAAGCCAACTTAAGATCCGTGCCGACACAAGACCATCCGCTTTTGGGTCGCCTCTGCATGTTCTTTTTACGTAAACGTCAAATTTTGTCACGCAGATTTTGCAATTGGAATTGTTCACGCTAAAATCCGCAAAAGCCGGACAAGTCGACCGGCGACCGATCAAGAATACCGGAGGGGACCGCCCGTGCTCGCCAGACCTGACGCCTATCGCTGCACCGAATGCGGCCTGCCCTATCGAGCGGCAGGTTTTTGGCACCATCGGGGCAAGATCGAGGACGGCGCCGCCTATTGGTCGGATCGCGGCATTCTGTGTTCGCCGCAATGCTCACTGACCCATCACCGCAAGCGCCAGGCTGAGGGCACGCTGCCGCAGGCGCCGGCGCCCGACCCGTTCCACCCGCTCGCCCTCCGTTGATGACCAGCAAAGCCATCCGCGACACGATTGCGGCGGTCGCCGCGGGCCGCCGAAAGTATTTCCTTAACCATGGCGGTTCAGGATCAGGCTTTGGCCAGCAAGGATCTGCTGTTTGAAGCCGCCGGCGCACCCTCTTCGCCGCCCAGGACTCCTCGCCGTCGCGACCGCGACGGCAATGGCGTTGGCGCCGGCACAAGCCTCGGACTTCTCCGCGCCCTGGAAGAATGCCGACCGGGCGCTGGTGATCGACGCCTACGAATACAATCCCATCGACTGGACCGAGCTTGCCACCGACAAGCGCATCGTCGGCTTCATCAACAAGGCGTCCGACGGGATGCCACCAGCGTATTTCTGTTTCGGCGACGAGACCGCGACGCGGCTCTGCAAGGCGCTGTGGAAGCGCCATGCGGTGGCACAGGAACTGTTCCAGACGCGCAAGGTGGTGGCCAAGGCGCTCGGCCTGAAATGGGGTGCTTACCATCTCGCCCGCCCGGGCAACCCCGTGGGACAGGCCAATAATTTCATCAATTTCGCGAAACCTGGTCCAGACGACCTGCTCGCCCTCGACATCGAGGATGACGACCCGACGAAATGGATGTCGCTCGAGGATGCAGAGGAGTTCGTGCGCCATGTGCATCGGCGGATTGGCCGTTTTCCGGTGCTCTACACCAACGGCAAGACCGCCAAGCACATCGCCGACAACAAGTACAAATACCGGCTGCTGTCGCGGCTGCCGCTCTGGTATGCGCGCTACAAGCCCGACATCGGCGTGCATTTTCCGATGGGCAACTGGCAAGGCTACGCACTCTGGCAGTTTTCGGCAAAAGCCAATTGCGGCCGGTTCCGCTGCCCCTATCGGGTGGCTGGCACGCCGAACGACATCGATGTCAATGTCGCACCGATGGATGCCGCCGCCCTGCGCGCGCAATGGCCGTTCGGCGGCCTGATCGACGCGCAGCCGGATTACCTCGCCTCGATACCGCTGCCTCTCTCGCGGGCGGCCGGCCTTGCCGGCAATGTCACCCTTACCTATGCGACCGTGGCGCCGCCGCCGAGCTTCACCGAAATGGTCGCCATGTTCAGCGCGGGCTGGTCCAAGTTCCGCGGCAGCTTGCAAATGCCTGCCGTAGGGACAGCGCTGCGTCTTCCGCGCCGGATCGCCGACTATCTGGGATGGCTGCGAAAGGAAAAACCCTCTGCATCGGCCGTTGAAGCCGCGCCCACCGATCCGGTCAGCACTGCGTCGACCGAGTTGGATCGTCGCCCCCGCTAATGTTGCCCCCGCTAATCTTGGACGTCAGCGCGCCTGCTCGCGGGCCACGGCCTGCCAGCCGATGTCGCGGCGGCAAAAACCTTGCGGCCAATCGATCCGATCGAGCGCCGCGTAGGCTCGTCGCTGCGCCTCGCCGACCGTGCCGCCGGTCGCCGTGACACCGAGCACACGGCCGCCATTGGCGACCAGCGCGCCGCTGTCGATGGCGGTGCCGGCATGAAAGATCTCGACGCCTTCGCCCGCGGCCTGTTCGACGCCGCGGATGACCGAGCCCTTTTCCGGCGTGCCGGGGTAACCCCTTGCCGCCATCACCACGGTGAGCGCCGCCTCGTTGCGCCAGCGCACTGAGGTATGTGCAAGCTGGCCGTCGGCGGCAGCGTTGAGCAGGACCAGGAGATCGTCCTTCAGCCGCATCATCAGCACCTGGCATTCCGGATCGCCGAAACGGGTGTTGTATTCGATCAGCTTCGGCCCATCGCCTGACATCATCAGCCCGGCAAACAGCACGCCGGAAAACGGCGCGCCAAGCTCGGCCATGCCGCGCATGGTCGGCTCGATGATCTCGCGCATGGTGCGGTCGATCATCTCCGGGGTCATCACCGGGGCCGGCGAATAGGCCCCCATGCCGCCGGTGTTCGGACCGACGTCGCCGTCACCGAGGCGCTTGTGATCCTGCGCGGTGCCGAACGGCAGCGCGGTGGCGCCGTCGCACAGGCAAAAGAAGCTCGCCTCCTCGCCGGTGAGAAACTCCTCGACGACCACCTCCGCGCCGGCCTGTCCGAAGGACCCGTCGAAACAGGTATCGAGCGCTGCCAGCGCCTCGGCCAAATTCATGGCAACGGTAACGCCCTTGCCGGCGGCGAGGCCGTCGGCCTTGATGACGATCGGCGCGCCCGTCTTTTCGACATGGGCCCTGGCCGACGCCAGATCGCCGAAGCGGCCATATGCGGCGGTCGGGATGTCGTATTTCGCACAGAGATCCTTGGTGAAACCCTTAGAACCTTCCAGCCGCGCCGCCGCCCTGGACGGGCCGAAGACGCGAATGTTTTCAGCGCGAAGGTCGTCGGCAATGCCGGCGACCAGCGGCCCTTCCGGCCCGACCACGACGAGGTCGATCTTTTTCTCCGTGCAGAACCGGGCCACCGCCGCATGATCGGCAATGTCGAGCGTCACCAGTTCAGCTTCGCGGCCGATGCCGGGGTTGCCGGGCGCCGCGTAGAGCTTGGTCAGCAGCGGCGAGGCCGCGATCTTCCAGGCCAAGGCATGTTCGCGGCCGCCGGAGCCGATCAACAATACGCGCATGCCCAGGTCCCTTGCCGTTCCACGATCAGGACTGCGCTATTGCGCCCCGTACGATGGGTCAAGACATTTGGAAGACTTTGAGCGCAATTCCACACGGGAACGTGGAATGGTTCGGCCCGCTTGACGCTTGACGGCGTTCGCCGCTGCTGCCACTTCAGCACAATGGAACCCATCCAGTCGAAAGCAGCCCAGGGCCGCGTCGCCGATGCGCCGAGCGGCCACTGGGTCTACCGCATCCTGCCACGCCTGACATGGCCCTATGCGCAGCTTGCCCGGTGGGACCGGCCGATCGGCTGGCAGTTGCTGCTGTGGCCATGCTGGTGGTCGGCAGCCCTTGCCGCGAGTGCCTATCCACGCCCTACTGATCCCCTGCTCTCGCTGCTGCCGGCGCCATGGTATCTCGTGCTGTTCCTGATCGGCGCCGTCGCCATGCGCGGCGCCGGCTGCACCTACAACGACCTGGTCGACCAGGACATCGACAACCAGGTGGAACGCACGCGCTCGCGGCCGCTGCCGGCGGGAAAGGTCACGCGCCGGCAGGCCTGGGCGTTTCTCGTGATCCAGGCACTGATTGGACTCGCCGTGCTTCTGCAGTTCAACAGCTTTGCCGTCCTGCTCGGCATCTGCTCGCTCGCCGTCGTCGCCATCTACCCGTTCATGAAGCGATTCACCAATTGGCCGCAACTGGTTCTCGGCCTTGCCTTTTCCTGGGGTGCGCTGATGGGATGGGCGGTCGAGTTCGGCAATCTCGATGGCCCGGCCGTCATGCTCTATATCGGCTCGATCCTGTGGGTGATCGGCTACGACACGATCTATGCGCATCAGGACAAGGAAGACGACGCCATCGTCGGCGTGCGCTCGACCGCACGCCTGTTCGGCGACAACACCAAGACCTGGCTCGTCGGGTTTTATGGCGGAGCGCTGGTCTGCTTCGCCGTCGCCTTCGCGGCGGCGCAGGCGCCGGTGCCGGCGCTGGCCGGGCTGGTCGCGGCCGGCGCCCATATGGCGCGGCAGATCACCGTGCTCGACATCGACGATCCCGACCAGTGCATGCTTCTGTTCAGGTCGAACAACCAGGTCGGCTGGCTGGTCTTCCTCGGCCTGATCGGCGGTGCGTTGTGGGTGGCGCTGAAGCCGCTGGTGTAGCGGCTTTTTTCCTTCTCCCCTTGTGGGAGAAGGTGGATCGGCGCGTAGCGCCGAGACGGTTGAGCGTGTGTTGGACGGAGTGCAGTTGGTCCCAAGCTGGAACACCCCTCATTCGGCCGCTTCGTGGCCATCTTCTCCCACAAGGGGAGAAGGGAAAGCGCTCGCTCTATTCGTCGCGCGAAATAATCTCCTGGCCGCCGATCACCAGCCTGAGGCCGAGGGCGCCGGCCCTGCGGCGAGCGAGGAAGCGCGGACGACGCATGGTCGAAAGTCGACCTCTGCGGCGGTCCTGCGCGGGTAATGTCTTGATGGCGGCGCCAAGCGATTCCTCCAGGGTGCGGGCGATGCCGTCGGATTCGATCAGAAGCATCGGCAGACGGTAAGCATCGGCCCAGGCGCGCCAGTCGGCGGCGACATCCTCGAGATCGTCGGCCACCAGCAGCGGCACCGACAGCATCGGATCATTGTGCAGAAGCTCCAGCGTCACCGTGACATTGCCGTCCGGATCCTCCATCGCGCGGGCTGCCACGCCACGAAACGCGTTGGCGGGCAGAGCGATGAACGCCGGCAGGCCGCTCATCTCCAGCACGCGGCGAATGACGGCACCACGATGGTCGATGGTGAAGGTAACGTCGCCATAGTCGTCGCGCGTCGCGTAGCTCACCACCTGCGGCAAGCGGAATGGGTCGAGGCGCATATTGCGCCCAGCCCAGACTGGCTTCAGTCCAGTGTTCATATCGTGCCTTTCCTGTCTCTCCTGAGAGCCGGTCTTCCGGTTCTCCGGGCCGGTTTTTCCAGCCTCGTTGTGGGGAAACATTAGCGCGGGCTTCTTATCGCCGCGCTTAAGAAAGTCGGTTAAATTTTGCTGATCTCGAGGGGATGGTTATCGGAATGCGACCTTTCACAAGACGGCGAAAGGATCAGATAACCTTACCGGGATTCATGATGCCGGCCGGGTCGAAGGCCGTCTTCACCCTGCGCATCAGTTCGATCGCCATCGGCGGCGCTGTCGCGATCAATTCATCCCGCTTCAGCTGGCCAATGCCGTGCTCGGCCGAGATCGAGCCGTGAAGGCTGCGCACGACATCGTGCACGGCCTTGTTCATGGCGTGATAGAGCCGGAGAAACGCTTCGTCATCGCCGCCGATCGGCCGCGAGATGTTGTAGTGGAGATTGCCGTCGCCCATGTGGCCGAAACACACCTCGCGCGCACCGGGGCTGACCGATTGAACGGCGCCGTCCGCCTTTTCGATGAATTGCGGGATGGCCGCCACCGGCACCGAGATGTCGTGCTTGATCGAGGCGCCTTCGGGCTTCTGCGCCTCGGGCAGCAGCTCGCGGAAATTCCAGAAGGCATCGCCCTGCGCGATGCTTGCCGCAATCACGGCATCGCCGACGATCTCCTGCTCGAGACCGGCTGAGAGCACCTCCTCGATGAGGGCCCCGGCATCCTGCGCCGAGCGGCCCGAAGAGATCTGCATCAGCACATACCATGGCCAATCCCCGGACAGCGGCCGCACGACGCCTGGCGTGTGCAGAAGCGTAAAATCGTAGGGCCTCTGGCCGATCAGCTCGAAAGCAGTGAGTGCAGCACCGGCGCGATCCATCGCCAGGCTGAACAGGGACAGTGCCGCCTCAGGTGACGACAGGCCGGCAAAGGCCACCTCGCGCCCCTTGGGCTTTGGGAAAAGCTTGAGCACGGCGGCGGTGATGACGCCGAGCGTGCCTTCCGCACCGATGAACAGGTTTTTTAGATCGTAACCGGTGTTGTCCTTCTTCAGCTTGCGCAGATCGTCGAACACCTCGCCGGTCGGCAGCACCACTTCGACGCCGAGGCACAGTTCGCGCGCATTGCCATAGGCGAGAACGCCGGTGCCGCCGGCATTGGAAGAGAGATTGCCACCGATCTGGCAGGAGCCTTGCGCGGCAAGCGACAGCGGAAACAGCCGGTCGGCGGCATCGGCCGCTTCCTGCAGCGTCTGCAGGATGACTCCGGCCTCGACGGTGACCGTGTTGGACAGGACGTCGATCTCGCGGATGCGGTTCAGCCGCGACAGCGACAGCACGATCTGGCGGCCGGACGTGTCCGGCACCTGCGCGCCGACCAGCCCGGTGTTGCCGCTTTGCGGCACGACCGGCGTTCCCGTCTCGGTTGCCAGCTGCATGATGCGGCTGACCTCGTCGACGCTGCCGGGCCTCAGCACCAGCGCCGTCCGGCCATGCCACAGGCCGCGCCTCTCCGTGAGGTAAGGCGCGATATCCTGCTGGTCGCGAACCGCATATTTGTCGCCGACGATTGCCGCAAAGCGGTTGATGAGGGCTGGGTCGATATGCCTTGAGATATCGTTCATGGATGGGAAACTATGGTGCTCAATCGATCTTGTCACGAGGGGCGGCGGCGCGCGAAAGCCGGTCGTTGATCGCCTCGCCCAGCCCATCGGAGGGGATCGGCTCGACGGCGATTGTCTTGGCGCCGCAGCGATCGAGATCCTGCATATGGGCAAAGAGGTTGGCCGCGGCCTCGCGCAGGTCGCCGGTCTCAGACAAGTTGCGCAAGGCGGCAGCGCCCTGCCAGCCTTCGGCGCGGCGCGGGCCGAAGGCCAGCAAGGCTTCGCCCTTTGCGACTTTTGCGGCGTTGATCCGCACTGCAGCACCCGGCGCGTAATGCGAGGCGAGCATGCCCGGGGCCTCGATGCCCGCCGCGCCACGCAGCAGCTTCATGCCGGCGGCCGCTTCGATCTCTTCGGCGGCAATGCCGCCCGGTCGCAGCAGCCGCAGTGTTCCGCCCTCTATCTTCACGATTGTCGATTCGACCCCGACCGACGTCGCGCCGCCATCGATCACCAGCTTGATTTTTGGACCGAGATCGGCGGCCACGGCCTCGGCCGTCGTTGCGCTGATCCTGCCTGAGGAATTGGCGCTGGGCGCTGCAAGCGGGCGTCCGAGCCTGGCGATCAGCTGGCCGCCAAAGCCTTTCGGCATGCGCAGCGCGATCGTATCGAGCCCGGCGGTGACCAGCGGATGAATGCCGTTGCCGGGCCGCTGCGGCAGCACCAGCGTCAGCGGTCCCGGCCAGAATGTCTGCGCCAGGCTTTTCGACACGGGATCGAACAGCGCGATGCGCTCAGCCATCGCCAGATCGGCGACATGGGCGATCAGCGGATTGAAGCGCGGCCGGCCCTTGACCTCGAAGATGCGCGCCACGCCAACGCCATTGGTGGCATCGGCGGCCAGCCCGTAGACGGTTTCGGTCGGAATGGCGACGACATCGCCGCCTTCGAGCAGCGCCAGCGCCCGCTCCATCGCCTCGCCGGCGGGAAGTATCTCAGCCACTTTCATCACCTTACAGAAGCGGGACCTTACGGATGTCGGTGCGTAATACGGTGACGTTCACGGGGCAAGTCCGGGCGGAAGCGAATTGCCAATAGCTAAAATGCCAGCTTTCCTGGCAAGCCCGCATCAATTCCCGGACGCTATGGTGCCGGCTTGTTGGGCAAGGGGAACTATCATGGTCTGGGTGCGTATCCTGGGGGCGCTTGGCCTCACTCTGGCGGCGGGCACAGCACAGGCTTCATCCTTCGTTGTTCTTGGTGCACCATCCTCGACCCCGTCCGTCGTCAGCCTCGGTACGCCTGAACCGGCGAAGGTGGCTGGCAACTCCTCGACGCCATCGATCGTGGCGCTCGGCGAACCAGTGCCCGATCTCACCTATGAAAAAGTTTCTGCGATCCCGAGCCAGCCCAAGCCCAAGCATGATTTCACGCAAAGCCCGATGATCATTCGCGGCGGCATCGTCGGCGACGCCTTCGCAACACCGGCGCCCAGCGCCGCACCTGCCACGACAACCGCTGCCGCAGCGCCTGAGGCGGCCATCAAATCCGACAAAAAAATTACTGCAACGAACAGCCCGCCTGAGCCCGCAACAACGCAACCAACGCCCATCCCCGAGATCGACCAGGCCAGATAGCCGTTCGCGGCCAGGACGACGCTCGCCTGAACTGCCAAGCCTCAGCCGGCGATTTTCGAGAAATCCGCGACCTGGTCGGTCGCTGCCCGGATGCGCGCCAGCAACGCCAGGCGGTTGGCGCGCACGGCCTGGTCCTCATCATTCACAAGAACGCGTTCGAAGAATGAATCAACCGGTTCACGCAACGCGCTAAGCGCCAGCATGGCGGCGGAAAAGTCTTCGTTGTGAATCGCTTGGCCGGCTTCCTTCTCGGCCTGATTCACCGCGGCAAACAGCGATTTCTCGGCCTCTTCCCGGAATAGAGCCGGCTCAACATTTTCGGCGATCGTCGTTTTCTTCTTCTCTTCGGCGGCCAGAATGTTGGCCGCGCGCTTGGTGCCGGCTAGCAGGTTCTTGCCGTCCTCGGTGTCGAGGAAAGAGCCCAGGGCTTTGACACGACGGACGATTTGCAGGAGATCGTCGTTGGACGATTGGCCAATCTCCCCCCTTGAGGGGGAGATGCCCGGCAGGGCAGAGGGGGGTGCCTCGCGTGGGTCGGCGACCCCCTCTGTCGCCTTCGGCGACATCTCCCCCTCAAGGGGGGAGATCGGGCGCGAATCCGCCGCCAACACCGCATCTATCAAATCATGCCGCGCACCCTGGTCGCGCAGATAGACCTTTAGGCGGTCGTGGAAGAAGGCGAGGAGGTCGGCGCTAAAGGGCCGTCCGGACGCGAGATAGTTCGCCATCTGGTAAGGGCGGTCGAAGAGAGATGTCAGCGCAAGCCGGACACGATTCTCGACCAAAATCCTGATCACCCCCAGCGCCGCCCTCCTCAGCGCAAAGGGGTCTTTCGACCCGGTCGGTTTTTCGTCAATCGCCCAGAACCCGACCAGCATGTCGAGCTTGTCGGCGAGCGCTACAGCCACCGATACCGGGTCGGTCGGCACACGGTCGGACGGGCCCTGCGGCTTATAGTGGTCCTCGACGGCTGCGGCTACAGAGGGATGCTCGCCCTGCAGCAGCGCGTATTTGCGGCCCATGGCTCCCTGCAATTCCGGGAACTCGCCGACCACCTCGGTGGTGAGGTCGGCCTTGGCCAGGACGGCAGCGCGACGTGCCAGAGCGGTAATCTCCCCCCTCGAGGGGGAGATGTCGCCGAAGGCGACAGAGGGGGTCGGCGCGTCCTGGCGCGACGCCCTATTATGGACAGAGGATGCCGGCGCTTCGCGCGCAACGACCCCCTCTGGCCTACCGGCCATCTCCCCCTCAAGGGGGGAGATTGCGCTCGCCACTATCGGCGCCAATTCTTCAGCCAGTTGGGCAATCCGCTCCACCCGCTCACCCTGCGTGCCGAGCTTGGCGTGGAAGGTGACGCCGAGATGGTCGAGGCGGGCCATGCGCTGGTCGAGCGGCTTTTTGAGATCGAGCCCGAACTTTTCCGCCGATGCCTGCAACTGGTCGAGGTCGGGCAAATCGCCCTGGTCGGTCTTCCAGAAATAGAGCGCGTCGGAAAGGCGGGCGCGTACCACCTTGCCGTTGCCGTGGGCGATCTGCTTGCCGCCGTCACTGGCCTCGATATTGGCGGTCAAGATGAAGCGATTGGAAAGCTCCTCACCGACGGCGTGCGGCCGCGTGACAAAACACTTCTGGTTGGCGCGGATGGTCAGCCGGACCACCTCGGCCGGAATGGCGAGAAAGTCCTGCTCGAATTCGCCCATCAGCACGACCGGCCATTCGACCAGGCCTGACACTTCCTCAAGCAGCCCCTCGTCCTCGACAAGGTTGAGCCCGTTGGCGAAAGCGAGATTCCTGGCGTCGGAAAGGATGATCTGCTTGCGCCGGTCGGCGTCGAGCACGACCTTGGCCGCCTCCAGCTTGGCGACATAGTCGTCGAAGCGGCGCACGCTGATGGCGCCCGGCGCGTGAAAACGATGGCCGTAGGTGATGTTGCCCGAGCGGATGCCGTCGATCTCGAAATCGACGACCACCGGCTCCTCGGTCTCCGGGCCGAAGGTGCAGAGGATGGACTGCAGCGGCCGCACCCAGCGCAACGATCCCGGTTTCGCCGAGGCCGGCCCCCAGCGCATCGATTTCGGCCATGGAAAGTCGCGGATGATGTCCGGCACCAGTTCGGCGATGATCTCTTCCGCCGCCCGGCCCGGCTTCGCAATATGGGCGACATAGAAGTCGCCCTTCTTCGGATCGGCGTGGACTTGCGCCTCGGCGATCGAGAAAAGACCGGCCTTGCGCAGAAAACCCTGGACCGCCTGTTCGGGCGCTTTGGTCGAGGGTCCCTTGATCTCCTCGCTTATGTCCTTCGAGCGCGCGGTCACGCCGCGAATGTCGAGCGCCAGCCGGCGCGGCGTCCAATATTCGCGCGCCGCCTCATAGGTCAGCCCGGCCTCGACCAAACCGTCCGTCATCATCTTCTTCAGGTCGCCCGCCGCCTTGCGCTGCATGCGCGCGGGGATCTCTTCCGAACGGAGTTCTAAAAGCAGGTCGGGCATAAATTGTGCTCACGCGGCGAAATGGTCCAGGCGGCATAGCAACTCGGCTGGCCCCATGCAATCGGCGCATCCACGGACGTTTGCCAAAATATTCCGCTGTCTGTCGGGTCGAAGCGGGGTCGCCCGTCCTTGGGTCAAAGATCTCCATGAACCGAACGCAGCGCTGAAGCGACCAACGCTCAGGCAGAGAACTATTGGTTGAACGACCATGAAGACGGCATCGACATTCCTGCAGATCCTCGCGCTCAGCGCCTGCTTTGCGGCGCAGGCTCATGGCACGTTCACGATGCCTGGCGTTAGACAAGCGCTGCGGACAATGGCTGGCTCCAGCGGCCAAGGCGTATTGCCAATCAGCGCGTCAGTCGAAGTCGCGAATAGCCTCTGGGCCTAAGCCGCCAGCCCGCCCGCCTGCGTCAGCAAAAACGCCTCGCCGCAGGCTTTCGCCAGATTGCGCACCCGCAAGATGTAGCTCTGCCGCTCGGTGACCGAAATCACGCCGCGTGCGTCGAGCAGGTTGAAGACGTGGCTGGCCTTGATGCACTGGTCGTAGGCGGGAAATACCAGACGGTGGTTCCCCTCCCCCTTGAGGGGGTGGCCAGACGCGGGAGGAGTCGCTGGGGCCTTACTTGCGGTGCCTTCTGTGGCAACCCCCTCTGCCCGCTTGGCGGACATCTCCCCCTTGAGGGGGGAGATGGGCGCGCCGGCATCGAGCAGCGCCTTGCACTCGGCTTCGGCGTCCTCGAAATGCCGAAGCAGCATCGCGGTATTGGCGAATTCGAAATTGTGCCGCGAATACTCCTGCTCGGCCTGCAGGAAGACCTCGCCATAGGTCACCTTATCGGCGCCGTCGCGGCCGTTGAAGTTGAGGTGGTAGACATTGTCGACGCCCTGCACATACATGGCCAGCCGCTCCAGCCCGTAGGTGAGCTCGCCCGCCACCGGCGCGCATTCGATGCCGCAGACCTGCTGGAAATAGGTGAACTGCGACACTTCCATGCCGTCGCACCAGCACTCCCAGCCCAGCCCCCAGGCGCCGAGCGTCGGGCTTTCCCAGTCGTCCTCGACGAAGCGGATGTCATGCAGAAGCGGATCGACGCCGATGGCCGCCAGCGAGCCGAGATAAAGTTCCTGCAGATTGGGCGGGTTCGGCTTCAGGATCACCTGGTACTGGTAATAGTGCTGCAGCCGGTTCGGGTTCTCGCCGTAGCGCCCGTCCTTGGGCCGGCGCGAAGGCTGCACATAGGCCGCGTTCCAGCGCTTTGGCCCGAGCGCGCGCAGCGTCGTCGCCGGGTGGAACGTGCCGGCGCCGACTTCCATGTCATAGGGCTGGAGAACGACGCAGCCATAATCCGCCCAGTAGTTATGCAAAGTCAGGATCAGCCCCTGGAACGAGCGGCTGGGATGCATATGGGCTGGGATATCAACTGTCACGGCGGCCTCGACGGGAAAGGCGGGGATGCGGCCCTCCCTAGAGCGCCCACCGGCAAGCGTCAAGGCAAGGGGCCGGCCGCAGCCAGGGCAATCGGGTGAGTTAACGCGTGACATACGGCGCAAGTGAAATCGTCGACACGCCGAAACGGCAGGGACGTGGCGGCCTGATCGTGGCCCTTCCTGGGAGCCAGAGATGAGAGCGCCCAGCGATCAGTCCCGCGCCTCAGCCGTCGGCGGCTCTCTTGTGTGGTATCATTCGGCAGGGCGTCCAGCACCCTGAGGAGACAAAGTCATGGATTCCCAAGGGATGGCTCAGATGTCCTCCGTCGATTCTCTTGCAGCGAGTTTATTGTCGGCAACATTGATGTTCGATCGGGCGTCGTTGCTGGCGCTCGAGGCTTTAGCTGCCGAATCCGACCGTCGGGTCCTGAGACGCGGTGAGGTTCTGGTTCGCGAAGGCGATGCGTCGGACAGGTTTTTCATCGTGCTGTCTGGACGCTTTACGGTACACAAAGGAGATTCGACTGGCTCGGTCGCCGAGATCGCGCAGGGTGAACTCATCGGTGAAATCGGTTTCTTCGCGGGACTACCCCGCATGGCCACTGTCCTTGCAGCGCGCGATTCGATCGTCCTTGAAATCGGTCGCAATCATTTCGAGAAGGCGGCCGAGACTTTGCCGAGCCTGAGAGAGGCGGTCACGGTATTTCTGGCGCGCCGGTTTGCCACCCAATCTCCCAGTTCGTCGCGTCTCAAGGAACCTGCCAAGATCCGAACGCTTGCGATCATTGCAGCCGGCGGAAGTCGCATCTCACCGGTGTTCATCCAGCACCTGCGGCAAGCGTTCGGCGCGGCCACGCGCGCTCGGTTCGTTTCCCGGCTTGACATCCAAGCGAAGTTCCCAGGTTTTCCGATCGACGACCAGCCGATCCTTAACTGGTTGAACGAACTCGAGGCGGAAGCCCAATTCATCGTCTATGTTGCCGATGAGGAACCTAATGAATGGACCCAAGTCTGCATTCGCCAGGCCGATACCGTCTTGTTGCTGGCCAACGCATCCTGCTCGCCTCGTCTGAACCCATCTGAGGAACTGACGCTATCGATCCATCCGCCATCGACCAGTCGGCTTGTCCTAATTCACGACACTCGCTCGGCTGCGGTCTCCGGTACCTCTGCATGGCTCGATGAGCGACCCTATGTTGACCAGCATCATCATGTTGCGCTGGACGACGCGTCTGATTTCCAGCGCCTGGTCCGATTTATTTCGGGCAAGGCACTGGGCTTCGTGGCGGCAGGGGGTGGGTCCCTCGGCAGCGCTCATTTGGGCGTCTACAAGGCTTTCGTTGAGGCGGGCGCTTGCTTCGACTATCTCGGCGGGACAAGTTCCGGCGCGGCGATGATGGCCGGCTTCGCAAGAGGCTTGGATGCCGACCAGATCGACCGAGGCACCCACAACATATTTATCAAGAGCCGGGCGTTTCGCCGTCCCACCTTGCCGCATTTCGCGCTTCTGGATCACAAAGCGTTTGATCGGGCCCTTCGGCTGGAATACGGCGACGTTCTGATCGAGGATCTTTGGCTTCCGTTCTTTGCGCTTTCGACCAATCTGAGCAGCCGTCAGCCCCAAGTCCACCGTCGTGGAAAGCTTTGGCACGCCGTTCGGGCGTCCGGCTCCATCCCGGGCGTCCTGCCGCCGTTCTTTACGGATGACGGCGATATGCTGGTGGACGGCGCTATCATGAACAATTTGCCGCTGGAGCAGATGAAGGAGCTCAAGACCGGACCCAATGTCATCGTTACCTTCGGGTCGAGTGCACCGCAGAAATACGACATAGACTATGACCGTATCCCCGGAGCTTCCGAACTGGCAATGGCCTTGCTGAACCCTTTCGGTCGTGCCCGCTTGCCTCGGGTTCCCAGCATCCTTCAGGTCATTGACATGAGCATGCTGGCACACCGGCCACAGGACATTGCCGTCGGCGAAGAGGATATCCTGGTCTGTCCGGAGGTTCCGAACACGATCAGCTTCATGGATTGGAGTCGGCATTCCGAGTTGTTTTCGGATGCCTACGACCGTACGACCCGATGGATCGAGGAACAGAACGACTCAGGGCTCCGAGCGGTGCTCGGCACCGCGCACGATTAGCATGGCTTATAGTCCAGACCCTTAGCGACAGCGGCGACGAGCCCCGCATAATCGAATTCAGAAGTATTCAGCCCTTTGGCGCAGTCGTCGGTTCGGGCTTGACCTTCGGGGTTTCCTGCGCCGTGTTGGATTCGATCGGCGGCAGGCCCTTCAGCAGTTTCTGCTGCAAGGCGGCGAGCACGCCGGGATCCGGCTTGAGGTCGCGAGCCTGGTTCCACTGGAAGGTGGCTTCCAATTTGCGGCCGACGCGCCAATAGGCATCGCCAAGGTGATCGTTGAGCACCGGATCTTCCGGCTTCAACGAAACGGCACGTTCCAATTCGCGCACGGCATCGTCGAATCGGCCAAGGCGGAAATAGGCCCAGCCCAGCGAATCGACGATGTAGCCGTCGCTCGGCCTGAGCTCGACGGCCTTCTGGATCATCTGAAGGCCTTCCTCGAGGTTGGTGTTCATGTCCACCCAGGAATAGCCAAGATAGTTCAGAACCTGCGGCTGGTCGGGGAACAATTCCAGCGCCTTGCGGAAATTCGGCTCGGCCTTCGGCCACTCCTTCAGTCGCTCATAGGCGATGCCGCGCTGGTAGAAAATGTTCCAATCGGCGCGGGTCGGGGCCTTCAGCATCGCCACCGCCTTGTCATAGAGACCGGCCGCGGAGCGGAAATCCTCCTTCGAGGCATAGACGCCACCGAGCGCCTGATAGGCGCGCATGTCGTCGGGACGCGCTTCGACGAGGGCCTTCAGATGGGCGATGGCCTCGTCATAGCGGTCGAGATCTGCAAGGTTGAGGCCGAGCTGCAGTTCCGACAGCGTCTTCAGCGGCGAACCGGCCGGGATGCGGCGATAGAAGGCGATGGCGCCCTCGCCGTCCTTCAACTGCTCGGAGACG
Source organism: Mesorhizobium sp. WSM4815 (assembly GCF_055811575.1). NCBI lineage: Bacteria > Pseudomonadati > Pseudomonadota > Alphaproteobacteria > Hyphomicrobiales > Phyllobacteriaceae > Mesorhizobium > Mesorhizobium sp. WSM4815. The sequence continues at coordinate 217,584 of NZ_JBVVQS010000101.1, read as the reverse complement.
GCGGCGAGTTGGACGAGGGCCGCGTCGCTGTCGGGCCTTAGTGCCAGGGCGTATTGCAGATAGAGGCGGACGAACGGCTCACCACCGCCGCGATTGAGCGCGGTGGCGAGATCGAGCAGAATTTCCGAGGCGCCGTCGGACGGGCCGGCAACGAAGGGTTCGATCTTCTCGCCCTTGGCGATCCTGTCGCGAAGCGCCGATATCTCGACCTTGCCAGGTGCAAATGCCTCGGCCTGATCGAGCACGGACAGCGCCTTGTCCTTGTCACCCTTGCGGGCAAGGAAGGAGGCATAGGCCTGCGAGTTGCGCATCCAGGTTTCGGGCGCGGCGGCGCCGGTCGCGGTGTCCTGCAAGGTGGCGGCGTAGATCGCATCCGCCTTTTCGGGCAGGCCCGAGGCATCGGCGATAAGCCCGCGATGGAAGGATTTGAACAGGCCGAACCAGTCCGGGCCCTGCAGCTTTTCGATCGAGGCCATGGCCTCGCCGGGGTCGCCGGCGCCCTGCTTGGCCCAGCCGGTCATGACGCCGGAGATCAGCCGGTCGAGATCGGATTCGAGCGAAAGCTTGAGCCAGTATTCGGCCTTGGAAAAGTCCTTCTTGTGAAAGGAACCGACGGCCAGCGCCAGGCGCGAGAACCGCTCGACGTCGGGAACCGTTTTGAGCTTGTCGGCATAGACCAAGGATTCTTCGAAGCGCCCCTGGGCGATCAGCGACAGCATCAGGCTTTGCTGCAACGAGGTGTCACCGGGAGCGAAGGCGAGCGCCTGCTTGTAGTAGGCGATGGCGCTGTCGAGATCATTGTCGCCTTCGGCGACCCGCGCGGCAAGATAGGCCCCCGAGAACGACGTGATATTGACTGGCTCGGTGGTCTCTTTGGCATAGGCGGGCAGACCGGAGACCGCCATGCCCGTCACAATTGCCAGCCCTGTCAGCCAGCGCGCACATCCTTGCCGCATCATATCCCTTTCAGTCGAAGCCATACCCGCGTCAGCGGGATCGCCGTTGACTCGATCTTTTCCACGTTAAGCATGGCCTTTTTGGGGTGAGGCTTCAACCCGGCCCGAATTCACAATCGGGTAATGCTATCAAAAACAACGCGGAAAGGCGCCAAATTGCGACCGTCGACCGCGATTTGCCGGCCTGACGCGCTGCCGGCCTGTCCTGCTGCAGCATCGGCGCCGCGATGCCGTAAGCGATCCGTAAGCGGCGGGCGTCGATAGTTTCCGCAGCGGAATGATGCGTGGAACCGTGCAGATGGATGCCGTTGCTTCGCCCAGGAAGATGCCGATGCTGGAAATGCCGCAGGGCCAGCAGGCCTTCGCCATTGTCGATCGAATCTACGAAGCGTCGTTCGCGGCCGAGCTGTGGCCGGAGGTATTGGCGGCGGCAAGCGCGATCTCCCGCTCGGCAAACGGCGCGATCTTTGTAGTCAGCGATCATTCGCCGGTCCGCGCCATCACCGAAACGCATCTCCAGCCCTTGCTCGATGAGTTCACGAAGGGGGATACTTGGCGGTTTTCCGAGAGCGTGAAGCGCTTGTGCGCCGCGCAGCCAGCAAGCTTTGTGCGGGTCGACAATTTCATCACCTGCGAGGAGATCGAGCGCGATCCCGTTCGCAAAAGTGCCACCGCGTTCGGCATCGGGCCGCATCTATGCACAGCCATTCCCATGCCTGGCGGCGAGCTTGTCCTTTTTGTCTTCCAGCGGTGGCTGAAGGACGGGAGTTATGACCAGGCCGCAATCGATCTGTTGAACGGACTGCGTCCGCACCTCGCACGGGCCGGCCTCGTCGCCGGGCGCCTGGGTCTGGAACGGGCCAGGACCGCCGTATCCATTCTCCGGGAAATCGGGCTGCCGGCCGCAATCATGAGTGGATCGGGCCGTGTGCTGACGGCCAATCCGCTTTTCGAAGGCATGGCGGACGTCTTCCTTCCCACAGCCCATGGTGGCATGGCGATTGCCGATCAAACTGCAAACGCGCTTTTCCAGCAGGCCATCGCGCAGAACCGGGATAACCGCGTCGTGCGGTCCATCCCGGTTGCGGCCATCAAAGGGCGGCCCGCGCTGGTCATTCAGCTGTTGCCGCTGCGCCGCGCCGCGCACGACATTTTTTCGGGTGCGGATGTATTGGTTGTCGCAACCACGGTCGGTACCGGCGCAACTGTTCCGTCGCCCAATGTGCTTTCAGGCCTCTTCGACCTGACGCCGGCGGAAGCCCGGCTCGCCGTCGAGCTGGCCTCCGGCCATTCGGTGCAGGAGGCGGCCATGGAAATCGGCATCGCCGTCAAATCGGCCCGCACCTATCTCGAGCGAATCTTCCGGAAAACCGAAACCAGCCGTCAGAGCGAGCTCGTGGCGTTGCTGAAGAGCGCGTGGTCATTTTCATGACCCCGACAGTTTGCCGGGCGCGCTGACCGTCACGGAGCCCTGCCCTGCTTGCTAACCATGCTGCTGCGGAACGAGCATGATTTCACCGCCGCAATTCCGGGAAGACCAAAACACGGGCCGGCGCCGTGCCGGCCAAATGTCGGCGATGTCTTTCAGTTCACCCGGCTGATGCAGAAATCGATGACGTCGAGCAGCGCCGATTTCTGCGACGTCGCTTCAAGCGGCGCCAGCGCGTCGCGGGCGATCTCGCCGAAATGGCCGGCGCGCCCGATGGTGTCGGCGATAGCGCCGTGTCGGGTCATCAACCCGATTGCCTTTTCCAGCCCGGCGTCATCGGTGACATTGTCCTCGATGGCGCGCTTCCAGAAGCTGCGTTCGGCCTTGGTGCCGCGCCGGTAGGCGAGGATCACCGGCAGCGTCACCTTGCCTTCGCGAAAGTCGTCGCCGACATTCTTGCCCAGATCCTTGCTGGTGCCGCCATAATCCAGCGCATCGTCGATCAGCTGGAAGGCAAGGCCGAGATTCATGCCATAGGAGCGCAGCGCCGCGCGATCGTTTCGCGTCGCCTGGGCGATGACCGGACCGACCTCGGCGGCGGCCGAGAACAGGGCAGCGGTCTTGGCCTTGATCACCGCGAAATGCTCATCCTCCGTGGTTTCGAGGTTCTTGGCGGCGGCGAGCTGCATCACCTCGCCCTCGGCAATGATCGAGGCAGCGCTGGACAGGATGTCGAGCGCTTCCAGCGAACCGACATCGACCATCATGCGGAAAGCCTGGCCGAGCAGGAAATCGCCGACCAGCACACTCGCCTGGTTGCCCCAGATCATGCGGGCGGTCTTCTTGCCGCGCCGCATGCCGCTCTCGTCGACGACATCGTCGTGGAGGAGCGTGGCGGTGTGCATGAACTCGACTGATGTGGCGAGCTTGACATGGCCCTCGCCGGAATAGCCGAACATCTGCGCTGAGGCGAGCGTCAGCATCGGCCTCAGCCGCTTGCCACCCGAAGAGATCAGGTGGTTGGCAATCTCCGGGATCATCTCGACGTCGGAACCGGCCTTCGACAGGATCAGTTTGTTGACGCGCCCCATATCGGCCGAAGTCAGGTCGATGAGATCCTTAATTGAGGCGGCTTCCCGCTTCCCGTTTTCGATGTTGAGAACGACACCCACGACAAACTCCCGTCTTATGTCACGCGCACGACGGCACCCCGATACCGCAGCAGACTCTAGGGCGCTACCCACAGGCACGGCAAGAGGCGATTTGGCGCGGTCGAGGTGGCGACGGAAGCCACCCACGTTTACATAGACGCTGCAACCTGCGAGTTTCGTCCTATGATAGAGCTTATCCGCACCAACGACGCCGTGATCATCTCCTTTGTCGAATCGCTGATGCGCGATGCCGGCATCGGCTGTTTCGTCGCCGACCAGAACATGAGCGTGCTCGACGGTTCGATCGGCATCCTGCCCAGGCGCATCATGGTCGACGCCGACCAGGCCGATGCGGCGCGGCGCATCCTGACGGATGCCGGCATCGCCAACGAGATGCGCCAGAAGTAATGCCCGCGGTGCGCGTCACCCTTGTCCAGGATACGCCGGCCCATACGGTCGATGCTTTTCATCGCGGGCGGTTCTGGCTGGTGCAGCCGAAACAGGCAGGCCATCGCGCCGGCATGGACGCCATGATGCTGGCGGCTGCGGTGCCGTCCTCCTTCGCCGGGCGCCTTGCCGATTTCGGCGCGGGTGCTGGCGCCGCAGGCCTGGCCGTGCTGTCGCGCTGTCCTGATGCCGAGGCCGTGCTCATCGAACGGTCTCCGGAAATGGCGGCCTTCGCCGCAACGACGCTTGCCCACCCCGGCAATGCACATCTCAACGACCGCGCCTCGGTGCTCGCCGCCGACGTCGCGCTGTCGGGCCAGGCGCGAACCGCCACTGGGCTTGCCGACAACTCCTTCGATTTCGTCATCATGAACCCGCCCTTCAACGCCGCCGAGGATCGCGCCACGCCCGACCCGCTCAGGAAGGCGGCGCATGTGATGGAGGACGGGCTGTTCGACAGCTGGATCCGAAGCGCGGCTGCTGTGGTCAGGCCGCGCGGCGGTCTTGCCGCGATTGCCAGGCCCGATCAGCTCGGCGCCATCCTCGATGCGATATCAGGCCGCTTCGGCGACGCCGAGATGCTGGCCGTCCACCCCCGCCCCGAGGCAGCGGCGATCCGCATCGTCGTGAGGGCAATCCTCGGCGCACGCGGAAAACTGTCGATCCGCCCGCCGCTGATGCTGCACGCACAATCCGGTGACGGCCCCACGGAGCGGACCGAGATGATCAACAACGGGATGGCATCGCTGTTCGGCGACTGAGCCTTTTTGGCCGGCCGGCGTCGCGGCATTGCCGTTGGCCGGCGAATCCCTACATGCCTTCAAGGCAATTTTGACCGGAGACCCCGTGAAACGCTTCCTGAACCGCCTGCTGCCGAAATCCTGGCGCTCCGACATCGTCACCATTCCCGTCATCCGGCTGCACGGCACCATCATGCCCGGCGGCGGCGCGTTCCGGCCGAGCCTGTCGCTGGCATCCACCGCCGGCCCCATCGAGAAGGCGTTTTCCTTCGACGCGCCCGCCGTCGCCATTTCGATCAATTCGCCGGGCGGCTCGCCGGTGCAGTCGCGGCTGATCTTCAGACGCATCCGCGACCTGGCGAGCGAGAAGAACAAAAAGGTCCTGGTCTTCGTCGAGGACGTGGCGGCGTCGGGCGGCTACATGATCGCGGTCGCCGGCGACGAGATCTTTGCCGATCCGTCGTCTATCGTCGGTTCGATCGGCGTGGTGTCGGCCTCGTTCGGCTTTCCCGAGCTGTTGAAGAAGATCGGCGTCGAGCGCCGCGTCCATACGGCCGGCCAGAACAAGGCGGTGCTCGATCCGTTCAAGCCAGAGAAGAAGGAAGATATCGAGCGGCTGAAGGCGCTGCAGCTCGAGGTCCACGAGACCTTCATCGACCTCGTCAAGGACCGGCGCGGGGCCAAGCTCAAGGACGACCCGGATCTGTTCACCGGCCTGTTCTGGACAGGCAAGAAGGGGCTGGAGCTCGGCCTTGTCGATGCGCTCGGCGATATGCGCAGCGTGCTCAGGGCCCGTTTCGGGCCAAAAACCCAGCTCAAGCTGATCACGGCGCCGCGCGGCCTGTTCGGCCGCTTCGGCTGGTTCGGCTCAAGCAGAGGCGGCTTTTCGGCGCCCGAGATCGCCGCTGCTGCCGCAAGCGGCGTGATCGATGCGGCGGAAGAGCGCGCGCTGTGGGCGCGCTTCGGGCTTTGAAAAACCGGCGAAAGCGTTTAACTTAAAGCTTGATCGGCCCGACGGGCGCCGCAGTCGGCCTTGCGAGGGAGGAGTTTGACATGCCACAGATCATTTTCTTTATCGCAGTCGGCCTGCTCGCCTATTTCGGCTATCGCTCCTTCGTCAGGGAAGCCGAGCGGGTGACGGCCAAGATTCGGCGCACCGAAAAACAGGCTACCAACGGCACAATGGGCACGCTGGTCAGGGATCCGAAGACCGGCGAATACCGCCTGGCCAAGGACTGACATCATCCCTCTCGTGACTGAGACAGTGGCTTCCGGCAATAGGGTCCGGGCATTGCATGCGCATGCCAAGATAAATCTCGCGCTGCACGTCACCGGCAGGCGCGCCGACGGCTATCACACGATCGAGAGCCTGGCGGTGTTCACGCGCTTCGGCGACCGGGTTGACATCGAACTCGCCGACAGCGACGGGTTTTCCGTGTCAGGCCGATATGCCTCCGCAGTCCCGCTCGACGACAGCAATCTGGTCGTGAAAGCGCGCGATGCGCTGCGAAAACAGGCTGGTCCGCGGCATACGCCGCCGGTCGCAATCAGGCTCGAAAAGAACCTGCCGGTCGCATCCGGCGTCGGCGGCGGGTCGAGCGACGCAGCAACGGTGCTGCGCGGGCTCGTTGAGACATGGAGGCTGGATCTCGACGATGCCGACCTGGCGCGGGTCGGCCTCTCGCTGGGCGCCGACGTTCCCATGTGCCTTATGGCAAGGCCGCTGATCGCGCGCGGCGTCGGTGACGAACTGTCGGCCGTGCCGGGCTTTCCCGCGCTCGGGCTGGTTCTGGTCAATCCCGGCACTGCCATCTCCACGGCCGAGGTGTTCAATGCGCTTTCCGATCGCGACAATGAGGGACTGCCGCCGCTGCCGCGCGACCTCGACTTCCACAGCATCCGCAACTGGCTGGAGATCACGCGCAACGATCTCGAGCCTGCGGCACGGGCGATTCAACCGATCATCGGCAAGGCGCTTTCGGTGCTCAACAAGGCCGGAGCGGGGTTCGCGCGAATGTCCGGTTCCGGTGCGACCTGTTTTGGGCTGTTCGAGACCGGCAATGTCGCCAAGCGGGCCGCCGTCAATATCCGCAGCCGCCATCCCGACTGGTTCGTCGCCGCGACGCGAAGCATGACATCGGAGCCTGACGCATATGGCCAGGATTGACGAAAGCCGCTCCTTCATTCCCGTGCGCATCGCGGTGCTGACCGTTTCCGATACGCGCAGCCCTGCCGACGACAAGTCCGGCCAGGTGCTGGCCGACCGCATCGTCGAGGCCGGCCATATTCTCGCCGGCCGCGACATCGTCACCGACGACCGCGAGAAAATCCGCGACAAGGTTCAGAACTGGTCGAGGGACGAAGCGATCGATGTCGTCATCACCACCGGCGGGACTGGTTTTACCGGCCGCGACGTAACGCCGGAGGCGCTGGAGCCGATCTTCGAAAAGCGCATGGACGGCTTTTCCGAAGTGTTCCACCGCATTTCCTACGACAAGATCGGCACGTCGACGATCCAGAGCCGGGCGACCGGCGGCGTCGTCAACGCGACCTTGGTCTTCGTGCTGCCGGGTTCGCCCGGCGCCTGCAAGGACGCCTGGGACGGCATTTTGAAGCCGCAGCTCGACTACCGGCACATGCCCTGCAACTTCGTCGAGATCATGCCGCGCCTGGACGAGCATCTGCGGCGCGGCGGCACCAAGACAAGTTAGACCAGGTTCTCAAAAGGCTGTTTCGGGACCAGAATCAGCGCCGAAATCACCGAATGACCGGCTCGCCGTGGAACCGCCGGCGCGAGGGCGACGATACGCCGAAGCCGACTTCCATCATCAGCCGCGGCTTGCGCGTCGGCACGGTGCCCATGTGGAAGCCGAAGGGATCCTCGACGAAGCCCGATCCCGCCTCTCCGGTCAGCGTAATCGGACTCTGCGCGCCGTAGACATTCAGAACCTCTTCCGCGGGATGGCCGACGAGGAGCGTCAACTGGTGCTTGAGGGTGCGGCGGTTGTGGCTGCCGCGGACATAGACATGGGGGCCAGTCTCGGCATCGACCGGATTGAGATAGAAGAAGAATTTCAGCATCCGCCAATCGTCGAGATCGAAGTGGTACTTGCCAAGCGACGCCAGGTTCTTCTCGGCGTCGGAGGCGGAGCTCGTCGGAAAGCTCCACCAGACGCGCGTGGTGATCAGCTTCGCCTGGCTGCCGAGATAATGGGCGGCGATGTCGAGAAGCAGCGGATCGCGCTGCACGGTAAGCGCAGCGTTACAGTCGAGGATCCGCTCGAAAAAGTGGCCGCTGAGCAAGGGACGGCCGAAGCGCTTCTCGGCCTCTGCGTGCTTTGCCGGCAGGAACTCCAGCCGACGGTCGAAATTACCGAAGCAAGGCGTGCGCTGCGCGAAGCTGGCGATCTCCTCGTGAATCGACTGCGGCAGCGCAAGTCCGGAAAAGAGCCCGTCCGAGCGGAGCGCGCCGACCACCGCATCACGGTCGATGCCAGTGAACACCGTTTCCTGGACTTCTTGTGCCGGTCGAACCGGTTTTGCGCCACGCCAATGTAACCGCCGCGCCGGCATGGTACGCGCCAGCATGAACATCGGCAGCCATGCCGGGTTCTCGCGAAGGTCCGACAGATAGGTCGGAATCCGCACGGCAATGCGGCGCAGCAGGCTGCCGTTTCGAGCGATCGACTCGAGGCTTGCAGCACCGGATTTGTCAGGGGTCATAAGGATCCTCAGCTGTGAGGGCGGCGCCGACGAAACGTCGGCCGCTCAACGCTCAGGCGTTACCCAAACCCGTCCGCCCGCATCACAGGAACGGTAATCCCCGGTCAGGCTTTGTGCAATGCACAATAAAAGGATCGCCCGGAATCCTTCTGGCAAGCTTGACGGAGCATTAACGCTCGTTGAGTTCGCGACAGCGCGTGATTTGAGCGAGGTGGAGTAGTGAGGCCGCGCACAGCGGAGAAGGCCGCGACGAAGCGGTCAAACCCCGTCGAGGATGATGATCGTCGGCCGGTCGGGCAGGGTCTTCAGTGAGACCGTCAGCGACCGGCCGGAGAAGAATTCCACCGCGAAATCGTCGCCCATCCTACCTGTGAATTCGCTGATCGGGGTCGAATGGCGATGCATCGGCAGGATCATCGAGGAATAGAGCCGCGCGGTGATTTCAGTCATCCGGTCGAGCGACAGCGTCATGCCGCCGTCGATAGGCACCATGAGAATATCGAGACGGCCGATGGCGCCGTAATGCGCATCCTCCAGCCGGTGGTGCAGATGGCCGAGGTGGCCGATGCAGAGTCCAGCCACTTCGAAAATGAAGATGGAATTGCCGTCCTTGCCGAGATCGCCGCCATTGCGGATATCCGTCGGCACGTTGCGGATATAGACATCGTCGACGACAAGCGCGTGGCGCGCCGGACCGCCGTCCGGATTCCAGCCGCGCAACACATATTCGATGCCGGGATCGACATGGTCCGAATAGTGGGTGCGGTGGGCCTTGTTCATAGTCACGACGCGCGGCAGCGGGTCAGCGCCATAGACGCCGGAAAAGTCAGTAGCGATCCTGACGCCGGCAGGTGTCTCGATCACATAGGTCGAATGGCCGGCATAGGTGATCGTAACGTCGCCGTCGACGAAAGCCTGGGCCAGCCGAGACGTCTGCGCCTTTGGCGCCGTGAAGCTGGCAAAGGTGGCCGACGGCAGCGCTTCAGCGATCGCAACGCATCTCGACGGCGGCGGCTCTTCCTGGGCCGAAGCGGCGAACGGCCAGAAAGCCACAGTCAGCAGAACGGCGGCGGACAGGCGGAGCAAGGCTGTCTCCCGTGGCAGGATTGGCGCACATGCCACGATAGCGCCAGCAATTGTGATGGCTATCATCGGGACAGTCACGTTTTCGCGAGCGCCGGAGGGCTGGTCGTCTGAACCTTTTGTCCCGACTTGCGCCACACATCGCGTGGAATGGGACGTGCCACGGCCCTGCCGCCAGATGATATCCTCTACTATCAGGGCGTCGGGCGGAAGACGCCGCTCTCGTCGCGCTTGAGCGGCGCGGTTTGCCGGGAAAGCGGCGCACCAGGCGCTTCGGTGACCGAGACGCCCTCGGTCCAGTCGGCGGGTGCAATCGCGATGTAACGCGCGTATCCGCCTGACCCGCCGAGCGGCTTGGCGAAGCCGATTGTGACCAACGCGCCGGCCTCTGGCACCTTGTCGAGATTTGCAACGCCTTCTGCCTGCGTGAAATCGTTGTGAAGCAGCCAGTGTTCGCCTTCGAGATTGGGCGTGGTGTCGGTGTCGAGCGGTTCATGTCCATGAAACAGAATCTTCCGCTCCAGATGCAGGAATTTCAGTGCGTCCAAACTGACGCCTGGAAACGGTTTTTGGTTGAAGCGCGCGGCATCGGACCACTTCTTGTACCAATCCGAACGCACGAAGACGACTGAACCTTCCGGAATGCGGCCGTGCTGCTTTTCCCACTCCTCGATGTCGGCGACCTGGAGGTGATAGCCTTCGTCAGCCCGCACCTTGCCGCTGATGTCGATGACGACGAGCGGCCGCACGGCATAGGTGGCCGGCAGGTCGCTGATCGTTGCGCCGAGCGGGTTCCAGTGGGAGGGCGGATCGAGCTGCGTGCCATATTGGTCCGTCGTCAACTCGTAGGCGCTCGCGACAAAGCCGTGCTTGTCGTAAGTGAACTCTTCGCCGGCCTTGACGTAGCCCTCGATATCCTTCCCGGCGACAGCCGGCTTGAACCTGGCATTGGCGAAGCCCGGCCATACCGGCTGCACCGGCTCGAAGGCATGGGTCAGATCGATGTACTTGGCCGATTTGAGCGTGTTCTCATAAACCGACCAAAGCGACAACTCCTGCGCCACCACGATCGCAGGCACTGAGCAAGCGGCTGCCAGCAAGGCGATACGAACGAATTTGGATATATTCATCTGCGATCTCCCCGAAATCTCGCCGAGTATCGCGAGTTTCCCACAGGACGACAAGCATGTGCATCCCTCCCACGAATATCGCGCCAAATGCGGTTCCATCATGCCCGGCCATCACCGCATGCAGGAGTTCGTCGGCTGATTCAATTTGCTTCAATCGCTCCGGATAATTGTCGTAAGATCAAGCGTTGACCAACACGGAAAAATCACGCTGCCGTCGTCTAAAGTTCCCGATTGCCGTCCTGTCCACACGCCGCTCGACGACGGCGCTGACGCGCGACCTCAGGAGAGAACCATGACCATCACCGTCAAGGTCGGAGAGGCCAAGACACACCTGTCAAATCTGCTGGCCAAGGTCGAAGCCGGCGAAGAAGTCATCATTTCGCGCGGCAACGAACCGATCGCGAAACTGAGCCGAATTCCCAAAATCAACGACCTGGGCGCCCTGATCGAAGAAGTCCGCGCCGCGCGATCCAGGGCCAAGCCCGTCACCGCCGAGGAGGTTCTGGCCTGGAAGCATGACAGCCATCGCTACTAATGGTCTTCGTCCTTGATGCGTCCGTTGCGGTCGCATGGCTCCTTCGGAGGAACACAGACGACGCGACCGTCCTCGCCCGCTTACCGGCAAAGAAACGACCGTCACTTCACCGGCGCCACCCAGATCTCGGCGTCGAGCCGCTTGGTCGCAAGGCCGCGGGCGATGGCTTCGGCGCTGCGGGCATTTTTCGATAGAGCCGCGGCCTGACGCTTGCTGATCACCAGCCCTTCGGCCAGTGCCCGGTTTCCCGAAAACACTCGCGACAGGAACGGCACGCGGCTGCCGCGCGCCCGCGAGAATCGCGCCGGCATGGTTTGCCTGGCGGTGTGGGCGACGACCTCGTCGATCCAGCCCTCGCCCAACCGCGCGCCCGGCTCCAACAACAGCAGCCAGTCGCCCTTGGCCTGCCTGATGCCGGCAGCAATGCCGCCGCTCGCCACATAAAGGCAGCCGGCATGTTCGGCAACGCGGTGCGTCTGGTCGGTCGAGCCGGTGTCGCAGACGATAACGTCGCGCACCACGCCCTCGACCGCGCCACCGATCAGCGAGGCGAGCGTGCGGGCAAGTCTTTCCTCGTCATTCAGGGTCTGTATGAGAACGCTGAGCATCGTTAGCCGAATAGCGGAAAGCCGGGCACAGCGCCAGTTTTGCGTCGCTCCATAAAAATGTTCTTGCTTTGTTCCATCGGGTAAAATAGGATTATTTTCATGAACAGAGCGATTCGACAGCCAGCCGACAGTCCCTGGGAGAGGGCGAAAATGGAACAGATCGTGCGTGCCGACATTGCTGCCTTCGGGGCTGGAAGAGCCGAGATGGCCAATGCAATGATCGAGCAGAGTGGCGTCCGTATCCGTCCGGAGCGCAACCGCGGCCGGTCCGCCGGCATCAACCCGTCCGGCCGGTTCGAGCCGGTCAGCCGGCATGTGTTCGACGATGGCTGGAATTCGCTTGAGGAGCTGCCGCCGTTCAAGACCGAGGTGCAGGTCGAGAAGCCGCGCACCATCGTCACCCGCAACGAATCGCCCGACATTTCCTTCGACCGCTCGATCAACCCGTATCGCGGCTGTGAACATGGCTGCGTCTATTGCTTCGCGCGGCCGACGCACAGCTTCATGGGCCTGTCGCCGGGACTGGATTTCGAATCGAAGCTGTTCGCCAAGCCGGATGCGGCGCGGCTGCTCGACAAGGAATTGTCGAAGGACGGCTACCAGCCGCGCACCATCGCCATCGGTACCAACACCGATCCCTATCAGCCGATCGAGAAGCAGTACCGGATCATGCGCGAGATCCTCGAAGTGCTGGAGGCGCGCGGCCACCCGGTCGGCATCGTCACCAAATCCGCGCTGGTGACGCGCGACATCGACATTCTGTCGCGCATGGCCGAACGCGGGCTGGCCAAGGTGGCGCTGTCGGTGACGACGCTCGACCGTATGCTGGCCAGAACGATGGAGCCGCGCGCGTCGACGCCGACCAAGCGGCTGGAGGCGATCAGGCAGCTTTCGGATGCCGGCATTCCGGCCTCGGTCATGGTCGCTCCCATCATCCCCGGCCTGACCGATCAGGAGATGGAACGAATCCTCGATTCGGCACGTGCGGCAGGAGCGCGCGAGGCCGGCTACGTCCTGCTGCGCCTGCCGCTGGAGGTCGCGCCGATCTTCAAGGATTGGCTGCTGCGTCATTATCCGGACCGCTACCGTCACGTCATGTCGCTGATCCGCTCGATGCGCGACGGCAAGGATTACGATTCGGAATGGGGCAAGCGCATGAAAGGCTCCGGCCCCTATGCCTGGCAGATCGGCCGGCGCTTCGAGATCGCCGCCAAACGGCTTGGCCTCAACGCCGAGCGGCGGTCGCTCAGGACCGACCAGTTCGTCGCCGCAGCCAAGGCAACCGAGCAACTGATGCTGCTTTGAAGACACCGTCTGCCGCCGACGCCGGCGGCAGATGAAAAAATCCCGTCCGGCCTGTCCTGTCCCCGGGCTTGCAGACGGTGCCCTCCGGGTCCGGTGCTTCACCCGACCCGGAGGGGCTTGCGGAGAATCGGAGCCGATGCGAACCTCGCCGCAACATGGCTCGCGCGCGTTCTGATTCTCCGCTTCTCTTCGAAATCGTTGAGAGACCCGATTTCTCCTTCGAGACGAAGGCGATGGCCGAAGGACTGTGGCCGGTAGCGGGAATGGACGAGGCCGGGCGCGGCCCACTGGCCGGGCCGGTCGTCGCGGCAGCGGTAGTGCTCGATCCCGCCAACATTCCCGACGGTCTCGACGATTCCAAGCGCCTCAGCCACCTGCAGCGCGAAGCGCTGTTCCTGAAAATCCTTGGCTCCGCTCTTGCCGTGTCGATGGCCTCGGTCAGCGCGGAAGGCATCGATGGCAGCAATATTCTCAAGGCCAGCCTCGAGGCGATGCGCCGCGCCTTGGTCGGCCTCTCGGTGCAGCCAAAGCTGGCCCTGGCCGACGGCCGCGACGTGCCTCCCGGACTGCCATGCGAAGGCAGAGCGCTGATCAAGGGCGACCAGCGCTCGCAGTCGATCGCCGCCGCCTCGATCGTCGCCAAGGTGATGCGCGACCGCATGATGTGCGGCTGCGGCAGCCATCACGCAGATTACGGTTTCGAGCTCCATATGGGCTACGCCACGGTCCGCCATCGCACCGCGATCGAGGTGCATGGACCGGTGGCGCGGCTGCACCGCGCGTCCTTCGCGCCGTTCCGGCTTGGCGGAACCGAAGTGCTCGACGAAGAGAGTTTTTCGGGTCTGGATTGACCGCTTTCTCCCCCCTGAGGGGGAGATGGCCGGGAGGCCAGAGGGGGTAGCCGCGCGTGAAGCGCCGCGCCCCTCTTTCATTCGACATATTATCCGATAGGGCGCCGCGACGCCGAGGCGACCCCCTCTGTCGCCTTCGGCGACATCTCCCCTCAAGGGGGGAGATTCTCTCCTTAATTCAGCCTGGACTTGACGTCCTGAAGCGAGGCCTGGAACAGATCGGCGCCCGCCTTGGCGTCAATCTTGGCGGCGAGCAGCGTGCGGGCGGCTTCGACGGCAATATCGACGGCACTAGCGCGCACTTCGCCGATCGCCTCGCGCTCTGCCTGACCGATCTTCTGTTCGGCAAGCGCGGTGCGCCGGGTGACATAGTCCTCGGTCTTCTTGTGCGCCTCGGCAGCCAGCATGTCGGCCTCGCGCTTGGCGGCGGCGACGATGTCGGCGGCCTCCTGCTCGGCTTCCTTGCGCTTGCGCTGGTATTGGCCGAGCAGTTGCTGGGCCTCCTCGCGCAGCCGACGCGCTTCTTCAAGCTCGTTGCTGATCTTGTCGGCGCGGGCGTCGAGCGCCTTGGCGATCAGCTTCGGCACCTTGACGTAGACGGCAATGGCCAGAAAAATGACGAGGGCAACGGTGGCCCAAAGCGTCGCGAGTGATGTGGCGTCCATGATGCGCTCCTCACCGGGCCACGGATTTGACGGCTGCCGCGATCTCGGCCTTGCTGGCCTTGCCGCCGACAAGCGCCTCGACGATAGCCGAAGCCGTGTCCTCGGCGATCGTGCCGACTTCCTTCATGGCATTGGCCTTGATGGTCGAAATGCGAGCCTCGGCTTCGCCAAGCTTCTGGTCAAGCGCTGCCTCGACCTTCTTGCGGGCGGCTTCGGCTTCCGCCTTGGCGGCATCGTTGGCCTGCCGGCCGATCGCATTGGCCTTGGTCTTGGCCTCCGCCAGTTCCTGCTCATAGGCGGCAACGGCGGCATCGGCCTCGCCCTTCAGCCTGGCGGCATGGTCGAGGTCCTGGGTGATGCGGTCGTTCCGGACATCGATGATGCCGCCAACACGCGGCATCACCACCTTCTTCAGGAACAGGTAGAACAGCCCGAAGGTGATCGCCAGCCACAGAAGCTGCGACGGGAATGTCGCCGGATCGAATGGCGGGAACACGCCGTGCGCCTCGGCAGGCACACCGGTGCCGGAATGCGTATCGCCTTCCGTGCCGGTATGGCCGCCTTCGACGGCGGGCGCGGACTCTTGCGCAAAGGCAGATGTCACGAACATCGACTATCCCCTGATGTCAGGCCTGCCGCCGATTTGCGGCCGGCCCTTCCAATTCCCAATGTTAGCCGAACAGGGGCTCAGCCGAACAGGGCCAAAAGCGCGATGAGCAGGGAGAAGATGCCCAGCGCTTCAGTCACGGCGAAGCCGAAGATCAGGCGGCCGAACTGGCCATCCGCGGCCGACGGGTTGCGCAGCGCGCCCGCCAGATAGCTGCCGAAGATATTGCCAAGGCCAATACCGGCGCCACCCATGCCGAGGCATGCGATGCCGGCGCCGATGAACTTTGCTGCTTCTGCTTCCATGTGTTCAACTCCTTTGGATCTAAAAATTCCGTTGCGATTTCTATCCCGGCAGCAGGGCCGGAAACTCTTGGGTCAACCTGGGTCAGTGCCCGGGATGCAGGGCGTCGTTCAGATACATGCAGGTCAGCACGGCAAAGACGTAGGCCTGCAGGAAGGCGACCAGCAGCTCCAGCGCCGTCAGCGCCACGGCCATCGCCAGCGGCAGGACCGATCCGGCAATGCCGAGCGTGCCAAGCGCGCTCAAGCTCACCACGAAGCCCGAGAACACCTTCAGCGTGATATGGCCGGCCAGCATGTTGGCGAACAGACGAACCGAGAGGCTGACCGGGCGCGATACGAAGGAAATCACCTCGATCAGCACCACCAGCGGCAGCAGGTAAACCGGCACGCCATGCGGCACGAACAGTTTCAGGAAACCAAGGCCATGCTTCATGAAGCCGTAGACGACGACGGTTCCGATCACCAGCGCGGCAAGGCCGAAGGTGACGATGATATGGCTTGTGACGGTGAAGAAATATGGAAAAAGACCGAGCAGATTGGCAACGAGCACGAACATGAACAGCGAAAATACCAAGGGAAAAAACTTCATGCCTTGGGTTCCGGCTGCGTCCCTCAGCATGTTGCCGACGAATTCGTAGGCCATTTCCGAGACCGACTGAAGACGGCTGGGAACGAGGCTACGGCTCGAGGTGCTGAGATAGAGGAACGCCGAGGCAACGGCGACGGTCGCGACCATGAAGAGCGCCGAATTGGTGAACGACAGGTCGTAGCCGCCGATCTCGATCGGAATCAGCTTGTTGATATGGAACTGGTGGATCGGATCGACCTTGTCAGCAGCCACTTTAAATCCCCATCAAAGCCGCGCGCGGCTTTAGTGTCCTGTTCACTGCGCCGGCAAGCGGCGCCTCAAGTCATTCTTTCGGATCGCGGGCTTTGTCGCCCTGTCCGAATTCCGCCATAAGTCCCGCGGAGCGCAGAACATTGAGCACGCCGGCGCCAAAACCGAGCAGCAAAAAAACAATCAGACCCCATGGCGATGTCCCCGCCACACGGTCGATGATCCAGCCAAGACCGGCACCAACCACTATCCCGGCGATGAACTCGCTGGATAGCTTGAGCGCCTGGCCATATCCGGCCGCACTGCCCGCTTTCGCGTCGTCTTTCCCCTCGAGCCGGTCCGGCCGCCTTGTCGCAAGCGATGCTTCAAGTTCACGCCGGCGGCGCTCAAGATCGTCGTCGCGGATGTCGGCTTGACGCTGTTTGCCGCGGCCGGTTTCTCCGGTTCCGTCTGGCCCATTCTTGTCGGCCATCGCAACCCCCTTGCCCGGTCAGATCGTCACCGTCCGTCCGCTCTTAAGTCGCCGGCAACATAGTTAGAGGGTCCCCGCCCGTCAAGCCACGGGCAGGACTTCAGCGTCAAGTATTTTTCCCATGAAAATCAAGAACTTGCCAGGGTGCGACATCGTGCCCGCTACCTCTGCTGGCGTGCCGCAGCCGAATCCCTGCGGCGACGGGTCTTCGATCGGCCGCGCCCGGGTCCTTGCCGGAGCGCTCAGCTCCAGCCGCCGCCATAAGTGCGATAGAAGATGTGCAGGCCGATCCTGGTCATTTTTTTCATCGTCCGCGCCCAACCCGGGTTGACGTAGTTGGCGTAGTAATGGGTCGACGATCCGACTTCCGGGATGAAGATCTTGCCGGCAGTGACCGCCATGGCGATGTCCTGCGCGGTCTTGTAGTGGGCGGGACTCTGGATGCGCTTCTTCCTGCCGTCGCAAGCGAAGGAAAACTGGCAACGGTTGAACCATTTGTCGTTCTGATAGACGACGCCGCAGATCGAGTTCGGATAGGCCGGATTGCGAACGCGATTGAGGATGACCTGGGCGACGGCGGCCTGGCCGCGCACCGATTCCCCGCGCGCCTCGAAATAGATGCCGTTGGCGAGGCAAGTCTGTTCCGCTTTGGAGAAGACGCTCGCCGGCAGCGGAGTTTGCATCCACGAATGATCGCCCTTGGCCACCGGCGGAATGAAGCGGCCATCGTTCGGCTTCTCGTCCTGAAGCAAGGCCTCGAAGGGCGAAGCCTGGGCATAGTCAGGCGCGGCCGCTGCGTAGGCGGTCGCCAGGACGTCGGGTCGGTCGTTGTTGACCAGTGCGGCCAGCATGGCCGGCACGCCGGGATCCGGCTTCTTGTCGACGCGCCTATGAAACGCGGCGGCAATCTGGATCTCCTTGCCTTTGATCTCGGGCCTGGCGAAAGCCATTTTCAGGCCGCTGTCCATGCTCGGGCGAGGCAGTGAGGAGGAGCGCTCAAACACCGAGCCGGCGTTAAAATTCTTCGGCGGCGCGACCGGCGAGACGATGATGATGCGGCCCTTCTTGTCGGCGCGCATGATGCGGTCCTCGTCGGGCGTCGTGCCGGCCACGCTGCCCTTGCCGCGAAACGATACGGCGCCGATCCCGGGCAAGCGGACGCCGGAACCCGAGATCGAGCCGGTGGCATCCGAATCGAGGAAAGGCATTTCGGCGGCATGGA
Source organism: Mesorhizobium sp. WSM4815 (assembly GCF_055811575.1). NCBI lineage: Bacteria > Pseudomonadati > Pseudomonadota > Alphaproteobacteria > Hyphomicrobiales > Phyllobacteriaceae > Mesorhizobium > Mesorhizobium sp. WSM4815. Next base: position 199,517 of record NZ_JBVVQS010000101.1, on the reverse strand, counting down.
CCGAGCCGGCGACGGACTTCTCGACATAGGCGTTCCAGCGGGCGCTCGGCCCCTTGAGGCCGGAGACCAGGCTCGTCATGTCCTGATAGGCGATGACATTGGGAAAGCCGACCCAGATGCCAAGTCCAATGACCAGAGGAGACAGAAAGGAACGTCTTTTCTCACCGGCGAAAGCGACAAGCCGCTTCAAAACACGTCGATGCACGGAACTCTCCAGAAACGCAACGGACCCCACTGGAGAGGCACGATGATGCATTAACCTTGATGGGGCGTTAACGGAACTCGACAGCGGCAATCATTTCAAAGGCGTTGTTGGAGAACGGCTGCAACGGTCGCAATAACTGCTCCGCAGAGCGCTGTTGAGAGATGCAGGAGCCTCCTCCATGCCATCAACATGCTTAACGGCTATGCCACGTACATGCTTAACGGCCCGCCATCGGCGAGCGGTCTCTTGCTTCAATGAGGTTTTTCCGTGGCGTGCTGGTCCGGTCAGTTCAGGGGGTAATTCCCCGAGGGCCCCGGCGCAGCTGGATCTGGCGGGCACCGCAGCATTTCTTGAACTTCAACCCTGAACCGCAAGGACATTGATCATTGCCGCTGCGTTGCAGCCGGCCGACCAGGGGCAGCATCGCTGCGGAAGGCAGGAGCGTCGCCGCAAGGGCCACCAACTTGGCCGAGATTCCCGGCACGACCAAGCGACGACCCGATTTGAACCCTCGCCACGCCCGTTCGGCCACATACTGCGCATCCACCTTGGGCAAGACGTTGAAGAGCACCGTCTGATTGGCGCCTGACCTTGCGAGAAACTCCGTCGACACCGGGCCAGGCGCCACGCATGTGACCGTCACACCGGTTCGGCGCACCTCCTGGTGAAGCGCCTCTGAGAAGAAGCGCACGAAACCTTTGCTGGCGAAGTACAGAGCCATATAAGGCCCGGGGAGGAACCCGGCCACGGAACTGAGATTGAGCACCCCGCCCCGTCGGCGCGCCACCATTCCGGGCAGAAAATGGAGGGTCAGTTCTGTGAGGGAATGTATGTTGAGATCGATGATGCCGAGTTGACCATCAACAGGCAGCGCCGTCGTCGCGCCGCGCAAGCCATAGCCGGCGCTGTTGACCAGGACATCGCAGACCAGGCCATGTGCGGACAGAAAGCCCTCCAGGCGCGTTGGCGCGTCGCCTGCCACGAGATCCAATTCGAGCGTGAATGCCTCGCCACCCGCCTGCCGAACCTCAGACGCCGCGGCGGCCAAGCCCTCGGGCGAGCGGGCAACCAGCACGATCGCGCCGCGCTCCCGTGCAGCGACGCCTGCAATTGCCCGGCCAATTCCACCCGAGCCGCCAATCACGACGACGGCCGGCCGCAATTCATGGTGCGAAATCACGTCGCGTTCCTTCGTATTGCGGGAGCGACAACATCCTGACCGAGCAGCACCACTTCATTGGCGACAGTGCCGTTCAGGATCTTTTCGAATCGCTCCAGTGCTCGTGCGACGTTCGCTCCATCCATGACCCGGTGATCGTAGTGGATGCGGACATTCACCGATCCGTCGTTGCCGATCGGACCGTAGTTCAGAAGCGTGGTCAATGGTGTCAGCGGGTTGAGTGATTCCGCGCCGAGACCAGAATAGACGGACAGTTGGAAGGTACCGAAGTAATTTGCCCTTTGCCGGGCGATGTTCAACCCCAGCCACATAAGCAGCCACCTGACCGGCGCGGGCACAGCTGCCATGCGCAAGGCACGCCGGAACTCCGGGACCTCGAGGACCGGCCGTGACCGAGCCGCGTGGATGGCCGCCTCAAGTTGCGTGATGGAGTAGCGCTCCGGGCACTTGATGCAGCTCAGCAGAACGGCCGGCTCGCCTTCATATTCGCGCTCGTGGGCAATCGAGGCTACGCTTGCCGGATACTCGTAAAGCTGCGGCCAGGGCAACTTGACATAGGCGCGCCGCAGTTCCGGCATCTCGATGGCGAGAAGCGCATATCCTTTCAGGAAGATCGCGGTCCACGAGAGCCGGGTCTGCTGCGCCATTCTAGCCCTTACAAGTGGGCCGAGGTTCATCTGACGCTGCACCGCGACCCGTGGCACGCCGATCGAAAACCTCATCAGATCGCCAACAAGGCGCCGGGGCGCCGAAAGCTTGAGGGCTCGGCCTCGCATCAAACGACCTCTAATAAAGATAAGGGATTATTCGCTTGGTCCTTTCCATATAGGCACGGTATTGCAAGCCTAAAGTCTCCAGCATCATACGCTCTTCCTTATCCACTCTCAGCAGGAAAAGCACGGCGAAACCAATCAAGCCGGATATGCCCGCAACCCAGTTCGGCAGCAGAAAGAGCTGGCCGAGCCCCATAAGCAGGAACGAGGTGTACATCGGGTGACGGACCAAGGCGTACGGCCCGGCGCTAACCAGTTCGTGCCGTTCGCGAATCTCGAGCGTGATCGACCAGTTACGGCCAAGTTCCTTGTGGGACATGCGAAAAATCCACAGCGCGGAGCAGAAGATGATGGTTCCGAGCGCCACCGACCACACGCTGGACGGATGGTCAGCCGCTGCGGGGATGCCGGTGGCGACATAGAAGCCAGGCAGGATCGCCAGGCCAAGGAGAGCCGATGCAAGCCCGACGGTGTCGGAACTTGAGCGGCCGCCAGCTACAATTCGCACGCGCCTTGCCCGGCGCTCGAAGGGGTATCGGATCACGTACCAGGCAACCAGGCCGATCACCCATATGATCTCGCCAAGTGAAGCTACAGAAATGGTCACTTCAGGTCACCGGAGCCTTTTCTCGATCTGGGACCACGATAGACCGTCGCAACGATGCCAGCGTCCGAAATGTCGACCGATAGACATTCAGAGCGCGCTCCTTTCGGAGTTGACCGGGCGAATGAGGCGAAAGCGGTTTGCCAATCGCATTTCAACCGCCGTTCATCTCCCGAAGGTTGGTTATGAATTGTTGCGGCCGGAGCCAGGTACCGGGGGTCTTATACCCCATCGATTTGGCGATGTCCGCTACGAATGCGTTGCAGTTGTAGAGCGAGGCGTGCCAAAGTGGAGAGCTGGCCTGCAGCTTTCGTATGCTCGCGACGACTTTCCTATATTCGGCTTCGGTAAGTAAAACGCGCCAGCTTGCCGACCGGTAGGCATCTTCCAGGTCGCCGTCCGTCCACCCGGTCGTGGCTGGCACAGGCGCCAAATGGCCGAGAACATAGACATTGGGATCATCGGACTTCGGAGCGAGCCCCGCGACTTCGGGGTTGACCATCCGTCCCGCCTGGTTCAATCGTCCAAAAATCACATAGGAATGGCCGTAGGTAAGGGCGTACCGGGAGCGGAACTCGATGAAATGCCGTTGGGCCGCGCGCGCCGGCATCGCCGCGGTACTCAGTGCCCGATTATTGGACACAAAAGTCGGCTGGGGTTTGTTGTCTTGCGACTGGCATGACGCCGCGACTAGCGCGAGCAGGGCCACAATTGCTGAACGGCCACTTACAAGCGTCATCTCATCCAGAACTCCGAGGACCGCAGACCTGCTGCCAGCCTATGCCCGTTAACCGCAGGTAGGCTGCGAATCCGGTGGCCCCTGCATATCGATAGGGAAGGGCCTGGCGGCCCTTCCCAAAATCTTCGAAAGCCGATGCTTACTTAATCACTGGCTCTTCTACGGCAACGGGTTCCGGCGGAGGAGCCTTCCCCTTTCCTTTACCGATCCCGTTCGCGCAGCCGCTCAGGCTGGTAACGGCGAGGGTAGCAACCATTACAATCAACATTCTGTTCATCAAGCAATCCTTTCCCCAGGGGCGGAACAGCCTATAGAATCGCCACAAATAAAAAATTACATGCAGCCCAACCAAGTTAGCTGCGATCTACACCAAAGCCTAGTGCAGAAATGACACAGTCGGCATTCGGTTGCAGCCGAAATCCTTGCGGTGACGTGCCGGCAGGTCTCACCATGCAACGGAGATCAGGCCTGCCCACCATCAAACCACCACCACCGTCGTGCCCAAAGGAGTCCGTTCGTAGAGGTCGATGATGTCGTCATTTGTCAAACGGATGCACCCGTTCGATACCGCTGTGCCTATCGTCCATGGCTCGTTTGTACCATGTATCCGGAAGTAGGTGTCGCGCCCGTTGCGATAGAGATAAAGGGCACGCGCACCAAGCGGGTTGTTTGGTCCACCAGGGACCCCGCCTGCATATTTCACCAGGCGAGGCTTGCGCCTCATCATGTTGGTGGTGGGTGTCCACGACGGCCAGTCCGCCTTGCGGGCGACGGTCGCTGTACCCTTGAACGAAAGCCCCTGCTCGCCGACGCCGACGCCGTAGCGCGTCGCCCACCCGTCGCCCTCGACGGCATAGAGAAAACGTTGCGAAGTATCGACGACGATCGTTCCAGGCGGCTCGTTTCCGTCGTACCGCACTTGCTTCCGTCGGAAACGAGGATTGAGGCCATTCCTTGGTCCGAACGCGGATGAAATCGGTTCCGTCACCTGCTGTAACGTCGACGTACACCCGGAGAGCATCAGAGCCAGACTTCCCAGCACGAGCCCCCGGCGCGCAATGTTGTGTTCTTCCATTTCTACCTGCTAGGAAACTGGTCAATCTACCGCCCTTCCTCGTCTCTACCATTGCAAGGCCTGCGGGCCAAGTCTCGCTGTGGGGTGGCAAAATGAATTCACAGGATTGACGAGCGAATTGGAGCGAAACTTCTTGCGATAACCGTCCGCCTCTGTTCGGTTAGGCCACAATGGGCATAGGACAGAGACGATGAAGCCTGACTTCCATGGTAAAGTCGCGATTGTGACCGGCGCAGGCTCCGGAATAGGAGCGGCTGTGTCACGGCAACTCGCGCAAGAAGGAGCCGAAATTGTTGTCGCCGACCTTGATGCCGAGGCCGCGCGCTGCATGGCTGCCGAAATAAGCGCGCAAGGAGGCAGGGCCCACGATTTTGCGGTCGATGTCACGGATGCGGCAGCCGTCGAAAAGCTGATCGAGTTCACTGTCCAGAAATGCGGCGGACTGGATATGGCGGTAAACAATGCCGGCATCGACGGCGTTCGAAAAGCGACGGCAGACTATCCGCTCGACAACTGGCACAGGCTGATGAACGTCAATCTGAATGGCGTTTTCTACAGCATGAAGTACGAAATCGCCGCCATGCTGGATCGAGGCGGAGGCGCCATCGTGAACATGTCCTCAATTCTCGGTTCCGTCGGCTTGCCGACTGCGTCCGCATACACGGCAGCGAAACACGGGGTCGTTGGGCTGACCAAGGTTGCTGCGATTGAATATGCGAGGATGGGCATCCGGATCAATGTCGTCGGCCCCGGCTGGATCGAAACGCCTCTTCTATCGGAGCAAGCGGAGGCATTAGCCAATACCAGGCGCATGGCAGCCCTTCAACCGATGGGCAGGCGCGGCAAACCGGAAGAGGTAGCGGCTCTTGTGTGCTTCCTGTTGTCCGATCAGGCCAGCTTTATCACCGGGAGCTACCATCTGGTCGACGGAGCTTACACCGCCCATTAGCGCGTCGTGGCTGACGCTGGCGCCCAAAAGACGCGGCGCTCAGCGGCGTTTCTTCGCCTTGCCGGCGAACGGATTTTCCGAGGTGCGCAAGGCGATGCGGATCGGCACGCCGGGCATGTCGAAGGCTTCGCGCAGGCTGTTGGAGAGGTAGCGGACATAGGATTGCGGCATCGCGTCCGGCCGCGAGCAGGACACGACGAAGCCTGGCGGCCGCGTCTTGGCCTGGGTGACATATTTGATCTTCAGCCGGCGACCGGCGACGGCAGGCGGCGGATGGTGCGCCAGGATGCCTTCCAGCCAGCGGTTGAGCTTGCCGGTCGAGACGCGGCTGTTCCACACTCTGTGCGTCCTGATGACGGCATCCATCAACTTGTCGAGGCCGCGCCCGGTCTCGGCCGAGACCGGCACCGCCTGCATGCCGCGCGCCTGCGGCAACAGCCGCTCGGTCTTCTCGCGCAGTTCCGCCAAGAGTTCCTGCGGGTGGTCGATCATATCCCATTTGTTGAAGGCGATCACCGGCGCGCGGCCCTCGCGGATGATCAGGTCGGCGATCTGCAGATCCTGCTTCTCGAAGGGAATGGTGGCGTCGAGCACGATGATGACGATCTCGGCAAAGCGGATGGCGCGCAGGCCGTCCTGCACCGACATGACTTCCAGCTTTTCGTGGATCCGGGCCTTGCGGCGCATGCCGGCGGTGTCGAATAGTTTGAGACGGCGGCCATGCCAGTCCCAGTCGACGGAGATGGAATCGCGGGTGATGCCGGCTTCCGGCCCGGTCAGGAGCCGCTCCTCGCCGATCAGCGCGTTGATCAGCGTCGATTTGCCGGCGTTCGGACGGCCGACGACGGCGATGCGCATCGGTTTGGTATCGTCATAGCTCGGCTCGGCGTCCGGATCGGTGATGTCCTCGCCGATCAGCACCTCGCTGGCGGCGACCTCCTCGTCGGCATCTTCTTCTTCGCCGAAGGCGCGCGCCTCGCCCAGAGCTGATATCACCGCATCGCGCAAATCGGGCAGGCCCTGGCCGTGTTCGGCCGAGACCGGGATCGGCTCGCCAAGGCCGAGTTCCCAAGCCTCCAGCATGCCGCCCTGGGCGCCGCGCGCTTCGGCCTTGTTGGCGACCACGACAACCGGCTTGCCGGACTTGCGCACGATTTCGGCGAAAGTCTTGTCGTCAGGCATCAGCCCGGACTTGGCGTCGATGGTGAAAAAGATCAGGTCGGCTTCGCGGATGGCGATCTCGGTCTGGGCGCGCATGCGGCCCGGCAGCGTCGAAGCAGCAGCATCCTCGAAGCCGGCGGTGTCGATAACGTCGAAATGCAGATCGTAGAGCTTGGCGGCATGGACGCGACGGTCGCGGGTGACGCCCGGCGTGTCGTCGACAAGCGCCAGCTTCCTTCCCACCAGACGATTGAAAAGGGTCGATTTGCCGACGTTAGGCCGGCCGATGATGGCGACTTTGAACGTCATCCGTCACGACACATTGCCCGACCCACGGATCAACTCGGACATCAACGTCGCCCGCTCGCGCGCGTTGCGCGGGGCGCTGTCATCCGAGGCGATCTGGTCGAACAGTTTCAGTGCGTCCGTTGCCTTACCTTCCTTCCAGGCGGCAAGGCCGAGCGCCTCGCGCGCGGTATGGCGCAGCGGATTGGTATCGGCGGTGAGCGTCTCGACACGGCTCGAGACATCGGCGAACGAACCGTGGTCGACGAGCAGCAGCGCTGCCCTGAGGCGCGCCATATCGCGAAGGCCTGATGGAATGTCCGTATCGGCGGCGACCTCGTCGAAGTCCTTGACGGCGGCGGCGGCATCGCCCTTATCCGCCTTGACGGTTGCCGCCCGCATGCGGGCGAGCAGCGGATAAGCGCCGTAGCCATCTTTTTCCAGCGCATCGAGGGCCGCCAGCGCTTCGTCGCTCTTGCCCTCATTGGCAAGCTTCAGCGCCTGCGAGAAGGCGTCGCCCGAGCGATTGGCGCGGGTCTCGTCCCAATAGCGATAGCCGACGAAGGCGGCGGTGCCGACCACCACCAGTATCGCGAGCGCAAGCAAGGCAGGGCCAAAACGGTCCCACAGCGCATGCGCCTGATCGCGACGCATCTCTTCGTTGACTTCGCGGATAAAACTGTCGTCCGACATCTCAAAACCATCCTGCCCGCCTCAAGGCGGTTTAGAGCGACGTGCGTCCATGGAAAGTACGCTCTAACACTTTGAATTTGCGCATCGTGTTTCCTGAAAAAAAATCAATTCTGCACTTCAGGCCGATGCGGTAGCCCGCGTTTTAGCGAAATTTTGCCGGCATGGAAGGGGTTCGACCGGAAAATCGGCTAATCGCCGGACGACGATGTAAAGGATGACTGCAAAGGGCGACCGCACCCACGCCACATTTCGCCGATAGCCGGTGCGCGAACCCTCCTCAAAATCCAGATCAGACACTGATGCCTCGTTTGTCCCGCGCTGTTGCGTTTTCGATCGCGTCGCTTGCTGCGGCGGGCGCTGCTGTCGCCGACCCGCCAGCGCCGGCAAAGCCGAAGCAGGCCGTCCTCATCTCGTTCGACAGCGCCCGCGATATTTTGCAATGGAAGCGCAGCCGGGCGCTGGCCCAGCGCACCGGCGCCCATTTCACCTACTTCGTGTCCTGCGTCTTCCTGCTCTCGCCGGAGACGCGCGAGCAATACACGGCGCCCGGCAAGACATCAGGCAAATCCAATATCGGCTTCGCCGCCTCGAAACATGAAATCGCTGACCGGCTCGAGCAGATAAACCTTGCCGCCTCGGAAGGCCATGACATCGGCAGCCACGCTTGCGGCCATTTCGACGGCAAGGACTGGAACAAGGCCGACTGGCTGAGCGAGTTCGGTTCGTTCAAGCGCATTCTCGAAAATGCCTATTCGATCAACGCTATTACCTCCGAACCCGCAGGCTGGCGCGAAATTGCACGTAAGGCGGTTGGCTTTCGCGCACCCTATCTGTCGGCAAACAAGGCGCTCTACGAGGCGCTGCCAAGGGCGGGCTATTGGTTCGACGCGAGCGGTGTGTCGCGCGGCCCTGCCCGGCCACCGACCAGCGACGGCATCACGCGCTTCTCATTGCCGAAGATTCCGGAAGGTCCTGACACAAGGCCGGTGATCGCGATGGACTACAATCTCTATGTCAGGCATTCCGGCGGCTTCGAGCGGCCGAGCCAGGCGGACGAATTCGCCAACCGGACCCATGACGCCTTTCGCGCCGCCTTCGACGCGCAATATCAGGGCAAACGCATTCCGCTGGAACTCGGCTTCCATTTCACACTGATGAATGACGGCGCCTACTGGAAGGCGCTCGAGCGCTTTGCCGGCGAGGTCTGCACCAGGCCCGATGTCGAGTGCATCAGCTATCGCGACTATGTTTCGCGCCAACGCCGGCAAAAGTGGGCGTCGGTGGGCGGCTGAACCGAAAGCGCTCGCCGCCCCGTCACTCTTAACTTACCGGCTGATCCTCAGGCCGCAAGCCGGCTCGCTCTCGCTCCAGATAGGCCTGGTCGATTTCCGGCAGCGGCGCCCCTTCAAGTGTCGCCTCGAAGGCGCGCAGGCGCTTGTAGATGGATATCAGCTCGACGATGGTCGGCCAGGAATTCACGAGATATTGGAACGAAGTGGCGACTTGTGAAAAGGCGGTAACAATCTGCTGGAAAACGCCAAATGTTATCTTGCCGATCGCCAAGGTCGGAACAAGAATAAGCGTAGCGAATACGTTGTCGACTTGAAGGTATAGATAGCGGACCATGTCGAAATAGACATAGTGTGCGTAGAGAGTGAAATAGTTCTTGCGAACATTTCTGAAAAGCTCGGCCAGAGTTGGTGGCTGCGCTCGTGCCGTATCGTCCTCGCCGAGGACAAGTTCCTTGCGCAGCGCGGCTTCAACCCGCTGATTGCGAAATTCCAACCCGGGCAGCCTGACGCCGACGACTGCCAACAAGCCGGTGCCAAACAGCGACCAGGCGATCGCCGCAATGACCAGCGGATAAGGGATTGCTCCGACGATTGGGAGCGTTGAGACATGGAGAGAAAGGGAGGCCAGCAAGGGCAGGAATGCAATCAGGGTCATGATGGAGTCGATGAAGTTCACGCCGAGCCCCTGCATTGTGCCGGAGAAGCGCATCGTGTCGTCCTGAACGCGCTGCGACGCCCCTTCGATATGGCGCAGCCTCGGCCAGTAAGCGGTAAAATAATCGTTCATCGCGGTGCGCCAGCGAAACACATAGTGCCTGACGAAAAAGACGTTCAGAACGGCGATGCTCATATAGACCAGGGCCAAGGACAGAAACTGCCATACTCCGTAGTAAAGCTCGGCAGGGGAAACGGAGCCCGGCGTGGTCAGCGCCTTCTGCACCATATCGTAAAACATGCCGCGCCAGTCATTGAGCGCCACGCTGATCTGCACGATGAAATTGGTGACGAAAATAATCAAACCAGAGCCAAGGATCGACCAGTTCTGCCAGCGATGCGGGGAATACAGCGCCCAGAAAAGGTAGAATACGCCCATGCCGGCGAAGAAATATCCGTAAAACCAGAGGAATGCCGGCGTCAGGAATCTTATCGGGCTGATGACTGGTGCTGCCTGCGGGTCGACCGGCGGCATGCCGAGCATCGTGCCAAGGTGCTCGCCGCCGAAAAACCACAGGAGGACGAGCAGAAGGCTCCAGGCGACGGCCGAAGTGAAAAACAACTTCGGCTGCGGGAAGAAGGATACGAACACTGTTAGGAAATCCTCGGTCGATGCGCAAATCAGCGGCGTTGCTGTTCAGCGGGCATAAGGTCACACATCGATCGGAATGAAAATGGCCGGTGCGTGATGCCCGGCACCGAGCAAGACCACAATCATGGCGATTTTGGCGCAGCCGACCAGATGACCGCGCCAGAGACCAGCAGCACCGCGGCGGCCACGATCGATGCGAGGAAGAAGTCGCCGGAGGCTTGCGCAAGCAAGCCGGCGACGATCGGACCGATGATCTGGCCGAGGCCGAAGGACGCCGTCATCGATGCCAGGATCCGGCGTGGCGCTTGCGGGGCAAGCTGCCTTCCGGTCTGAAGGCCGAGCGCGGTGATGGCGATGAAGGTGCCGCCAAGCAGAAACCCGCCGAGCAGCGGCCCAACGTGTCCGCCCATGGTGACGCTCGCGCTGACCCCGACCACCTCGACGAGGCACCCCCAGGCATAAGCCCGGTAGAGCCCGATCTTTGCTGCGATCTTCTGCCAAAGCCAGACCGAGGGAATTCCGGCAAGGCCGGTGACCATCCACACCACGGCCTCGAAGACGCGGCCGCCGCCGCCCTGTCGGACGATGGCGACCAGGAACGTCGCCGTCACGATGTAGCCGAAGCCGAACAGCCCGTAGGCGACTATGACCTTCACCAGTGACCGGTCCTTTGGTAGCGCCGGTTCGCGGCCATCGGCGCCGTTGGCGGTCGCAGTGCTGCCGAGCAGCAAGGCCACGACGGCAATGGCGCAGGCCGAGATCGCGGCGGACCAGAACCAGCCCGCCGGCCAGCCGGCCTGTCCTGTGACGAGTATTGCCATCAGCGCCGAGGACGCTGCTATGCCAAGGCCGACGCCGCCGAAATGCAGCGCCTGCAGGTCGTTTCGGCCGACCGCGGCGAGATGGCCGAAAACGATGCTGGACATGAACACAAGGACGAAGGCGCTGGCCACACCGGCAAGAAAGCGGATGACGAGAAAGCCCGCCATCGTGTCGGCCAGGCCCATCAGCCCGGTGAGGACTGCGGTGGCGGCAAGACCGGCAAGCATCAGCAGTCGCTCGCGACCGTGCGCCCAGCCGCCGACGGCTGCGAGCGCGCCAACGAGATAGCCGAGATAGTTGGCGGACGCGATCCAGCCGGCATCGGCCGGCGACAGGCCAAGTTCCTCCATCATGCCGGGCAGGATCGGCGTATAGACGAAGCGGCCGATGCCCATGGCAACGGCCAGGGCAATCATGCCGGCGAAGGCGAGGCGCAAAGGGGACGGCGAAGCGGCTTTCATTGCGGTGCACAATAGGTGCACGAGCGGGTGAATCAATCCGCTTCTTGTTGGGCCAGAACGAGTTGCAGCGGCGGACGAGCAGCTTCCAGCCGACCAATATCCGACGTTTGCGATTGGCCCGCAGAACAACATGGCTTCGTCATGACGAAGAGAGGGATGGTTCAGCCAATCTCCAAGGCTTGCGATTTGTCCCTGAAAGGAACCGAGCCCGCTCCGACCTTTACTCGCATCTTCAGCCGCAGCCAGCCTGGCCGGTGCCGGTCTCGTAGGCCGTGCGCCGGGCTGTCATCCAGAACGGCAGGTCGCCGAGTTCGCGCTCCGACATGGTGTCGAGCACAGGATGCGACAGCGGATCGGTGGCCCATCGGGTGGCCTCGCTTTCATGCGACCGGCCTTGCCGCGCGCCGGCAGTGGAAAAGACCCCGAGCAGTGACAAAATCTTCATCGTATTTTCCTCCACAGGTCTGCTTGTTCCTTAAAATTTGCCGTCCTACCCTGAATTTCAATTGAGATTTCAACCGTGCCGGTTTAGAAAAACTGTATGGCCATGCTGAACCGCGTCCACCTCAACGGCCTGCGCGCCGTGGAAACCGTCGCCCGCCTGGGATCGCTTTCGGCTGCGGCGAGCGAACTCAACGTGTCCGCCAGTGCCGTCAGCCAGCAGGTCAAGCGGACGGAAGCGCAACTTGGCCAGGCGCTGTTCGAACGAACGGCAAGCGGTCTGGTACCGACCGAATTCGGCACCGTCTTCACCGCCCGGCTCGGGGCAGGTTTCCGCGAGCTCGCCCAAGCCGTGGCGCTCGCCGACGAGGCCTCCGAATGCACGCTGGTGGTCTCGGTCGCGCCGGCCTTTGCCTCGAAGTGGCTGCTGCCTCGACTGTCACGTCATTTCGCCCGGCATCCGAATGTGCTTTTGCGCATCGACGCCTCGGTGCGGATTGCCGATCTCGATCGCTCGGACATCGACATCGCCATCCGGCTTGGCGACGGCAAATGGCCGGGCGTGCGCGCGCAACTGCTGCTGGCGCAGGAAGTCTTCCCGGTCTGCGCCCCGGCGATCGCCGACAAACTGAAATCGATCGAAGATCTTGCCTCGACCTGCGCGATCACCGACGAAAGAGCGATGATCAGCTGGGAAAGCTGGTTCGAGGCGGCCGGGGTGAAGCCGGTCACCTTTCTCAAGGGCGCGCGCTTCACCGACCCGATGCTGTGCCTGGAATCGGCAATCGCCGGCCACGGCGTCATGCTCGGCTGGCAATTGCTGACGGCTGACGCTCTCGCCGACGGCCGGCTGGTCGCGCCGTTCGGCGTCCGCGCCGAGAGCGGGCTGGGCTACTGGCTGGTGACCTCGGCCAGGAAGAGCGAGAGCCGCAAGCTGCGCGATTTCGAGATCTGGATCCGCGAGGAGATCGAGGCGACGATGGCGCAGTTCGGCGCGCTCGCCGGCGCGGCCTGAGCAGGCCCCGGTCGATCACGGTGGAAAGACCGATGGCACCGGTCTATGTAAGAACCAGACTCCCACATCGCGACAGGCAGGATCATGACCACACATTCGCGCGACGTTGCCGCAACGATCGACCCGGTGAAGCTCGACAGGCTGGCAGAAGTCGCCATCAAGGTCGGGCTGCAATTGCAACCGGGGCAGGACCTGGTGCTGACATCCTCGATCGCAGCGCTGCCTTTGACGCGACGGATCGTCGAGCAAGCCTACAAGGCCGGCGCCGGCCTGGTGACGCCGATCTTCAACGACGACGAGATGACGCTGGCACGTTTTCGCCATGGCGCTGACGCCGGCTTCGACCACGCCGCCGGCTGGCTCTATGAGGGCATGGCGAAGGCCTTCGCCAACAATGCGGCGCGGCTGGCCGTGCGCGGCGAGGATCCGTCGCTGCTGTCGGCGCAGGATCCGGCGAAAGTGGCGCGCGCCAACAAGGCGAACTCGATCGCCTACCAGCCGGCACTGGAAAAGATCACCGGCTTCGACATCAACTGGAACATCGTCGCCTATCCCGACCTGGCCTGGGCCAGGCAGGTGTTTCCGGGCGATAGCGACGACGTCGCGGTGGCGAAGCTCGCCGACGCGATCTTTGCCGCCTCACGGGTCGATGTGGACGACCCGATCGGCAACTGGAAGGCGCACAATGCGGCGCTTCGCAGCCGCACCGAATGGCTGAACGGCCATAATTTCCATGCGCTGCATTTCACCGGACCTGGCACCGACCTGATCGTCGGCCTGGCCGACGGCCATGAATGGATGGGCGGCGCCTCGACCGCCAAGAACGGCATCACCTGCAACCCGAACATCCCGACCGAGGAGGTTTTCACCACGCCGCATGCAAGGCGCGTCGAAGGCCATGTTACGAGCACCAAGCCGCTGTCGTACCAGGGCACGCTGATCGACGGCATTGCGGTGCGTTTCGAGCAGGGACGCATCGTCGAGGCCAGGGCCAGCCGCGGCGAGGATGTGCTGAAAAAAGTGCTCGACACCGATGAAGGCGCACGCCGGCTCGGCGAGGTCGCCCTGGTGCCGCATTCCTCGCCGATCGCGGCGAGCGGCCTGCTGTTCTTCAACACGCTGTTCGACGAGAATGCCGCCTGCCATATCGCGCTCGGCCAGTGCTATTCGAAGTGCTTTGTCGACGGCGCCTCGCTCACTCAGGACGAGATCGCGGCGCGCGGCGGCAACAAGAGCTTCATCCATATCGACTGGATGATCGGTTCGGACAAGGTCGACATCGACGGCGTCGGCAAGGACGGCAGCCGCGTGCCGGTGATGCGCAAGGGCGAATGGGCGTAAGCAGCCGCCAGCAAGCCGTCATGGCCAGCAAGACGACATGGCCCGCAAGACGACATGGCGGCCAACCCCGGAGTTGGCAATGAAACTCGATATCAGGGTCAAACGCATCTACGAGCCGCCCTCGCCTGGCGATGGGCAGCGGGTGCTCATAGACCGCGTATGGCCGCGCGGCGTCCGCAAGGAAGACGCCGCGCTGACACTGTGGCTGAAGACCGTCGCGCCAAGCGATGAACTGCGCAAATGGTTCGGCCACGAGCCGACGCGCTGGATGGAATTCCAGAAGCGCTATCGCGGCGAGCTCGACAGGAACAGCGAGGCGGTCGGCCAGTTGCGCGCCCTGCTCGACAACGGCCGGGTGACGCTGCTCTACGGCGCCCAGGACGAGTTGCACAACAACGCAGTGGCTTTGGCTGATTATCTCAGCCTAAAGGGCTGAGGCAGCGCGTGCTGCCGAGGCCACATCGACGCCGTCATCGCTAATCTCAGGCGACACGCAGTTCCGTGGCTGCATCGAAGAGGTGCACCTTGCCCGGCAGCACCGAAAGGTTGATCGCGGCGCCGGCGTTGCGGCGCTCGTCACGCGGCACCACGGCGACGGCGTCGTATCCGGCCACGCGCAAATGAATCTGAACATCCGCGCCGGTCGTTTCGGACAGCACGACCTCGCCCTTGATCTCACCCGTATCCGAAATGCCGAGATCGTGTGGCCGCACGCCCATGATGACCTTTTGGCCTGGTTTTGCCTTGATCTGCGGTGACAGGCCGATCGACACGCCTTCGGCGACGAAGCGAGGACTGCCGCCTGCGGTCTCGACAGCGCCGGCGATAAAGTTCATCGACGGCGAGCCGATGAAATCAGCGACATATTTCGAGTTCGGGCGCTCGTAGACCTCGTCGGGCGTGCCGATCTGCATGATCCTGCCGGCGTGCATCAGCACGATCTTGTCGGCCATCGTCATCGCCTCGATCTGGTCGTGGGTGACGTAGATCGTGGTCGTGCCGAGACGATTATGGAGTTGGCGGATTTCCACGCGCATATGCGTGCGCAGCTTGGCGTCGAGATTGGAGAGCGGCTCGTCGAAAAGGAAGACGGCGGCATTGCGCACCATGGCGCGGCCCATGGCGACGCGCTGGCGCTGGCCACCCGACAGTTCCTTGGGATAGCGCCCGAGATAGGGCGTGAGATTCAGGATTTCCGCCGCCCATTCGACCTTCTTCCTGATCTCCGCCTTTGGCACTTTCGCCACTTCCAGGCTGAAGCCGATATTGTCGAACACCTTCATTGTCGGATAGAGCGCGTAATTCTGGAACACCATCGCGATGTCGCGATCGCGCGGGTGAACGTCATTGACCCGCCTGTCGCCGATCAAAAGGTCACCGTTGGTCACCCGCTCGAGCCCGGCTGTCATGCGCAGGAGCGTGGTCTTGCCGCAGCCCGACGGCCCGAGAAGCACGACGAATTCGCGGTCGGCAATGCCGAAGGAGATGTCCTTCATCACCTCGACATGGCCGAAATTCTTGGCGATGTTCTTATATTCTACGGTGGCCATTCTCTGTCTCCAGACGCCCGGATCAGGGTCGTCAGTATTTCTGCCTGGTCGGCGTGATGACGATTTCCTGCACGAGAGCGTTTTGTGGCATCTGGTAGGTGTGCAGCATGAGGTCAGCGACGTGCTCCGGCCCGATGCCGCCGCCGATCTTGAGCTTGTTGGCCTTGTAGTTGGCGAGCGTCTGCGGATCGAGGACACCGCTCAGAACCTCGGTTTCGATCACCCCGGGCGAAAGCACGACGACACGGACGTCATAGTCGGAAAGATAGTCGCGCAGCGATTCCGACACGGCGTGAACGAAGAATTTCGTCCCGCAGTAGACCGTATGATCCGGATAGACTTTTCGGCCGGCGATCGAACTCATCATGAACAGCGTTCCATGACGGCGCTCCATCATGCCCGACATCACGGCGTGGACCGAATTCAGCACGCCTTTGGTGTTGATGTCGATCATCTCGTCCCATTCCTCGGGCGGCTGGCGGCCTATGTCGGCGAGCCGCGCTATGCCGGCATTGGCAAACAGCATGTCGACCGGTCCGTACTCGGCTTCCGCCTCCTTCACGGCGGCTGCGATCGCGGAGCGGTCGCGGACATCGACCTGCCGGGCCATGCTGTCGGGCAGGTTGAGCGCCTCCATGCGCTCCAGACGGCGGGCCATCATCAGAACAGGGTGGCCGGCGCGCGAAAACGCCTTGGCGACCGCCTCGCCGATACCAGAACTGGCTCCTGTCACTGCTACGAGCTGTTTTCCAGCCATGACTTTTCCTCAGTCGAAAATTGTCGATACGCCGGGCTGGCGGCCCCAGGGCAGCCAGCCCGGGGGAAGACTCAGCCCTTGGCGACGAGATCGTCGACCTGGGTTTTCAGGGCGTCGAGCGACTCCTTGGCCGAGCCCGACTGGCCGGCGAAGTATTTGCCCAGCGCAACCGGGATCATGTCGCTCGAGAGTTCTGCCCATGCCGGCAGGTCGGGCTCGGATCCCATGTAGTTGGCGATGGTGTCGCGCACGACCGGCAAGTGGCGGGTCGTGCCGGCGCCGACACGCGCATTGGCCAGCACGCGCGGATCGTCATAGACGCTGGTGCGCGTTGGCCCGGTACCGCCGCCCAGAACCGTTATCAGCGCCTGGGTGTCGGCTGAGGTCGCCCACTGCATGAAAATCCAGGCGGCGTCCGGGCTCTTCGAATATTTCGATACCGCGAGCGAAGAGCCGCCCTGGTGACCAACGCCCGGAATTTCGCCGAACCCGGTCTGCTCGACGGTGCGCAGCGTCGCGGCAGGTTTCGGCGGAACCATCGCTTCCATCAGGCCCGAGACCTTGGAGGCCTTGGGATCGTCGAAGAACGGGAAGAATTCGCCCCAGGACAGCATCGAGGCGGCGACGCCCTGGCCGACCGACTGGCCCTCGCCATCCCATGTCCAGCCGTCGACGCCGGGCGGCATCGTCGCCTTGAGCTTGTCCCAGTAGGCCATGGCGGCCAAGCCGGCGTCGTCATTGCCGGTGAACTTGCCGTCGGGGCCGAAAATCGAACCGCCATGGCCCCAAAGCCACGCCGTCCAATCGCATTCGAGGCTGTAATGGCCCGATTTCATCTGGCCGCTGGTGCCGTACATGTTCGGGCCCTTGGCGTCGGTGATCGCCGCAGACGCCTTCAGCAAATCGTCCAGCGTCGCCGGAGGCGGCAGCTTGAGCTCGTCCCAGACGTCCTTGCGGTACTGCATGATGAAGATCGGGATGTCGTAGGGTACGCCGACCATGCGGTCCTCGTACATGGCGATACCGTCGACGAGCGGCTTCAGGAAGTCGTCGATGTTGTAGTTCGGCATTGCCAGGTCGGCGTTCTTGAGCTGCTCGCGCGGATCGAAGACGTCCTGGCTGAAGCTCGCCGCCCAGCTCTGGTCGATATAGTAGAGGTCGTAAGTGCCGAGGCTCGAAGCCACGTCAAGGGTCAGCTTCTGCAGCACCTGCTCGAGCGGCAGCACTTCGATCTCGACCTTGATGCCGGTAGCCTCCTCGAAATACTGCTTGAGCTGCGTGGCGATGGCATTCGACGGCGGCGTCGATTCGGTGGCGAGACGAAGCGTCGTTCCAGCAAAGGGCTTGCCGACATCCGAGAGCCATTTGGTGATTTCGGCGCTGGGCTTCAGTTCCTGTTCCTGAGCCGATGCCTGGCTGATGCCGTAGAACGGACGTCGTCCCAGGCCCATGCCGAGCGCGCCGGCGCCGAGGCCGAGAATGCTTGCTGCGCGAAGAAACGAGCGGCGGTCCATCTGTCCGCGAACGAAGCGGTCGGTGACAGAGGCAAGATGCGTCTTTCTGATGCTGTCTTTCATTGTCTACTCCTCCGGTTTAATTCGCGATTTTCTCAAGGCTGCGAATTCGAGCCTCCCATCTATTGTTTCAACGATCCCATCGTGAGACCGCGCACGAGGTGCTTCTGAACCAACAGAATGAAGATGAAAGCGGGAATGATGGAGGCGGCGCCAAGCGCGGCCATGTTGCCCCAGGCGGTGCCGATCGAGGTGACGAAGGTCGACGAGACGACAGGCACGGTCTTGAGCGACGTGGTGGTCAGGGTCAGCGCAAACAGGAATTCGGTCCAGCTGAAGATGAAGCAGAGCACCGCCGTGGCGGCGATGCCGCCCTTGGCCATCGGCAGCACGATCCTGCGAAAAATCATGAAGCGGCTGGCGCCGTCGACGATCGCGCTCTCGTCGATCTCGGAAGGAATGTCGTCGAAGAAGCTCTTCATCAGGAGGACGGCGAGCGGCAGGTTCATCAGCGCGTGGATCAGCACCATGCCGGTATAGGTGTCGATGAGACCGAAATTCTTGTAGATGAAGAACATCGGCACCGCGACCGCGACGGGCGGCATCATGCGCGTCGACAACACCCAGCCGACGAAACTGTGCCGGCCGCGGAAGTTCATGCGCGACAGGGCATAGGCGGCAAGCGTGGCGATGGCGACAGCGAGCACGGTCGACAGCGTCGCGATGACGATCGAATCCCAGACGCGGGGCGCCATGTAGAAATTGCCGCCGCCCGGCGTCACGGTGATGCCGCCGCTGCCGAGCGAAATCCCGAACACCTTCTGGAAATTGTCGAAGGTCGGCGTGAAGGCAAACAGTTTCGGCGGCCGGTTGAAGATGTCGTTGCCGTGTTTGAACGCCACCGACGTCCAGTAGTAGATCGGAAAGAAGAAGATCGCGACCACAACCCAGGCGGCGATGGTGCGAAGCATGCGGGTCGAGAAGGAGCCGCTCATTCTACCACCTCACCTTGGCGATACGGATGAAGAGGTTGGCAATGACGAGGATGATCACCAGGGTGACGAGGCTGAGCGTGGCTCCATAGCCCCATTTTACGAAGCTGAACGTCTGCTGCCATGCATAGAGGGACAGCGAGTAGGTCGACGCTCCCGGCCCGCCGGAGGTCATGACGAAGACGTAGTCGAAGACGCGGAACAGATCGATGCCGCGGACCAGCACCGCGATGGCGATCACCTTCGACATCATCGGCAGGGTGATGCGCCGGAAGATCTGGAACGACGAGGCGCCGTCGATCATAGCGGCCTCGTAAGGCTCCGGCGGCAGCGCCCTGAGACCGGCAAGGAAGATGAGGACCATGAACGGCGTCCACTGCCAGATTTCCGCGACGAGAACGCCGGCAAGCGCGGTCGACGCGGTGGCGAGGATGGGGTTGTTCGAATTGAGCAGTCCGATCGACTGCAGGAGATAGCTGATCACGCCGAACTGCGGATCCTCCATCAGCAGATACATCATGCCGACAATGGCCGGCGGGATGACGAGCGTCATCGTCAGCACGCCGCGCAGGAATCCGAAACCGAAGCCGTCGCTGTCGAGGAGCAGCGCGATCGCCATGCCGAGCACCAGCTCGAAGATCAGCGCGATGGCGAAATAGGTGAAGGTGATGACGAGCGACTGCCAGAACCGCGTGTCGTTCCACAGCTGCACCCAGTTTTCCGTTCCGACGAATTCGAGCGCCCGCCGGCGCGGGACGAACTCATGGAAGCTCAGCCAGATGTTGTAGATGAGAGGATACACGGTGAAGACAAGCAGGATCGCCACCAGCGGCAGCAGCCAGGGCAGCGGGTGATCCGAAATGACGAAACGTCTGGCTTGGGCAACCCGCACGCGTTCCTCCCGAACCGCTTCGTTTTGCGATGCACAAATGTTCATATCTTGTGCATTTGTTCAAATGCTATATCGTCGCCCTGTCTGTGGCAAGCACTTGTTGGCCGGCTACAGCGGCATTCGGATGGGTGCACCACAAGCATCGGAGGACCCTCATGACGTCGATCGGTCTGCTGGCACGGGTTGCCCATCAGTATTTCGTGCTGGGCGAAACGCAGCAGGCCATCGCCGAGCGGCTGCAGATCAACCGCACCAAGATCCACAGGCTGCTGGCAGAGGCGAAGGAGCGCGGCATCGTCTCGATCCGCATCAATGCCGGGACGTCCCAGGCGCTCGAAATGGAAGAACAGCTCAGGCGGAAGTACCGGCTCGACATATGCAGCGTCACACCTGATGACACCGGGTCGGAACTCGGGCTCTCCGAAGTGATCGGCATCTATGCCGCGCAGACAGTCGAGACGCTGCTCAGGGACGACATGACGGTCGCCATGGCGTGGGGCCGAACCATGCGATGGCTCGCTTCCAACATCGAGCCGGTGGCGCTCAGAAACGTTACCGTCGTGCCGCTTCTCGGCTCGCTGTCGCGCCGGTCGTCGATCGACAAATACGACGCGGCGGCCGTCTTTGCCCAGCGCACCCAGGCCGAATCCTATTATCTCCCCGGACCCATCATCTGCGACAGCCGTGAAAGCCGTGAGACGATCCTGCAGCAACCGAGCGCGCGCGAGGTTATCCAGAAGGCGCTGAACGCCGACCTTGCGCTGATGAGCGTCGGCGGCACAACCAGTTCGACGCTGCGGAGCGTCGGTTACATGACCGACGAGGAATTCGACGATATCCTGAGACTGAAGCCTATCGGGAACTTTCTCGGCTATTTCTTCGACCGGGACGCCGAACTCATCGACCATCCCGTCAACGAGCGCATTGTCGGGGTCTATCCTCGCGACACGCTGAACATTCCCAAGCGCATCCTCGTTTCCGGCGGAAAGAACAAGGTCGGCATCATGACCAAGCTCCTGGAAAAGGGATTCTTCACCGGCCTCATCACCGACCAGGGGACGGGCAGTTCGCTGTGACCGGCCGGGGTTGCGGCGGCAGCCGAAGCTGCCGTGCGATGTTGCCTGGCGCATCGCGCCCGCTTGCCTAAGCCGTCCCTGGTTCGGTTCCATCGCCTGCAGAACATCCTTTCTTGCGTCTTTTGCAGTCCGCATTTTTCGCGCCCGCCGATCAGCCCAATCCCGACCTCCGGTTCGCCAGGATCATATCGGCAATCTCGACGAAGCCGCGGCCACCCCGCGACCTGGCGACGAAAGCGGGTTCGGCGTCGATCTGTCCCTGGAAATCCACCACATTCGCGACCCCGAACGCGTTCGGAAAGAACCCGAACATCGGGGCGTCGTTCGGGCTGTCTCCAACGAAAGCATAGGCCTGCCTTTCAGCATCGAGATCGGTTCCCAGCCTCTCGCTTGCAAAGCGGCGCGTCATCGCCAGCTTGTCGTATCGGCCAAACCAGCCGTTCACATGGATCGACGAAATCTTGGCGACAGCGCCGGCCTCCTCGAAAATCTGCTTGATGCGCCTGGCATCGGACAGCGGCAGCGCCGGAACATCCTCGCAAAAGTCGATGGCCAGGTCGGCTTCGCGATATTGCTGGTCGGCGGATACTGCCGAACCCGGCACCTCCTGGACAATGCGCTTTTCCAGTTCGGTGAGCCTGCGCCTGTTTTCCCGGCGTTCGTCAGCGCTTGCCGCGAAAACCCGGATCATCTTTCGCGTTGCCTGGTCATAAGCGAAGTAAAAAGCGCCATTTTCGCCGACCACGCCGGTGACCGGCCAGAACCGGGCAATCATGTCGCACCAGCCTGCCGGTCTCCCGGTAATGGGAGCAACGACAAGGCCCGCCTCGTGCAGGCGTTCGAGCGCACGGTAGGCGTCGGCCGGAAGACGACCCTCAGTGGTCAAGGTGTCGTCGATATCGCAGAAGACGCCGCGAATGCGCGATGCAGTTTCGGGTCCGAATTCGGCGAGGTCGCGCATCCGGTCAGGCTTCCGCAAGCGCAAAATCCTCCAGCATTCCTGCATCCGCAGCAATGTCGAGGAACGAGAAGCGATTGCGCATCTCCCGGCAATGAACGACGGCTTCGCGATAGAAATCGGCCGGCGTGCCCAATTCGGCCGCTGAAATCGGCCCGCCGGTCGATTTCAGCAGGCGCTGCATCTCGTCGACAGGCACCATGAATTGCTTGAGTTCCTGCCTGAGTGTCGGCCATAGCTCCTGCAGCCGCTCGTTGAATGCGGCGGCGGCAGTCTCGTCGAAGGCCTTCTTCTTCAGTTCGTCGAGACATTGTGCGGCCACAGCCGGGCCCATGCGGCGGACCATGTCGTCAGGATCGATCTTCGTCGCCTTCACCACCGGCGGCTTGTCGCTTGCGAGCATTGCCTGCTGCAATCGCGCCATGGTGAGCGAAGCGACGCCGACCTGGGTGCCGTGCAGCGTGCCGGGGTGACGCTCGCCGGCGAAACAGTCGATGTAGTGCGATATCTGATGCTCGCCCATGGAACCGTGATTGGAGACGCCGGTGAAGGAAATTCCGAGACCGCAGAGCGTCAGCACGCGATAGAGGTAGCCATTGGCCTCGATGTCGTGTTCGGCAAGATCTCCGGCACGCTTGTTGAGCGCCGTCTCATCCTTTTCCTGGATGAGAAAAGGGACCTGATGGTAGGCAGTGCCAAGCAGGCGGTGCGACATCCACCAGTCGATCTGGGCGACCGAGCGGCAAAGGCAGTCACCGAACCCCGCCGCAGACAGGTAGGTCGGGGCGGCAGCGGAGACGCCAAGATCAACGAAAAAGCCTGATGGGGCGTGGGAAGGCAGCGATACCTTCAAACCGCTTTCAAGTGTGATCGACGCAGTCGTCGATGTGTAGCCGTTCATCGAACCGGCCGTCCCGAACACGCAATAGCGCCGCTCATTCCTGCCGGTGACGAACTTGCAGAGATCGTTGATGGTGCCGGAACCAACCGCGACCACGGCATCCGCATCGGCGAGTTTGACGGCGAGGCTTTCGACATTGGCCATGTCGGCATGCGGATGATCCAGGATCACCACATCGACGGGGCCGAGCGTCTTCAGTTCGCGCGCAACGCGTTGGCCAAGCGCCTCATAGGTGGCGGCATCCGCAACGACCGTGAACCGCTCCCCCAGATCGAGTTCCGAAACCAGATCGGCCGCCCGCCCGTCGAGGCCTTCTTCGATGACAATCCGGTCATACGGCACCACGGCCTTTTCACCGGTCTCAGGGTTGGTCCAGCGCCCGTCCAGAATGTCGTCGATCAATGCCGTCCAGGATTCGGCTGCCGGATTGGTCATGACGTCCTCATGCTGGCGACCCTGTAATCGAGGCGCAGGAGCGTTGGCGTTAAAACAATAGTCACTTATCACTGTCTTTTGTCAAGCATTTGCCCGCGACGCTTGACTTCGTTCTGCAAACCTGCGGAAAAAGGGACATGAATGCCGATGCCGACATCGACGTGGTCCGACCATCTGGGCTCTCGGCACTGCCGCCCGAATTCGACAGCGCGGTGGCGTGGGCTGCCTGGCTGTACTATGTCGACCAGCTCAACCAGAGCGACGTGGCCAAGGTCATGAACGTCTCCAGGGCGAGCGTGGTGCACTATCTGCAGGAGGCGCGCGAAAGCGGACTTGTCGCCGTGCAGGTCGACCACGACGCTTTTGCCCGCACCTTGACCTCGCGGCGTCTCATGGAAAAATACGGGCTTCGCGGCGCCGCGGTCATCCCCGACCTCGATCCCAACGATGCCGACCGCCGCATCGGCGAAGCGGCAGGGCGGTTGCTGGCGTCGATGGTCGATCCGGGTGACACGATCGGCGTTGCCTGGGGAAAAACGGTGCTCGCTGCCGCCCGCTCGATCCCACGACTACGGCATGATCGGAACCTCACCGTCGTCCAGCTCTCGGGAAGCTCGATCGGGACCAGCGATTTCTCGCCGGAATTCTGCACCTCGCTGATGGCCAATCGGCTCGGCGCCCGCTGCATCAACCTGCTTGCCCCGGCGATCGTCTCCACCGACGAACTGCACGACCAACTCATGCAGGAGCCGATGCTCGTCAACCAGTTCCGCATGATCCATGCCGCCGGCAAGGTCATCTTCGGGATCGGCGATATCGGGCCGGAGAGCACCTATGCCCGAGCCGGGATATCGGATGCCGCCGCACTTGCCGGCATGATCGAGCAGGGCGCGCTCGGGGTCATCATCGGGCGGTTTATCGACGCTCAGGGAGCCGCTTTCGCAACGCCGCTCGACGGACGCACCGTCGGCATCACGCTCGACGAACTGAAAGCGGTGCCGGTCCGCATCTGCGCCGCCGGTGGCGCCCGCAAGATGGCGGCGATCAGGGCCGGGCTCGGCGGCGGATATGCGACACATTTTGTCACCGACATGGCCACCGCGAACAGTCTCTTGGAATAGCCGGTAACCAGCACCGGTGGAACTCATCGTCTCGGGAGGACAATCATGGGCAGCAGCGACGGACCTCTTGTCGTCGGCCTCGACAGTTCCACCCAATCCTGCAAGGCGATTGCCTGGAGCCGGGACGGACGAGCCGTGGCGGAAGGCCGGGCGCCGCTCGAACTGATGAAGCCGAGGCCGGACTATGTCGAGCAGGAGGTCACCGACTGGTGGCGGGCCGCAACAGCGGCGCTGCGACAGCTTGTCGACGCGGTCGACGCGACACGCATCGCCGGGATCGCGATCTCCAACCAGCGCGAGACCGTTGCCCTCATCGACGGCGCCGGCGCGCCGATCGGACCCGCCAGCCTGTGGCTCGACGAACGCGCCGCCGGGCTGGTCGACCGTTTCGCGGCGGAGATCGGCCGTGAGCGGCTGCACCAGATCACCGGCAAGCCGATCGACGTGACGCCGGTCGTCTACCGCCTGAAATGGCTGCGCGAGAACGAGCCGGAACGGTTGGACCAGGCGAACAAAATCCTCGACGTGCATGGCTATCTGACGCTGAGACTGACGGGAACGCCAAGCGCGAGCTGGACCAGCGCCGATCCGTTCGGTCTCTTCGACATCTCGCGCAAGGCATGGTCGCAGCCGATCCTCGATCATCTCGGCATCAAACCGTCGCAACTTCCCAATGCGGTGCGGTCCGGCACGCGAGTCGGGACTGTTCATGCCGCAGCCGCCGCCGCAACCGGCCTTTCGGAAGGAACCCCGGTGATTGCCGCCGGCGGCGATGGGCAATGCGCCGGGCTCGGCGTCAATGCCATGCGCGACGGCGTCGTCTATCTCAATCTCGGAACCGCGATCATCGCGGGAATCTGGTCGCCAGAACCGGTGGTCGGCGCCTTCTGGCGCACCATGACCTCGCCAACCGGCGATGGCTATTTCCTCGAGGCCGTGCAGCGGGCGGGTGTCTATTTCGTCAACTGGTTCGTCGACATGTTTGCCGGCGGGCGCTCCGATCCGGCGATCTTCGACCGCCTCGAAAGGGAAGCGGCGGCCGTGCCGATCGGCTCGGACGGACTTCTCGCCGGCACCACCCTGGTCGGCTGCATGGACCCGCACTGGGATCCGAGCGCACGCGCCAGCTTCATCGGCATGCACCCCTCGCACACGCTCGGTCATTTTTATCGTGCAGGGCTCGAGGCAATGACGCTGCAAACCGCCCGGGCTCTTGAAGAGATGCGCAGCCATGGTCTTTCGCCGGCGCAAATGGTGGCGATCGGCGGCGGCGCCAACAGCAAGCTTTGGACAAAGATGATCGCGGACGCAACCGGGATCGCGATCCATAAGGGTCACAATGCCGAAGCCTCGTCGCTCGGCGCAGCGATCAGCGCGGCGGTCGGCATCGGATGGTTCGAGGGTTTTGCCGAGGCTGCGGATGCGATGACGAGCATCGCCGAGACAATCGAGCCGGACCCCGGCTGCCGCGCAGCGTGGGACGCGCTCTCGGCCAGGCAGGCCAAGGTCTTTTCCGCGACCCAATTCGCCTGGCGAGCTGGAGCGTGAAAAGCATCCCGTCCGGCTACTTCAACCCGCCCAGCGCCTGCTGATAGACATCAGGCTTGAAGCCGACGAGGATACGATCGCCAAGATCGAGGACCGGCCGCTTGATCATCGTCGGTTTGGCCAGCATCAGCGCCTTGGCCTTCCTCTCGTCGAGGCTCAGCCTGTCCGTGTCCGACAGTTCGCGAAACGTTGTGCTCGACTTGTTGAGCAGGGTTTCCCAGCCGACCTTGCCGGACCAGCCGTCGAGCCTATCCGCCTCCAGCCCCTCGACCCGGTAGTCGTGAAAACGATAGGCGACGTCATGGCTTTCCAGCCAGCCACGCGCCTTCTTGATCGTGTCGCAATTGGTGATGCCGTACATGGTGATCGTCAAAATTGGCCCTCGGACTCATTGCTCATCGAATCTGGCGCACCCTAAACCACCGTTCAGACTTTGCCAGCGACGAGACCGGCATCCTCAATTTTTTGGGTTTGCCATGGCGAGATGGGCTTTTCGACGGCTGAGGCACCGTGGCGATCAGTTGGCGGCATATGTGAAGGGGATTGGGCTGCTCACACGGCGGCCAGGGCATTCGTCCTAGCCGCCGTGCCTGATTTCCAACGATGCAGCAAGTACAAAGCTTCCGGAAGCCGGCCTCAATAATAGAAGCGCTCTTCGGCAATTTTGCCGTTCTTGACCGTGTACAGACCAACCTCATCCATGCTGACGCGCTCGCCTGTAGCCTTGGGCGTTATGTCAAACTTGAAGCGCACTGCGAACTGGTCGCCGTTGACATATGGGCCATCGACCGAGCCGTCATGAACTTCGTTGTTCTCCTCCCACCACTGGCCCTTCTGCTTCACGGCCTCCTTGCCATTGCAGACCGCCATCGGCCCTTCCATCGCTTCGTAACTGACGATGTCATCGGCATTGAACTTCTCAGCCGCAGCTTTGTTCTGACCTTGCTTGAGCAGCTCTGTGAATTCCTTGGCAATTTCTGCCGTTGTCATGGGTGTTGCTCCTGTTCAGACGGGTTCCAAGTAGGGAACCGTTTGCTAACCTGCCACTGGCGGTCCGCTCGACAGCTGACAATTGTTGTCAGGATGAGTATTGCGCGCCAGCCTTGACCGCTGAAGCACTTGTGATGCGACGATCAATAGCCATGCGATCCAGATCTCTGTCGATACAAGTACTCGTTCGCCCGGGGAGAGCGAGGCGGCAACTTCACGATTGGTACATCAATAGCAGCCGCGCTCGATGGCGAGGCGGCGCACCAGCGCCAGCACGCTGTCGATGGTCGGCGTCGGCTGGCCGGTCAGCCGGCCGAGTTCCTGGACCGCCGTCACCAGCGCATCGATCTCCATCGGCCGGCCACGCTCGAGATCCTGCAGCATCGAGGTCTTGTGCTCGCCAACGTCGCCGGCACCCTTGATGCGGCGGTCGACCGAGATCGGGAAACGAACGCCGAGGCTTTCGCCGATCGCCTGCGCCTCCAGCATCATGGTGCGGGCAAGCGCGCGGGTGGCCTCGTCGGCAGCGATTGCCGCAAGCGTGCTGCCGGTCAGCGCGGAAATCGGGTTGAAGCAGAGATTGCCCCACAGCTTCACCCAGATCTCGCTGCGGATGTCGTCGCGAACCGGCGCCTGCAGCCCGGCTGCAACCATCTCCTCGGCAAGCCGCGTGACACGCTCGCTCTTCTCGCCCGAGGGCTCGCCAAGCGAGAACCGCTTTCCCTCGATATGGCGGACCAGGCCGGGCGCATCCACCTCTGCCGCGGGATAGACGACCGAGCCGATGACGCGATCCGGCCCAAGCCGGTCCCAGATCACCCCACCGGGATCCACCGCTTGCAACCCCGTGCCTTCGAGCAGCCCGCCGATGCTGTGGAAATACCACCACGGCACGCCATTCTGCATGGTGACGACGGCCGTCCCCTCACCCAGCAGCGGCGCGATCTGGTCGAGCGCTGGCGCAACCGAATGGGCCTTGAGCGCCAGCACGACATAGTCCTGGACGCCTAGCTCCTGCGCCTGCGCGGCGGCCCTGACCGAGGCGACGGATTCATGACCGTCTTCGATCAGGCGAAGACCGGCCGTCCTGATCGCGTCGAGATGCGCGCCGCGCGCCACGATCGACAGATCGACGCGGCCGGCCATGGCAAGCTTGGCCGCGAGGTAGCCGCCGATCGCGCCAGCGCCAAAAATGCTGATCCGCATTATCCCAGCCCAGGTTTGGCAAGACCGAGTTTGGTCGCGAGGCCGATGCGCTGCAGCTTGCCGGTCGCGCCCTTCGGGATTTCGTCCAGGATCAGGACAATGCGCGGCACCTTGAAGGCGGCAAGCCGTGTCGCGGCAAAGCTGCGGATGTCGGCTTCTGTGGCGGCCATGCCCTCGCGCAGCACGATCGCAGCCGCGACCTCCTCGCCGAGCTTGTCGTGCGGCGTGGCGAAGGTGACGACCTGCGCCACCGCCGGATGGTCCATCAGCACGTCGTCGACCTCGAGCGGCGAGATCTTCTCGCCGCCGCGGTTGATGATCTCCTTAAGCCGGCCGGTGACGCGCAGATAAAAGTCGTCGTCGAGCACGCCCTGGTCGCCGGTATGAAACCAGCCATGCGCAAAAGCCGCGGCATTGGCGTCCGGATTGTTCTCGTAGCCCGCGGTGACATTGGGCCCGCGAATGACGATCTCGCCGGTGTCACCGGGCTGCAGCAATCGCCCGTCCGGCGCCATCACCGCCACGTCCGGTCCGGCCGCGGCGCCGACGCTGCCCGGCTTGCGCAGGCCCGGCGGCAGCCGGTTCGAAGCCATCTGGTGCGCGGCCTCGGTCATGCCGTAGGATTCGATCACCGGGCAGCCGAAGGTCGCCTCAAGCTCGGCCATCACCTGCGGCGGCAGCGATGCCGAGGACGAGCGGATGAAGCGAAGAGGCGCGTCGGCCAATGCCTCGGCATTGCGCGTTGCGCGCGGCAGTATCGCCTGATGCATGGTCGGCACCGCCGTGTACCAGCTCGGCCGCGCCTCGCCCAGCCAATGGAAGAAGCGCAGCGCGTTGAAACCCGGCGTGCAGAAGACGCTGCCGCCGGCTGCGAGCGAGGACAGCACCGCCGCGATCAGCCCATGGATGTGGAACAGCGGCATGATGTTGAGGCAGCGATCGCCTGATGTCAGGCCGAGCGTCGCGCCGATATGGGCGGCCGAGGCGGCGAGATTGGCGTGGCTGAGCGGCACCAGCTTGGGTCGTGACGTGGTCCCGGACGTGTGCAGCAACAGCGCGATGTCGCCGTCTTCAGCCAGGTCGGGCGAAACAGACGGACCAACCGGTTTGCCCTTGATCTCAAAACTGCCGGCTGGCGCGTCACGCAGTGCCGTGAGCCTGAGCACCGCTATGCCGAGGCGCTCGGCCACGGTCACCGCCGGGCCGCTTTCGTCTTCGGCGACGAGGATCGCCTTGGCGCCGATGTCGGTCAGATAGAAATCGAGCTCGTCGGCCTGGTAGGCCGGATTGAGCGGCGCCGTCGACGCCGCCGCCGCCACTGCGACAAAGGCCGTCGCCATCTCCGGCCCGTTCGGCAGCACGATGGCCACCCGGTCGCCACGGCCGAGGCCCAGTGCATGCAATTGCGCTGCCGTCTCGGAGATCAGGCGGCGCAGTCCGCCATGCGTGAGCGTGATCCTGTCGGGTGCCGAAATCGCCGGCGCATCGCCGGCTCCGGCGGCAAGCCGCTCAATGATCGAGGCCGCTTCAGACAACGTGAACCTCTAGGTCGCCGACGCCATCGATATGACCGCGAAGAACATCACCGCGAACGACCGCGCCGACGCCCGCCGGCGTGCCGGAAAGAATGATGTCCCCCGGCTTCAGCGTGAACAGACCTGAGAGATAGCTGATCATTTCCGGAACCTTCCAAATCATCTGGTTGAGGTCGCCGGTCTGCTTTCGCTGACCATTGACGTCCAGCCAGATCGCGCCCTGGCTGGGATGGCCGGTCGAGCTTGCCGGAACCAATGGCGTGCATGGCGCCGATGCCTCGAAGGCCTTGCCGACCTCCCATGGACGGCCCAGGTCCTTCGCCTTCCCTTGCAGGTCGCGCCGCGTCATATCGAGACCTACGCCATAACCGAACACGCAGTCCAGAGCCTTTTCTACCGGGATGTCGGTACCGCCGCTCTTCAGCGCCACGACCATTTCGATCTCGTGATGAACATCGTTGGAGGCCGGAGGGTACGGAAATTCTCCTGTCGTATCGAGGTTGTCGGGGTTCTTCTGGAAGAAGAATGGCGGCTCCCTGTCGGGGTCGTGTCCCATCTCGACGGCATGCGCGGCATAGTTCCGCCCGACGCAATAGACCCGGTGCACCGGAAACATCTTGTCGGTTCCCGCCACCGGGATGCTCGGGATTGCGGTTGGTTCGATAACATAGCTTGAAGTCGTGCCGTGCATGTTCACTGTCTTGCTCCTGCGTAGTATTCGACCTTGGCTTCGGCCCGTTCGATCAGTTCGGCGATCAGCAGGGCGAAGGCAAAAAGGATGATGGTCAAGGCCCAGAATTCGGCCATGCGGAAATTTCGCGAGAAGGTTTCGAACAGCGCACCGTAGCCGACGATGGCGACGAGCAACTGGCCGATGACGACGCCCTTGACGCCGCGGATGAGGCCGAGGCGAATGCCGGCAAGGATTTCCGGAAGGGCCGCCCACAGGATGATCTTGCTATAGAGCGCCGGGCGCGAGGCGCCGTAGGAACGCGCCATCTCGATCAGCGACGGCGAGATATGACGGACCCCGGCGCGGGTGTCGAGAACGATGATCCAGATCGCAAACAGGAACACCGCCGCAACGATCGTCTTCTCGCCGAAGCCGAACAGGATCATCAGCACCGGGACGATCGCCGAGAGCGGTGCGCTTGAAAAGATGTTGACCCACATGCCGAGCAGGTCGTCGGCGATCTTGACGCGTCCCATCAGGATACCCAATGGCACGCCGACAACGATCGACAGGGCCATGCCCGTCGCGAAGGCGCGAAGGGTCGTGACTGTCGCGCTCTGCCAGGACGGCGTCTGCACCAGGCTGACCGCTGCAACCAGCACGTCGCTAAACGGCGGCAGCAGAAAGACAAGGTCGAGCCGGCCGACGATTTCCCATACGACGCACCAGACCAGCAGGGACGCCATCATTGGCACACGGTAGCCAAACAAGGTCACGGCCGCTCACTCCACATACTGCTTCAGCCCCTGCCAGATCTCCTCGACAGTATCGAGATAGTGCCTGTCGCGATGGATGCGCTCGGGGTCGCCGGAGCGATCGATTTCCGGTTCGATGATCTGCGAAACCCGGCCGGGTCTCGGCGACAGCAAGACGATGCGGTCGGAGATGTAGACCGCTTCCTCGATCGAGTGCGTCACGAAGATGAAGGTCTTGTTCTGGTTGGTGCGCAGCCGGATCAGGTCTTCCTGGAATTTCCGCCGGTTCTGCTCGTCGACCGCCGAAAACGGTTCATCGAGCAACAGGACGTCGGCATCGACCGACAAGGCGCGCGCCAGGCCGACGCGCTGGCGCATGCCGCCCGACAGTTCGTGCGGGTATTTGTCCTCGAAGCCGGCGAGACCCACCTCGGCGATGTAGCGTCGGGCGATCGCCTCGCGCTCGGCCTTGTTGGTGCCGCGCAACTCCAGTCCGAAGGCCACGTTGCGTGTCACCGTCGCCCACGGCATCAGCGCAAAGTCCTGGAATACGAAAGCGCGTTCGGGGCCGGGTGCTGTGACGTGCTTGCCGTTGATCGCGACGGTGCCGCCATCGGCCCGTATCAGCCCCGCTATGATCTTCAGCAGCGTCGTCTTTCCGCAACCGCTGGGTCCGAGAAGGCTGGTCAGCTTGCCCCTGGGAAAGTCGAGGTCGATGCCGCGCAGCGCCTCGACATTGCCGTAGGTCTTGGAGATTCCCCTCACTTCCACGATTGAATCGATCGGTGCGGGAACCGGCGACGGTCCATTTCGCAATGCGGTCGCGCCCATCTTAAGCACCTCTGCTCTCGGGCCTGAAAACGCGGACTTCCACCCACTGCAGAAAGACGAGCGTCAGGGTGGAAAGCGCAATGATCGAGGCGATTGTTGCGTACATCTCGGCGTAGTCGGCGCGCGAGCGGTGGAAGGTTATGAGGTCGCCGATGCCGGTCGGGGTGATCAACAGTTCGGCGAGCACCACGCCGACGAAGCCGGCAGCGACGCCGAGGCGCAACCCGGCAAAAATCACCGGGCTGGCGTCCGGAAGGATGATCTTGGCGACGGTCTGCCAGCGGGTGCCGAGGAAGGATCGGCACATGACAAGCAGCGACTCGTTGACGTTGCGCACGGCCTTGTAGGTGTTGAGCACGATGACCGGCAGCGCCAGGATCATGACGGCGAGCGTCTTGGCGGTCATGCCTATTCCATAGACAAAGGTGACCATCGGAATGAAGGCGGCGACCGGTGCTGCCTGAAGCACGATGAACACGGGGATCACCAGCCATTCGCCGGTGCGCCACAGGCCACAGATCGTGCCGAGGCCGACACCAAGGAACGCCGACAGGACAACGCCAAGCACCAGCGGCTGCAGCGTCGAAAGATAGGCGGTTGCCAGGCTGCCGTCGGCGAGCAGTCCGAAGAACGCGACGACCGTATCGGAAAACGTCGGGAAAGCGAAGCTGACCGGAATACGCCCGGCCACCTCCCAGATTCCCGCGAACAGGGCGATCGACACCAGCCTGAGCAGGACCGGCTGGTCCCACGATGCGCCCGTTGCGCTGCGATTGGAAAGAGGAGCGAGGCCGGCAGCCTCCCCGTCGGTTCTGATGCTTGCGGCCATCCGGCAGGCCGCCTATTTCTTGCCGAGCTTGGCGACGGCGCGGTCGATTGCGGAGACATCCCAGAAGTCCTCGACCTTGAGGCTGGCGGGATCGCCTTCGATCTGGCCGGCAAGGCTGAAGAAGGCAAAGTCGTCCTTGGCCGCATCGGCTCCGCCCCCGTTCAGCGCAAGACTGCCGGCTTCCGCGGTTTCCTTGTAGTATTCGGTGATTTCGCTGTCGGCTTCAGCGCCGAGATCCGGCAGCAGTTTGTATTTGTTGCGAAGCTCGACGGCGACCGCCGGGTTCGCGGTGATCTCGCGCGCGGTCTTCATCAGTTCTTCGACCAGGATGTCGACGTCGGCGGCGTTGTTCTTCAGATAGTCCGCGGTCGCGAAAAGCGCTTCGTCCGAGGCGCCGAGATCCTCGACCGGCAGAACGATGAACTTGCCGGGGGCTTCGGCCTCGAGCGCGCGCCTGTTGGCGGCATCGACGATCGACGCCTTGATGGTCCCTTGGAGCAGCGCATTGCGGCGAACCTCGGAACCCGGGACATAGCTGATGTTGCCGAGCTTGATGCCGTGGTTTTTCGCCATCAGCAGCATGACCGCTTCGGTGCCGGAGCCGCGCGCCTGCACGGCGACCTCCTGCCCGTCGAGATCCTTCCATTCCTTGTAGAATTCGCTGTTGACGACGGGAAAGAAGCGCAGCGTCGATATCTGCGCGAAAATGCGGATCGGCACGCCGACCTTCTGGATCAAGGTATAGGGCGCGCCGATGCCGACATCGGCCTGGCCGCCGACAATGGCCTGGGCAGCCAGATCCTCGTCATTGAGAACAATGAGCTCGACATTCACGCCGCGCTCCTTGGCCCGCTCTATCGCGGCGAGCGTCTGGATGGATTCGATGCCCGGAAGGTCGCCGAATGCGATGCGCATGTCGCCCGCATTTGCGGCCGACAAGGGCGCTGCACATGCCAGGACCGCGGCGAAAGCGGTGGCAAGGATGGTACGTCTGGACACGCCGGCCATTGTCATTCCTCCCGTTTTTTGTAACCATTTCCGTGATTGGTTAAGACTACGGGATGGATTGGTCAAGGAGAAACTGCACCGTATCGAACGGGTGTGCCCAGGAAAACTCGGCAGTTGACGGTTTCCACTAATCGTTTTAACACCGGCAGAGGAAAATCATATGCGGATTGGTTAAATTGATGGACGATCCCGGTAATGGCGGCCACGCCGCCCTGGTTCAGCTGCAGGCCTATCTTGCCCAGATGGATCATGCCGGTGAGACGCGGCTGCCTGCCGAGCGGGAACTGTCGGAGAGCCTCGGCGTATCGCGCGGCGATCTGCGCAAGGCGCTGGCGGTACTCGAGAAGGACGGCCGCATCTGGCGTCACGTCGGCAGGGGCACCTTCGCCGGCAGCGGGCCGGTCGAGGAGACGATCGGCATCTCGGAAATCGCCGGGCGCACCAATCCGGCCGACGTGATGCGCGCGCGCCTCATCCTCGAGCCCGAAATTGCGCGCGAAGCGGCGCTGCACGCCACGCTTTCGGATATCGCCGCGATGCGGCAATCGCTGGTGCAGACGCGGGAGGCCGTCACGTGGCGGCAATATGAGAATGTCGACAATCTGCTCCACCGGCAGATTGCGCAGGCGAGCCGCAACAATGTGCTGCTCGGCCTGTTCGACGTGCTGAACGCCGTGCGCCGCACCGTGGTCTGGGGACGTCTCCGTTCAGAAGGCGCCCGCCCTCCGGCAGACCATCACAGCTTCGCCGACCATGAACGGATCGTCGAGGCGATCGCCGAGCGTGACCTCGGCGGCGCGGCGGCAGCGATGCGCCTGCATCTCCAGCAGGTCGAGCGGCGCCTGATCCCTGTCCGCGAAGCCGCCGAATAGCTTGGTCAGCCCGTTACAGCGCGCGTGCTTCTTAGACGCGCGGCGCTGTTCGGTGTCATGGGCTAGGCGCCGTAGCCGATGATGCCCTTGATCTCGAGGAAATCGTGGATCGCCCAGTCGGCGTATTCGCGGCCGTTGCCGGATTGCTTGTAGCCGCCGAACGGCGCGAAGGTGTCCCACTCCGGATAGTTGATCGAGACCTGCCCGGCGCGCAGCCGGCCGGCGACTTTTCGCGCGTGGTCGATATCCCCTGATTGCACGTAGGCGGCGAGGCCATAGACGGTGTCGTTGGCGATTTTCACCGCGTCATCGTCGTCATCATAGGAGATGACCGAAAGCACCGGCCCAAAAATTTCTTCCCGCTCGATGGTCATGCCCGGCGTGACGTGGCCGAAGACGGTCGGCCGCACGTAATAACCGCGATTAAGATGCTCCGGCCGGCCGGGACCGCCGGCGACCAGCGTTGCACCCTCGGCGATGCCGGCCTCGATCAGCCGCTGGATCTTGTCGAACTGGATGTTGCTGACCACCGGCCCGAGCCTGGTGTCTTCCGAGCGCGGATCGCC
Organism: Mesorhizobium sp. WSM4815; assembly: GCF_055811575.1. Classification (NCBI taxonomy): domain Bacteria; kingdom Pseudomonadati; phylum Pseudomonadota; class Alphaproteobacteria; order Hyphomicrobiales; family Phyllobacteriaceae; genus Mesorhizobium; species Mesorhizobium sp. WSM4815. The sequence continues at coordinate 164,166 of NZ_JBVVQS010000101.1, read as the reverse complement.
GACCTTGTGCGCCTCGGCCGCCTTCTTGGCGATCGCCAGCGCCTCATCGTGGCGGGCAGCCGGCACCAGCATGCGCGTCGGCGCATCGCAGGACTGGCCGCTATTGCCGAAACAGGCGTTGACGCCCTTGCGCACGGCCTTCTCGAAGTCGGCATCGGCAAGCACGATGTTGGGCGATTTGCCGCCGAGTTCCTGCGCCACGCGCTTGACCGTCTCGGCCGCCGTCTTGGCGACGATGATGCCGGCCCGGGTCGAGCCGGTGAAGGAAACCATGTCGACATCGGGATGTCCGGCCATGACCTGTCCGACATCCGGACCGGTGCCGTTGACCATGTTGTAGACCCCCTTCGGCGTGCCGGCCGCTTCCATCACCTCCGAAAAGACGATGCCGCTGATCGGCGCGATCTCGGAAGGCTTCAGCACGACCGTGCAGCCGGCGGCGATCGCCGGCGCCACCTTGCAGACGATCTGGTTGAGCGGCCAGTTCCACGGTGTGATCAGCGCGCAGACGCCGATCGGCTCCTTGACCACCATGGTGGCGCCGCGCTTCTCGCTGAATTCGTAATCCTCCAGCGCCTTGATGGTGGACTCCATATGCGCCCTGCCCGCCCATGCCTGCGCCTCGCGCGCCCAGGTAATCGGCGCGCCCATCTCCTGGCTGACAGCCTGGGCGATGTCCTCGTAGCGCTCGTTGTAGACTTCGAGGATGCGCTTCAGCAGCTTCAGGCGCTCGGCCTTGCTGGTTTGCGAAAAGGTCGGAAAGGCCGCCTTCGCCGCCGCCACGGCGCGATCCACATCGGCCTTCGAGCCGACGGAGATTTTGGTGTAGGCCTCTTCGGTGGACGGATCGATCACATCCAGCGTCGCCGGCACCACCGGCGCGACCCATTTGCCGTCGATGAAGAAGTTCAGGTGATTGCTCATGGGTAGTGCTCCGGTTTTCTGGAAAGGATGAGGGTCGGATTAGCTGGGCAGCATAGGGCAGTTAGCGCCGCGGCGCAGGCTGATATGCGCCACGTCGCCGACGCGGAATTGAAAACCTTCCGCCCGGCGTGGCGCATCGATCACCACTGGTATCCCCTGCCCCAATTCGGCGTGCAGGCGCAAGGTGCGGCCGTGAAAGACGATGCTGCTCACCCGCACCGGCGCGGTGCCGGTCGCTGCTTCGGTCGCCGCCAAAAGATCCTCCGGACGCACTCCGATGGTTCGCACCGCGCCTTCTCCCGGCACTTCGCCGGTTTCCGACGTGGCTTCGAGCGGCAGGGCGCCGGCGGCGAAACGCAACCGATCGCCGTCACGGCCGACAAAGCGCGACTGCAGCAGGTTCATCGTGCCGATGAAACTGGCGACGAATTTGGTGGCGGGCCGGTCGTAGAGCGTGGCCGGCGGCGCAATCTGCTCGATGCGGCCCTTGTTCATGACGACGATACGGTCGGAGATCGACAGCGCCTCGGTCTGGTCGTGGGTGACCATGACGAAAGTGGTGCCGAGCCGCGACTGCAGCCGCTTCAATTCGACCTGCATCTGTTCGCGCAGATGCGCATCGAGCGCCGACAGCGGCTCGTCGAGCAGCAGCACACGTGGTTCGCAGACAATCGCACGGGCAAGCGCGACGCGCTGACGCTGGCCGCCAGACAATTCGGACACGCGGGCGCCGAGCTTCTCGGCAAGGCCGACCATGTCGAGCGCTTCGCCGACGCGCTTTGCCTGTTCTGCCCCGGAAAGCTTGCGCAGCGACAGGCCGAAGCCGACGTTTTCGGCGACGTCCATGTGCGGAAACAGCGCATAGTCCTGGAACACGGTGTTGACGGGACGGTCGAACGGCCGCAGCGAAGTAATGTCACGGCTGTCGAGCAGCACCCGTCCGCTCGACGGGCTTTCGAATCCTGCGATCACCCGCAGGCTAGTGGTCTTGCCGCAGCCAGATGGGCCGAGCAAGGTCAGGAACTCGCCGCGGGCGATGTCGAGATCGACGGCGTCGAGACCGACGATGCCGCCGGGGAAAATCTTCGATACCGCATCCAGCCGGACGAGAGGATCAGGCGCCATCGCGAACCTCGGACGGCTTGGTCGTGTTGACCCAGAGGATCTGGCAGCGCTCGGCGCCCGGATTGCGGAAGGCATGCAGCAAGGTGCTCTTGAAGGCGAAGCTGTCGCCGGTCTTCAGCCCGTAGGTGGTTGAATCGATCACGAGTTCGACCTCGCCCGACAGGACGAAACCGAATTCGTGGCCGGGATGGGCGTAGGCTTCGACGGTGCCGCCACCGGCTTCTACCGTCACCAGCATGCCGGTGAGCGTAGCGGCCGGCGGCGACAGCAGCGCCTTGGCGATGCCTTCCGACTTCACCGGGATCTGGCGCCGACTGTTGGCGCGCACGCAATAGAGATCGCTGACGGCATCTTTGCCGTCAGCAATCAGCGCCGACGGCTCGATGTCGAGAGCGGCGGCGAGCGGCCAGATCACCTTGACGCGAAGCGAGGACAAGCCGCGCTCGATCTGGCTGAGCGCCCCGATCGAAACGCCGGCCTTGGCGGCGAGCTCCGCCAGCGAAAGACTGCGTTCCAGCCTGAGCGCCCGCACGCGCCGGCCGACCCGCACATCGGCGTCGTCTTTCAGCTTTTCAGCCGCTTGGTCCAGTACATCCATGCATACTTCCTCGTTCGCCAGCACTTTCCCTTCTCCCCCTGTGGGAGAAGGTGGCCGAGCCCACGGGTCTTGCCTCCGGCACGCCCGAGGACAGGCTCCGCTCGGACGGATGAGGGGTGTTCCAGCTTGGCAAACCCCGCATTCTGTCCAGCACCCCTCTACCGTCTCGACGCTACGCGCCGATCCACCTTCTCCCACAACGGGAGAAGGAAGAGCGAACTCAGCCGCCTGCCTTGACCTTCTCGAACATCTTGGCGAGTTCGTCATTCTGTTTCATCGGCCCGGTGAAGACGGTAGTCTTCAGCATCACTTCCGGATCGGACGGCAGTTGCAGCTTTTCCAGTTCTTCCTTCGGCACCGCGGCAAAGGCCGAGCTGTTTGAGCTGCCGTAACCATAGGTCTGAATCAGGTATTTTCCCGAATCCGTCTCCAGCCGGCTGTTGATGAAATCATAGGCGAGGTCGACATTCTTGGCGTCCTTGAGCATGACGAAGCCGCACGACCAGGTCAGCATGCCTTCCCTAGGCTTCATGAACTCGACCGGCACGCCCTGCTTCTTCAGCGAGGTGGCCGACGCGTTCCAGGTCATGGCGGCAACCAACTGGCCACTCGCCAGCGCCTGTTCGACCGAGGTCATGTCGGTGGTGTAGTTGGAGAGCAGCGGGCGCTGCTCGCGCAGTTTTTCAGCCACCTTTTCCATCTGTTCCGGCGTCATGTCGAACGGATTGACACCGGCGAGAAGCGCCGCCACCACCGGCGTGTCGTGGACGGCATCGATCGTCGCCATGCGCCCGGCATATTGCTTGTCCCACAAAAGGTTCCAGCTCGGCTCCGGGTTCTTCACCAGATCAGTGCGGTAAAGGATCGAGGTGTTGCCCCAGTCCCACGGCACCATCCAGACTTTGCCGTCGCCGGCCTGCAGGTCGGGCAGGTTTTTGAAAACCGGAAAGATCGAATCCCAGTTCTTGATGCGCTTGGTGTCGATTGGCTGCAGCAGGCCTTCCTTGTTCCACCGCGCCACCTTGTCGTAGCAGGGATGCGCGACGTCAGGACGGAAACCGGCCTTGACCTTGGTGAAGGCGTCATCGTCGTCGCCGAACATCGAGGCCTCGACGCCATCGGGGTGTGCGGCGAGGAAGCTCTTGTTGAAGTCGGGAAGTTCGTAGCCCGACCAAGTGAAATATTGCAGCTTGTCGGCCGCAAGCGCGACGTTCGACGAAAGCGCCAGCGCGAAGGCTGCCAATCCGGCTTGGACTGTCTTGCGATTTATCGATTTCAGGTCGAATGCCATTGCAGTTCTCCTCTTTCGGTTTCTTCTGGTTTGGACAGGTTGGCGGGCATTGGCCGCTGAGCGGCGGCGAGCCCGCGATGGCGCAGGATTTCGGCAATTGCCGCGATGACGAAGGACACGGCCAGGATGGCCGTGCCCAGCGCCATGACGGTCGGCAGCGATTTCGGGAAACGCAGCTGGCTCCAGATATAAAGCGGCAAGGTCGGTTCGGTGCCGGCGAGGAAGAAGGCGACGATGAACTCGTCGAATGAGGTCAGGAAGGCCAGCATGAACGCTGATACAATGGCGGGCAGGCTGAGCGGCAGCATGACCCGCCTGAATGTCGTCCAGTCGGAGGCGCCGAGATCGAGTGCCGCCTCGTGGATGGTCTTGGGTATAGCGGCGAAGCGGCTTTTCATGATCACCACCGTCGTCGGCAGCGCCACCAATATGTGGCCGAGCACGATGGCGGTGCGTGACGGCCCGAAGCCAATGAGGTTGACCAGGATCAGCAGAGAGATGCCGACGATGACGCCGGGGATCAGGATCGGCAGCCGCGCGATGGCGCTGATCGTGAAGGCAAGCGGCGAACGGCCGAAGAGATCCATGTAGGACACGGTGATGCCGCAGAGCGTGGCACCGGTGGCGGCAATTGCACCGATGACGAGGCTGTTGGCAAGGGCGCCGGACAGCGCCGAATTGCCGGACAGCGTCGTGTACCATTCAAACGTGAAGCCTTGCAGCGGAAACGCCGCCTGGATCGAATCGTTGAAGGAAAACAGCGGGATCAGCGAGATCGGCAAATAGAGGAATACCAGATAGACAAGCACGTAGGCGCCGAGCCAGCGGCCACCTTGCTTTGCGTCTATGCGCGCGGCGCTCATGTCCGGCTGCCAAACCTGCGGTCGGCGGAACGCACGACCAGCACCACGGCAAGGATGACCAGCATGACGGCAACGGCGAGTGCTGCGCCGAACGGCCAGTCATTTGCCTTGCCGAACTGGGCCTGGATCAGCGAGCCGATCATGGTGCTGGCAGGGCCGCCGACCAGCGCGGGGGTGACATAATCGCCAACCGTCGGCACGAAGACGACGAGAGCCGCCGCCAGCACGCCCGGCATCGAATTCGGCAGCACGACGCGGCGAAAGCTGGTGAACGGTCTGGCGCCGAGATCGGAAGCAGCTTCGAGCAGCGATTTCGGGATCGTGTCCAGCGCCACATAGATAGGCAGGATGGCGAACGGCGCATAGGCGTGAGCCAGCGTGACGACGACGGCGGCCGGCGTGTTGAGAAACGCCAGTGTCGGTTCGGACCAGATGCCGCTTTCGACGAGCGCCGAGTTCAGCACGCCATTGTAGGCAAGCACGATCTTCCAGGCGAAAACGCGCAAGAGATAGCTGGTCCAGAACGGCAGCGTCACCAGAAACAGCAGCAGCCCGCGCCGCCGTCCGGCATGGAAGGCAAGGTAGTAGGCGACGGGATAGGCGGTGACGACCGTCGCCAGCGTCACCAGGCCGGCAATGGCCAGCGAGCGCAGCGTTACCGTCCAGTACAGCGGGTCGGATGCCACGGTGATGAAATTCGCAAAAGTGAAGCCGTAGCCCAGCAGCGAACCGTCATTGCCGCGAAGGGCGAGGAAAACCACGAGGCCGAGGGCAAACAGGATCAGGAAGAAGGTGACCAGCCCGCCCGGCAGCAGCATGGCCAACCGGAAACCCGTCGAGAACCGGGACTCCGGCAGCGGCTGCCTTGCAACGATGGTCGACATCGGGGTTGCCCATCGAAATTTGAAATCACTTAAGACTTTTTCAGAATCGTGAAACTGTCAAGCTGATTCCTGCATCGGCATAAAATCAGCGCTCGAATGCATCCAGCATACGATACCAGGCGATCGTCGCGGCGACGCCGACCTGCCGAAAGACGTGGAATGGGATCGGCCGGATCGGCGAGACCGGGAACGGCAATTGCCTGGCGTCGCCGCTCGCCAGATAGCCAGCAATGCGCTCGCCAAGCGCGGTCATCAGGCCGACGCCACGGCCCTGGCAGCCGACCACGGCCATCAGGCCCTGCTGGGGCTGGTGGATATGCGGGAGGTGATCCGGCGTCATCGCCACCCCGCCAAACCAGCGCTTTTCGATGGCGACTCCGGATAGCGCCGGATACAGCCGGAGCAGCGCGCGCTCGAGATGCGCCCAATCACTTTCGCTGGTCGGCAGCGCCATTCGGCCGCGCCCGCCGAGCACCAGCCGCCCGTCGGCACTCTTGCGGTAATAAACGAGGATGCGACGTGAGTCCGATACTGCTTGCCGTTCCGGTAGAATCCCGGCCGCCAGATCGGGCGGCAGCGGTGCTGTCGCGATCTGGAAGGAGTGCAGCGGAACGATCGTCTCGGCGAGACCGGGAAGCAGGTCGCCGGTATAGGCGTTCGTCGCCAGAATGACCGCTTTGGCCTGCAATTCGGCGCCGCCCTCCGTCGAGATGCGCCAAATGCCGGGGTTGTAATCGAGGCGCATCACCTTCTGGTGTTCGGCGATCTTCACGCCCTCGGCCGAGGCGATCCGTGCCAGTTCCGACGTATAGGCAAGCGGATCAATCACGCCGGCCCGGCGGTCGAGCCAGCCACCGAGATAGCCCTGCGCGCCAGTCAACGCGGCGATCTCGGTCTGGCTCAGAAGCCGGACATCGGCGCCACGGTTCCGCCACTGCCGGTCCCTGTTCGCCGCCGCCTTCAGCGCCGTCTCGGTGTGCGCTGCCTGGATCCAGCCGTTGCGGACGAACGGCACGGCCAGATTCTCGTCGCGGATCAATTCGAAGACGGCGTCCGCCGTTGAGGCGGCAAAATTGACGAGGATCTCACCGCGTTCGAGGCCAAAATGCTCCAGCAGCCATTCCGGATCATATTTCAGGCCAGGGATGACCTGACCGCCATTCAGGCCCGATGCGCCTTGGCCGATTTCGCCGGCTTCCAGCACCTGCACGGCAAGGCCGAACCGGGCTGCATGCAAGGCTGTCGACAGACCGAGAATCCCGCCACCGACAATGACGACATCAGCACGCTGGCGGCCGGGAAAAAGCGACCGGAACGCAGGGGCCGCCGGCGGCTTCCGCCAGATCGGATCGGAAAACGGTAGGGGCAAGAGTCACCTGAATGTACTTCGTCAAATGAAAATCCTAGTGACGATTTCATGATTTTGAAAGAGCCTTTGATCTCGGCATCAGGGGGGATTGAAGAGGAAGGCGTCCGCCACTGCGAAATGCAGCGCAGGGGCTCGACCGCGAGGAACGGGATAGACCTTTGTCGGGAATTTGTTGAAAGTGCCGCCGCCGCGGCCAGGCTTTTGATGAACCATCGGTCCGCAGCGACGACGCAGAACAAGATAGCAGAGGACCGCAAGCCATGACGAACGCCACCCTCCTGCCCGACGAGGGCCTCTTCATCGGCCGCGCCCGGACGAGCGAAGCATCGCATCCGCTGGTGGTCACGGTACGCGGCGGCACGGTCTTCGACATCACCTCCAGCATGGCACCAACCGTGCGCGACGTCTGCGAGATGCCGGATCCAGCAGGCTACGTCCACGCCGCCGCGGGCGAACCGATCGGATCGCTCGATGCAATCGCCGCCAACAGTTTCCAGGCCGCGCGCGATCCGCAAAAACCATACCTGCTCTCTCCGGTCGACCTGCAGGCGATCAAGGCATCGGGCGTCACCTTCGTCGTCAGTCTGCTCGAACGGGTCATCGAGGAGCAGGCGCGCGGCTCGGCCGAGAAGGCAGACGCCATTCGCGCCGACATTGCCGGGCTGATCGGCCACGATCTGTCGAAGCTCAAGCCAGGCTCGCCGGAGGCGATGGAGATCAAGGCCAAGCTGATCCAGCGCGGCGCCTGGTCGCAATATCTGGAAGTGGGCATCGGCCCCGACGCCGAAATCTTCACCAAATGCCAGCCGATGGCGTCGGTCGGCTTCGGCGCCGATGTCGGCCTGCATCCGGTCTCCACCTGGAACAATCCGGAGCCGGAGATCGCCATGATCGCCGCTGGCAGCGGCAAAATCGTCGGTGCCACGCTCGGCAACGACGTCAATCTGCGCGACGTCGAAGGGCGCTCGGCGCTGTTGCTCGGCAAGGCCAAGGACAACAACGCTTCGGCCGCGCTCGGCCCGTTCATCCGGCTGTTCGACGATACCTTTTCCATTGGTGACGTGAAGCAGGCCACCGTGCGGCTGAAGGTCGAGGGCGAGGATGGTTTCTCGCTGGAGGGCGCCAGTTCGATGGCCGAGATCAGCCGCTCGCCCGAAGAACTGGTCGCCGCCGCCATGGGCCCGCATCACCAGTACCCCGACGGGCTGGCGCTCTATCTCGGCACCATGTTCGTGCCGTCGAAGGACCGCGGCGAAAAGGGCAAGGGCTTCACGCACGAGGTCGGCGACATCGTCACCATCTCATCGGAGAAATTCGGCGTCCTGATCAACCGGGTACGGCTGTCGCCCGACTGTCCCCACTGGACCTACGGCGCCAGCCATCTGATGCGCGACCTTGCCAGGGCCGACCTGATTTAGCTTCCGTCCCGCCTGCGCCTCGTCTTCGGCGCCGAGACCGCTTGCCGCAAAAGATATCAGCCAAACTGATGCGATCTGATGGGATGGCTGATGGCGCGTGGTCGTGCGCCGACTACCACTGGCAAATGGAGGCTTGCCATTGATCGAAAAAGCGGATGCTCTGATGCATCCAGATCGCCGCTGGCAAGAATTCGGTCAGGGCTTGCCGTGATCGTCGCCGGAGCTGGAGGACGTTTTCAAAATGGGAGGAAATCAAATGCTGACGAGGCTACGACTATTTGTATTCGGCTTGATCGTGGCGCTGGCGATTCCGGCGGCGGCACAGGCCAAGACCTTCTACTGGATTTCGCATGGCGGCCCGGCCGACCCGGTCTGGACCTACTTCCTCGCCGGCGCTAAGCAATGGGCGACGGACACCGGCAACACCGTCAACACCTCGTTCCACAATGGCGACGTGTCGTCCCAGCAGGAGGCTGTTCGCGCCGCCATCGCGGCAAAGGCCGACGGCATCACCACCACCAGCCCTGACCCGGGCAGCCTTATCGAGCTCGTCAAGGAGGCACGAGCGGCAAACATCCCGATCATCAACTTCAACACGCCCGATCCGAAGGCGGACTTCAACGCCTATGTCGGCGGCGACAACGTCACGTTCGGCAAGAACTGGGCTCAGTATCTGGTCGACAAGGGCTTGGTGAAGAAGGGCGATTTTGTCTGGATGCCGGTTGAAATCCCCGGCGCCACCTATGGCGTCCAGGAAGAAGAGGGCATCAAGAGCGTCTTCGAGCCGCTCGGCATCACCTATGAAATCACCGAGGCCACGCTCGACCAGGCCGAAGCAATCAACCGCATGGTCGATTATCTCACCGCCAACAGGGCCAAGGTCAAGGCGATCATTGGCCTCGGCGATCTGGTGACCGGCTCGATCAAGCGGGTGTTCGACCAGGCCGGCATCAAGCCGGGCGAAATCCCGGTCGTCGGCTGGGGCAACTCGCTCGACACCACCCAGGAGGTGCTGACCGGCTACGTCAATGCCGCACAATGGCAGGATCCGCAGGCGACCAGCTATGTGGCGCTTTCGATCGCCAACATGGCCGCCAGCGGCATTCCGCCCGGCTTCGACGTGATCACCGGCGCGCTCTACGAAAAGGACACCGCGCAGGTCTACGACGACATCCTGTCCGGCAAATAAAACCGCGATCGGGATGGTCGCGGCGGCGCTTGCCGCAGCGATCATCCCCATCATCCCGCTGAGCCTCGAACCGCCTCATGCGGTATCGGGCTTGGCCAGTTCCAACCATGTCGCGGGTCCAACGTGGAAAACAGTTCCATCATCCAACGCTCGATCGCCAGGCCGGAATTCGGGCCCTTCGTGCTGCTTGTGGTCGAGCTCGCGGTGTTCTGGGGGTTCAACCACGATTTCCTGTCACCGCAGAACATCAGCAACATACTGGCCTTCACGGTCGAGCTCGGCCTGATCGCGCTGGCGATGACGCTGTTGATGACTTCAGGCGAATTCGACCTCTCGGTCGGATCGCTGTTCGGCTTCTCGCCCGTCTTGATGTGGACGCTCTTCAACAGCGGCCTCACCTCGCTGGAGGCCGGCTTCGTGTTGGCCTTGCTGGTTGCCGCCTTCATCGGGCTGGTCAATGGCTGGTTCGTGACGCAACTCAAGATTCCATCCTTCCTGGTGACGCTCGGCATGCTGCTGGTGGTGCGCGGCACCGCTCTGTTCGTCACCAGCGGATTTCCGCAGCGCACCTGGAGCGCCGAAGGCAGCTGGCTCGCCGAGGCGCTGGTCGGTGATTTCTTCATCGGGCCGTTCCGCATCTACATGTCGCTGTTCTGGTTCATCGCAGCCGCGATCGCACTTGGCTACGTGCTGACGCAGAGCCGCACCGGCAACTGGATCCAGGCGGCCGGCGGCAACCCCAATGCGGCAAGGGCGCGCGGCGTCAATGTCAGCGGCGTCAAGATCGGCCTGTTCATCCTGTCGTCGATCATGGCTTCGCTTGCCGGCGTCATCAGCTCGCTGCGCACCTCGGCGGCCAATCCGAACAGCGGCACCGGCTACGAGCTCGAAGTCATCGCCATGGTGGTGATCGGCGGCACGGCGCTGACCGGCGGACGTGGCACCATCATCGGTACCGTGCTCGGCATCCTGATCCTGCGCGTGATGCGCAACGGCATCGTGCTGATCGGCGTGCCTGGGCTTGCCTACAACATCTTCATCGGCGCGATCATCCTCGGCATGATGGCGCTCCATTCATGGCTGGAACGCCGGCATCAGGCGGGGACTTGAACCATGGCTGAGCCGCTTGTCCGCATGGAAAACATCCGCAAGTCCTACGGGCGCGTGCAAGCGCTGGTGGACGCCAATTTCCATGTCAACGAAAGGGAGATCGTCGGTCTGCTCGGCGACAATGGCGCCGGCAAGTCGACGCTGATCAAGGTCTTGTCGGGTGCGGTCCCGCTGACCAGCGGCGACATCTTCATCCGCGGCAAGAAGGTGGACTTGCGCAGCACCAGCGACGCCATCGCCCACGGCATCGAGACGATCTACCAGGACTCCGCACTGGTCACGCAATTGTCGATCGCGCGCAACCTGTTCCTCGGGCGCGAGCCGATCAAGCCGCCGCGTTTCCTCAACCGTATGGACCAGGAGGCGATGAACGTGGTCGCCCGGAACCTGCTCAAGCAGGTCGGCATCTCGAAGGACATCCCGCCGACCACACCAATCGGCTCGCTCTCCGGCGGCGAGCGGCAGGCCGTGGCGATCGCGCGCGCCATGCATTTCGACAGCGACCTCATCATCCTCGACGAGCCAACCAACAATCTCGGCGTCGCCGAGACGCAAGGTGTGCTGAGCTTCGTGCGCAGCGCCCGCGATTCGGGCCATTCCTGCATCTTCATCGCCCACAACATCCACCACGTCTTCCAGGTGGTCGACCGCATCGTCGTCATGCGCCGCGGCAAGGTGGTTGCCGACGATATCGATCCGAAGAACACCAACGTCGCGGAAGTCGAACGGATCATCACCGGCATGTCCGACAAGGAGATCCGTGACGCCATCGTGCAGGGGAAGCAACCACAAGGCTGAGTGGCCAATTGGAAGCCGGGTTGGCCGTATCTCTGGTACAGGATCACATCGGCTCCTATGACTGCGACTATGAAAGCCACCGTTGCGGACATCGCCAGAAGCTGCGGGCTATCGACCGCGACGGTTGACCGGGTGCTGAACAACCGGCCGGGCGCCAGCGCCGCCAACCGGCAGCGGGTGATGGAGGCGGCCAAGCAGCTTGGCTATTTGCCGGTCGTGGATCAGGTCACGCTGCCCTCGCGGCCGGCGCATCTCGAGTTCTTCCTGCCGATCGGCTCGAACGCCTTCATGATGGATCTGGCAAATCATATCGAGGACTATGCCGCACGCTTGCCACTTGTCGCCTCCTGTCGGATCCACAAGCTCGCCGGCATCTCGCCGAGCGCGTTGCAGGCGGCGGTCGAAAACCTCTCGCTTAGGGCGAACGGCGTCGGCGTCATCGCCATCGATCACCCGAGAACGCGCAACATCCTGCGCGAGATCGTCGAAGCCGGCATCCGCCTGGTCACGCTGGTGTCGGACGTTCCGGGCGCGCCGCGATCGGCCTATGTCGGCATCGACAACCGTATCGCCGGGCGCACCGCAGCCCTTTTGATGGGACGTTTCCTGGGCGGTCGCACGGGCCATCTGGCGATGATCGTCGGCTCACGCTCCTATCGCGGGCATGAAGAACGCGAAATGGGCTTTCGCTCGGTGCTCGGCGAGGAGTTCCGCAATTTGACCGTGGCCAGCGCCGTCGAGATCAACGACGAGCCTGATATCAGCTACACGGCGACGATGAAGGCGCTGCACAACGAGCCGGAACTGCTCGGCATCTATTGCGTCGGCGCCGGACGCTCGGGCGTGGCGAAAGCGCTGCTGGAAGCCAAGCCGCAAAGGAAGCCGGTGTTCATCTGCCACGACCTGACAAGAGCGACACGCGGCTATCTCGTCGACGATCTGCTCGATGTCGTCATCGACCAGAATGCACGGCTGATCGCCGAGCAATCGGTCATTCGCCTGCTCGGCTCGATCGCTTCCTCGGCGCCCTATCTGACGCGGAAATTCATCGAACCGCGCCTGATCTTCAAGGAGAACGTTCCGGTCCAGTGATGCCACGCAAGCGCCACGGTTGGTCGCGGCGATGGTTAATATTCGGTTGATAGCGCGAATCTGCACATCTGCTATGCATCTTTTGCTATTGCCGAATCATTGGGCAATCGCTAGTTTCGCAGGTGTCGGCCATCTACTCCTCCCAGATGCGATGCCGACGCTGAGTGCGGCGCACCTCCTCCCGCGTCGTATTCGAAATCGAGCCCGCTGCCACCTCCTCCCGGCAGCGGGCTTTTTTTGTTCTGCGGTGTCGGGCAAGGCGGCGGCAATCGCCAACGGCTGATTCGGGCAGCGCCGCAGCCCCATTGGAATCCCGCCACACTTGTCACTCTCACCAATTCGCTATCGGGCCTAGCCTGCTCACAACCAGCAGCGACCGCCGCGCGCAAGAGCGCGGCGACAGACCGGCAACGGAGACGTGAGATGACAGCACATGCCAAGGCAAAAGAGCACTCGCGGCGCGGCTTGCAATGAACACGCCACCGATCGTTTCGCCGCTTGCGAGACTATCTGGCCTTGAACGAGGTGATCAGGCCTTCCGCCATGCGGACAAACTGCGCGCTGGGGCCTTCGGCTCCGACGCTTTGCAGGCTGACACGGGCGCCTTCAAGCAGCAGCGACAATGTATCGGCGAGAAGCTCTGCCTGGCCGATGCCGGCATCCCGACACAGGCCGACGAGGCGGTCGCGCTGAGCCTGCTTGAGTTCCTTGATTACCCGACGGGCCGGATGGTCGGTCTCGCTCAACTCGATGGCGGCGTTGGCCATGTCGCAACCGCGGCCGTCCATCATCAGGCAATCGGCTGCCATCCGAACCCAGGCATGCAGTTGCGCAAGCTTGTCGCCCGGATGCTCCGCCTCGAACTTTTGCCACATCGCGTTGGCGCTGCATGCGGTCGCCCGCAGGCACTCGATGACCAGATCGTCCTTGGACTCGAAATGACGGTAGAGCGTCATCTTGTTGGTACCGGCGGCCTCAGTGATCGCGTCGACGCCGACGCCCTTGATGCCATGCTTGTGGAACATATCCCGTGCCGTCTCCAGGATGCGATCCCGGGGGCGGATGCGTTCCGCAGTGCCGTCTTCCATCAAAACCTCCTTGGTTTCCGGGATTTCCGAAAAATCCCTCGGCACACCTCTTGACTAGGGTGTTACCGGTCTGTAACTTCTAGATGTTACTTACTGGTAACACCCCCATTGCCTCGTGTCAATCTCGCAGGCGCCTGTGAACAGCCTCCGCCAAATCGGCCCAGGCTGAAACTGCGCCCCAGGCGACTTTGGCCGCGAAAAGGAAGACCACCCGATCTGCGGCGGCGTACGCCACAGATCGCCAAAGCCAGGAGCCGCTACGATGTCGCAGCGCAAAGATTTGACGATCGACGAAGTTGTGAAGGATCCGATGATCCGGATGCTGATGCAGGCCGACCGTGTCGACCCGCGCTCTTTCGAGACGATGCTGCGTAGCCTTGCGGATGCGCAAGGCCGCAGCCGCAAGGCGCCGCCTCGTTTCCTGGAGGATTCCGGGCAAAGCCGCAGCCGGCGGCTGTCAAGGGTGGCCAAGGCCTTTGGCCAGGCAAGAGCATCGGGCGAGGCGTGCGTGTCATGGTAAATTTCTTCATCCACCGTCCCATCTTCGCATCGTCGATCGCGATCATCATGGTGCTCGCCGGGACGATCTGCTATTTCCTGCTGCCTGTTTCGCAGTTTCCCGACATCACGCCGCCCCAGGTGGTGGTCAGCGCCAACTACCCGGGCGCCAGTGCGCAAGTCGTGGCCGACACCGTCACGACGCCGCTCGAACAGCAGATCAACGGCGTTCAAGGCATGACCTACATGTCGTCGTCGAGTTCCAATGACGGCTCCTCGACGATCACCGTCACCTTCGAGGTCGGCTATCCCCTGAGCACCGCCGCCGTCGATGTCCAGAACCGCGTCTCACAGGCGGCGTCCTCGCTGCCGGCCATCGTCAACCAGGGCGGCGTGACGATCAAGAAGCAGAATCCGAACTTCGTCCTGATCGTCAACCTCACCTCGCCCGACGGCTCTGTCGATCCGGTCGCGCTCAGCAACCTCGCCTACCTGCAAGTGGTCGACCCGCTGAAGCGCCTGCCCGGCGTCGGCGACGTGCAGATCTTCGGCGAGCGGCGCTATTCGATGCGCGTATGGCTCGATCCCGACAAGCTCGCCAATCTCGGCATCACCGCCGTCGATGTCCAAAACGCCATCGCCGAGCAGAATGTCCAGGTCGCGGCCGGCAAGATCGGGCAGTCGCCGGCACCGGCCGGCACCGCTTTCGAAATGCAGGTCAATGCCGTCGGCCGATTGAGCGATCCCAAGGAATTCGGCGATATCATCGTGCGCGCCGATGCCGCGAACGGTTCACTGGTGCGGTTGCGCGACGTCGCGCGCATCGAACTCGGCGCCCTGCAATATTCGTCGTCGGCGTTCTTCGGCGAGGACCCGACCGTGGTGCTCGCGGTCTACCAGATGCCAGGCTCGAACGCCCTCGATCTGCAGCAGCGCGTCAAGGACAAGATGCAGGAACTGTCGGCCCGCTTCCCGAAGGGCGTCAGCTACGCCATGCATTACGATACGACACGTTTCGTTTCGGCGTCGATGCACGACGTGCTGGTCACGCTCGGCGAGGCGCTGGTCCTGGTTGTCGCGGTGGTATTCATCTTCCTGCAGAGCTGGCGCACCACGATCATCCCGA
This sequence comes from Mesorhizobium sp. WSM4815, assembly GCF_055811575.1. Lineage (NCBI taxonomy): Bacteria > Pseudomonadati > Pseudomonadota > Alphaproteobacteria > Hyphomicrobiales > Phyllobacteriaceae > Mesorhizobium > Mesorhizobium sp. WSM4815. The sequence continues at coordinate 148,793 of NZ_JBVVQS010000101.1, read as the reverse complement.
CGATCGCGATTCCCGTGTCGCTGGTGGCCACGCTCGTCGTCATGTACATGTTCGGCTTCTCGCTGAACATGCTCAGCCTGCTCGGCATGGTGCTGGCGATCGGCCTCGTCGTCGATGACGCGATCGTCGTCGTCGAGAATGTCGAACGCCAGCTGGAGGCCGGCCTCAAACCGCTGGCTGCGACGCGCGCGGCGATGGCTGAGGTGACCGGCCCGATCATCGCCACAACCGCCGTGCTGATGGCCGTGTTCGTGCCTGTCGCCTTCATACCCGGCGTTTCCGGCCGGCTCTACAACCAGTTTGCCCTGACGGTGGCGATCTCCTTCGGCATCTCCGCCTTCGTCTCGTTGACGCTCACCCCGGCGCTCAGCGCCGCTTTCCTGCGCCACCGCCCGGCAACGCAATTCGTGCTGTTCCGCTGGTTCAACACGGGCTTCGATCGGCTGTCGCATGCCTATGCCAATGGTGTGCGCTTCCTCATCCGCCTGCGCTGGATCATGCTCGGCATATTCGCGGCTGGGCTTGTCGCGACCTATTTCGTCTGGCAGCGCCTGCCCTCGACCTTCCTTCCGGTCGAGGACCAGGGCTATTTCTTCGTGGTCATCCAGTTGCCGGACGGCGCGTCCCTGGAGCGCACCGACGCGGTGGCCCGCAAAGCGCGCGACATCCTGCAGAACACGCCTGGTGTCGATATCGTCGGCTCGATCAGCGGCTTGAACTTCCTCACCAGTGCCGCCCAGTCGAACTCGGCGGTGGAATTCGCCATCCTGAAGCCATGGGACCAACGCGGCCCTGACCAGAGCGCCTCGAAGCTCGTCGCCGACGTGCGCTCGAAGCTCATGGAACTTCCGGAAGCGTTCGCGCTGAGCTTCGATCCGCCTTCGATTCCAGGCATCGGCACGACCGGCGGCTTTGAATTCCAGGTGGAGGACCTGACCGGTCGCGGCAGCGCTGCGCTCAACGACGCGACGCAGGCCGTGCTCGCCGAAGCGCGCAAGCAGCCCGAGCTCAACCCGCAGCAATTGTTCTCGTCGTTCTCGACCTCGACGCCGCAGTTCAACTACGACCTCGATCGCAACAAGGCGAAGCTGCTCGGCCTCAGCCTGCCTGACGTGTTCAACACGCTGCAGATCTATCTCGGCTCGCTCTATGTGAACGACTTCAACCTGTTCGGCCGCACCTTCCGGGTGACGATCCAGGCCGACAAGGATGCGCGTGCGGGTGCGGCCGACATTTCGCGGCTCTATGTGCGCAATGCCTCCGGCGGCATGGTGCCGTTGAGCACGCTCGGCAAGCTGGTGCCTATCGTCGGCCCGGAAACCGTCCCGCATTACAACAACAATGCGTCGGCCCTGATCAATGGCGGTGCCGCACCCGGCTTCTCCTCGGGCCAGGCGGTCGCTGCGATGGAACGTGCCGCCGCCACGGCGCTGCCGAAGGATTTCGGCTATGAATGGACGGGCATCACCTATCAGGAGCTCAAGGCCGGATCGATCGCCTCGATCGTCTTCGGTCTCGCCATGGTCTTCGTCTTCCTAATCCTTGCCGCCCAATATGAGAGCTGGGCCATGCCCTTCATGGTCCTGCTCGCGGTGCCGCTTGCCCTGTTCGGCGCCTTTGTCGCCCTGCTTATGCGCGGCATGCAGATCGACGTCTATTCGCAGATCGGTTTCGTCATGCTGATCGGGCTGGCGGCAAAGAACGCCATTCTGATCGTGGAGTTTGCCCGGCGCCGGCGCGAGGAAGGTCTCAGCATCGTCGACGCCGCAATGGAAGCGGCGCGCCTGCGGCTGCGGCCCATCCTGATGACCGCCTTCGCGTTCATCCTCGGTGTGCTGCCGCTGATGTTCTCGACAGGTGCCGGTGCAGCCAGCCGCCAGTCGATCGGCACCACCGTCTTTGGCGGCATGGTCGCAGCGACGATCCTGTCGCTGGTGTTCGTGCCGGTCTTCTACGCGGTGATCGAGCAGCTGCGCGAGCGCGGCAGCAAGAGCGAGCCTGTCGCCGAACCGACTGAACCAACTGCCGAACCCGCTTTCGAGCGATTGGCCGAAGCGGCCGAATAGAATTGGAGAATGATCATGCGTAAATGGAAAATTGCGTTGGGAGCGGCTGTTGCCGTGGGGGCGGTCTCGATGGCCAGCGTCCACTTGCTCGACATGGGTAATTTCGGCCTCAACGCCGGCACGGCAGGGGCGGCAACGCCTGAGCCCGCGGCGCCCGAGCCCGCGGCTTTTGTCATGCCGGTGCCAGTGGTGAGCGTCGTCAAGAAGACGATCCCGATCTATCTCGACTATGCCGCTCGCACCGAGCCGATCCGCAGCATCACGCTGCAGGCGCGCGTGCCAGGGTATCTGCAGGAGCAGGTCGCGCCCGACGGCAGCGATGTCAAGAAGGGCGACCTTCTCTACAAGATCGCTCCAGAAGATTTTCAGGCTGCCCTTGAACAGGCGAAGGCTCAGGTCCAGCGCGACGAGGCAACGCTCGACTATGCACGATCCAACCTTGGTCGCGGCACCGAACTGGCCAAGAGCGGATACATCGCCAAGGATGCGTTCGACCAGCGCACCAGCAGCTTGCGCGAGGCCCAGGCATCGCTCGCCGTCAACCAGGCGGCTGTGCGGACCGCCGAGCTCAATCTGAGCTATTCGGAAATCAAGGCGCCGTTCGCCGGGCGCGTCGGTCGCAACCAGGCCTCGGTCGGAACGCTGGTCAGCGTCGCCGGCACAGTGCTCAACACGCTGGTGCAGCTCGACCCGATCTATGTCACCTTCAATCCGAGCGAAACGGATCTGGCGCAGATCGAGGAAGCCCGCGCCACGGGACCCATCGATGTCGACGTCCTGCTTCCCGGCGATACGGAACCGCGCCAGAGAGGTCAGCTCACCTTCATCGACAACACGGTCGATCGCTCGACCGGCACCATCACCGCACGCGCGACGATCGGCAATGCCAAGTTCACGCTGCTGCCGGGCCAATATGTTCGCGTCAGGCTGCATATCAAGCAGCAGCCAGATGCACTGATGGTGCCGCAGACGGCATTGGGATCGAGCCAGCTCGGCAAGTATCTCTACGTCGTCGGCAAGAACAATACTGTCGACCAGCGCATTGTTTCGCTGGGGCCGACCAACGGCGACCTGGTGGCGATCTCGAGCGGCGTAGCGGAAGGCGACCAGGTGATAACAGGCAATCTGCAGAAGATCGGCCCGGGAATGCCTGTCTCGCCGCTGCCACAGAAACCTGCCACCTGATACCCCCCATCAGGCCCGGTCCAGCAAAACGGCGCTCCCGGCTATGCCGAGGGCGCCGTTTTGCTGAGCAGTTCGACAAGGCCGGCGACATCGGCACCGCTTCGAAGAATTGCTTGCCTATGCGCGCTGCCTCGAACAGTGTGTTTCCAGAGGCGTCAAGGCCGATCGCGCCGGCCTGACGCGCAACCGGCCTGACGGCAGTTGAGCCCAGCGGACGATGGAGGTTGGCGGCTTCGTCAGGGCGTCACAGCGACGGACAGAAAAATTGCGGATCAAAACCATCAAGGCCTACCATGTCGTGCAGCCCTTTGTGGACGGGCCCTACCGCATGTCCAAGGGGCGTGTCGCCGCCGCGTTCGATGCGGTGATCGTCGCAATCACCTCCGACAGCGGGCTGACCGGCTGGGGCGAGATGGCGCCGCTCGGCAATTTCTACTCGCCGGCATTCTCGGCCGGCACTCGCGCCGGCGTCATCGAAATTGCGCCGCATCTGCTCGGCCACGATCCTCGCGCCTTGGTCAGTATCGGCAGGCTGATGGACACGGTGTTCAAGGGCCACCCCTACATCAAGTCGGCGCTCGACATGGCCTGCTCGGATCTCGCGTCACGCGCCGCCGAGGTGCCGCTGGTGACGCTGCTCGGCGGGCGCGAGAGCGAGACGGCGGAACTCTACAAGGTCGTCACCCATGGCACCGTCGACGCGATGGCCGCACTGGCCAAGCGCATCGTCAAGGACGGGTTTCACCGGCTGCAGGTCAAGGTCGGCGGCAACGTCCATGACGACATCGAGCGCGTCACCGCGGTCGCCGCTTCAGTGCCGAGGGGCACCGTCATCTTCTGCGACGCCAATGCCGGCTGGACGCCCTATCAGGCGCGCCAGTTCGCTGACGCGACGCGCTCCATCGACTACACGTTCGAGCAGCCCTGCACCACGATCGACGAATGCATGTCGGTGCGCCGCTCGCTCGACAAGCCGATGGTGCTCGATGAATCCGTCACCTCGCTGGACGACGTGCTCGACATCCACCGCAAGGGGGCGGCTGACGGGCTGACGCTGAAAATCTCGCGGCTCGGCGGCGTGACCAGGACGCGCCAGATCCGCGACCTTGCCGTCGACCTGGGCTTCATGATCACCGTCGAGGACACCGGCGGCGCCGAGATCGACACATCAGCCATGGCGCATCTGTCGCTGTCGACGCCGGAGGAGCGCCGGCTGCACGCCATTGCCTTCCACGAATGGGTGACGGTGCGCACCGCGTCGAACAAGCCGCCGGTTTCGGGCAGCCGCGTGGGCATTCCGGACGGGCCGGGCCTCGGCATCGACGTTGTTCCCGACCTGCTTGGCGCGCCCTTCTTCGAGGTCGGCAGCTGACTGATATACTGGCATGCGCCGACTGAGCATGCCGGCCAGCGCTCTCTGTCGCGCGGCTTCGTTGTTAGCGATTGGCGCAGCGGCAGTTGAGCGGTCGTGAAACATTTTTTCGTCGCACTCGCTTGCTTGCGAGAAGGAATGTCACGGTCGTCGCCGCCTGCATCCCAAGAGATCACCGCCTTCTGCGCCCTAGCTGACTGCGCTGCCAAGCCGCAAGCCGGGGCTTGCACAAATTAAATCATAGATGTTTGCGGGGACGGCTGCCGAATTGCCGGTTGAAATATTTTTCATTTGGAAATAGGAATGTTCAAAATGATGGCTTCGACGCTGCGGCGCGTCAGGAACTGGAGGAAGCAACATGGCCCATCCGCAATTTGCAGCGGAACTTTTGCAGCGCGCTGAACAGCAGGGACCGATCACCATCGGGCTTGCAGGCGCCGGGCAGATGGGCACCGACATCGTCGTCCAGGTCGCGCTGATGCCGGGCATGCGGATCGGCGCCATTTCCGAGGTCAGGCCGCAGGCGGCGATCGATGCGGCGCTGCTCGCCGGCCACGACCGCTCGGATATCGTGCAGGCCGGCAATGCGGGGGCGATCGACCGCGCCATCGAGGCCGGCAAGATCGCGGTGACCGAAGATTTGCATGCGTTGGCTGCGGCCGGCCGCATCGACGTCATCATCGACGCGACAGGAAATCCCAACATCGGCACGCTGTTCGCGCTTGAAGTGATGAAGAACGACAAGCATATCGTCATGCTCAACGTCGAGGCCGACATCACCATCGGCCGCTTCCTCAAGGAGGAGGCGCGCAAGGCCGGCGTCGTCTATACCGGTGCGGCCGGCGACGAGCCGGCCTGCACGCTGGAGATCATCGGCTTTGCCAGGAGCCTCGGCTTCAACATCATCGCCGCCGGCAAGGGCAAGAACAATCCGCTGAAGATCGATGCCATGCCGGCCGACTACGAGAAGGAGGCGGCCGAGCGCAACATGAATGCGCGCATGCTGGTCGAGTTCGTCGACGGCTCGAAGACGGCGATCGAGATGGTGGCGATCGCCAACGCCACTGGCCTGGTGCCCGACGTGCCGGGCATGCACGGCCCGACAGCGACGCTGGAGGAACTCGCCGGCGTGCTTTGCCCGCGCGAGGATGGCGGCGTGCTGCACCGCAAGGGCGTGGTCGACTATTCGATCGGCAAGGGCGTGGCGCCCGGCGTGTTCTGCATCATCGAGACCAGGCATCCGCGCGTGCTGGAGCGCATGATCGACCTCAAGGTCGGCAAGGGCCCGTATTTCACGATCTTCCGCCCCTATCATTTGACCAGCCTGGAAGTGCCGCTGTCGGCGGCGCGCGCCGTGGTCTACAAGCGCGCCGACATGGAGCCGCTCGACCATCCGGTCGCCGAGGCGGTGGCGGTTGCCAAGAGCGAGCTTGCCCCTGGCCAGTCGCTCGGCATGATCGGCGAGAACGACTATCGCGGCTTCGCCATGACCTGGGAGGACGCGCGCGCCCGCGGCGCCCTGCCGCTCGGCCTCGCCGAACGTGCCAAGGTGGTCAAGCCGGTCAAGACAGGCGATTTCCTCACCTATGAAAATTGTGTACCCGACGATTCGATGGTGATAACCCAGATCCGCCGTCGTCTCGACCAGTCGGACGGACGGTTCGTTACGAACGCCGCCTGATCCGCTGGATTCCCGCCTGATGGACGATGTCGTAATCGGGATCGACGCCTCGACCACGGCCGTGAAAGCGATTGCCTTCACGCGCGACGGCAAGGAGCTGTTCCAGGCGCGCGAAGCCTATCCGCTTTCAAATCCCAGGCCCGGCCATTTCGAGCAGGATGCCGAACATTGGTGGACCGCGCTGCTCGGCGCCTTGAAGCAAGTCACCGAGGCGGTTGGCGCTGCCCGGGTGGCGGCGATCGCCATCGCCCACCAGCGCGAGACATTTACGCTGATCGATCATGCCGGCAAGCCGCTTATTCCGGCGATCCTGTGGCTGGACGAGCGGGCGCGCCCGCAAGTCATCAGGCTTTCGGCGGAGCTCGGCCGCGAGTCGATCCGCGACTGGAGCGGCAAACCGCCGGACCCGACGCCCGCGCTCTATGCGATCGCCTGGCTTGCCGAGCACCAGCCGCAAACGCTTGATGACGCAGCCGCACTCGTCGACGTGCATGGCTTCTTCGTCCACCGGCTGACCGGACGTCTGGTCACCAGCACGGCAAGTGCGGATCCGCTCGGGCTGCTCAACGTCAAGAATGGCACTTGGCACCCTCAGCTCGTCGAGGCCGCGGGGCTGCGGCCGGACCAGTTGCCGCGACTGGTCGCGCCCGGCGCGATCTGCGGCGGGCTTGGCGAAAGCGTGGCCCGGCTGATCGGGTTGAAGGCCGGCACGCCTGTTGTCGCCGGCGCCGGCGACGGCCAGGCGATGGGCCTTGGCATGGGCGTCTATGGCGACGGCAAAAACTACCTTTCGCTCGGCTCGGGCATCGTCAGCGGCTGTTACTCCCATGGGATCACGACTTCGGACGCGTTTCGAACGCTGGTCTCGCCGACCGGCTCGGGCTTCATGCTGGAGACCGTGCTGCGCTCGGGCATGCAACTGGTCGACTGGATCGTTCGCACCACCGGCTCGCCGTCGGCTGCAGCGCTGGAGAAAGCAGCAGTCGACGTTGCCGCCGGCAGCGAGGGCCTGCTCGTCATGCCGTATTGGGCCGGTGTCATGAGCCCCTATTGGGACGGCGCGGCGCGCGGCGCCATTGTCGGCCTGTCGCTCGACCATGAGCCGAAGCACCTTTTTCGAGCGGTTCTGGAAGGCATCGCCTTCGAGCAGGCCATCGCCAGCGAGGCAATGGAAACTCAAGCAGCGGAAACTCGGGCGGCGGAAACCCAAGCGGCGCAAACGCAGGCGGCGGAAACTCTGGCCGGTGGCAAACCGGCGGCGATGATCGCCGCCGGCGGCGGCACCAACTGCGCCCTGCTGATGCGGATCATGGCAAGCGTGCTCGAGCGGCCGCTCTCCGTCTCGCCAGTCAACGAAGCCGCAGCGCTCGGCGCCGCCATGCTGGCGGCTTCCGCCATCGGATGGTTTGCCTCGCCTGAAACGGCGGCTGAGGCGATGGCCGCTCCGCCGACCAGGCATGTCGACCCCGTTGACGGGCTGGTCTCCGGTTACCGTGCGCGCAAGGCAATCTACCGCGACCTCTATTCTGCGACGCGCGACATCCATGTGCGGCTTGGTGAGGTCGGGCTCTCGGCATCGTGAGATGTCGGCGGGACAGCACCCCCCTCTGGCCTGCCGGCCATCTCCCCCTCAAGGGGGGAGATTGGACTTCATCCCGGCTTTCGCCAACCACCAATGTCGCAAGAGTAAGCGGAGCGCCGAAGCTGCCAATCTCCCCCCTTGAGGGGGAGATGTCCGGCAGGACAGAGGGGGGTCCTCGGCGGAAGGGTTCAAGCCCTAGCGGTTGAGCAGGCCCTTGGCGGCGTCCTCGTCGGTGATCAGAACCGATATCCTGGTGTTGGCAAGCGCCGCCCGCATGATGGCGATTTTTTCCTGCCCTCCCGAGACCAGGATGATGGCCGGGATGTCCGACAGATCCTGCAGCGGATAGGCGCAGACCCGGCGGTTGACCTCATGGTCGACGAGCCGGCCGTCGGCATCGATGAAATGGCATAAAATATCGCCAACTGCGCCGGCCGCCTGAAGCTCTTCGAGTTCGCTGGGCTTGATGAAGCCGTAATTGGCGATCGGGCTGTCAGTGGAAAACGATCCGACGCTGAGCACGGCGATGTTTGCCCGGCGCGCGCGGAAGACGACGTCCTGAACGCTGCGCTGGCTCATGAAGGCTTCGCGCTGCTCCGGCCTGTCGGCATAGACCGGCACCGGCAGCAGAAAGCACTCGGCGCCGATCTTTTCGGCGAATTCCCAGGCGCTTTCGGTCGGGTTGAGCGGCTGGGCATGGGTGAGGCCGCCCAGCATGGAAACCACCGTTGTCCTGGCGATCGGCCGCCGCGGCAATTCATTGATGGCGAACTTCAGCGTGCGCCCCCAGCCCAGCGCGATGACATCGCCGGCATTCACATTGTCGGCCAGATAGGCGCCCGCGGCATGGCCGATCATCAGCGGCGCGTTGCTTCGGTCGGCGGCGGACGGCACCACAACGGCCTGGCTGAGCCCAAAACGCTGTTTTAGAGCCTCTTCCAGCACCAGGCATTCGACGACGCTGTCACGGATGCGGAACTGGACGACGCCCTCCTCACGCGCGGCGGACAGGATGCGATGCACCTTGATGCGGCCGATGCCGAGGATCTCCGAAATCCTCTCCTGCGTCAGACCCTCGACATAGTAGTGCCACGCGGCACGCGCCTTCAGCTCGGCATCCGGGAAGCGCGAGGCCTTGTCATTGTCTGTCATCGCCATCTTTTTGCCCTCCCGCGGTCGTCCGAATCCTTAAATGCCATTCAAATGGCGTTATCCGACCAAGCGACGCGAAATCGGTCTGCGTGCCCAGGATTCGAGATTCAGGACATCGACAGGATATCTCTACAACGCGAATGAAAGCCAAAATGGTCAACATTTACTTCGTCTTGGCCGTCCTGCCCTGCTCAAGCAGCCGACATGAATTCGCAGGATGCGACCGGACCTGAGAACGCGGCATTTCATGCCCTTTCGTAAGGCAAACCGGCTGGCGGCGCAAACCGGCGTGGAATGATGCGGCGGGCCTTGACAATTTTCCGACGAACAGTTTAGCTGAACAAAATTGCATATCAAAGATAAATTGTTCACAGGGAGGTGCCTGGTGAACAAGAGTGAGCCGACGACGCATCGCCGGATCGCTGATGGAGGAGACAAAATGGCTGTGAGCAACGGTGCAAGCGAGTTGAAGGCCGGCCCAAATGCACAGGCCGCGGCGGGCGCGAAGCTTTCGGCCCTGTTCGCCGGAACCATGGGACCGCTGATCGGGCTGGTGCTGCTGTGCCTTGCGCTGTCGCTGACCACCGACACGTTTCTGACTGTCCGCAACATCCTCAACGTGCTCGACCAGGTCACGGTGCTCGGCATCATGGCGATCGGCATGACGCTGGTCATCCTGATCGGTGGCATCGACCTGTCCGTCGGTTCCGTGCTGGCGCTCGCCGCCATGGTGATGGGCTTCGTCGCCCATCCCGACCACCTCAATCTCGGCATGCCTGCCGGCATCGTCACAGCGCTTGTCGTTGCTGGGCTTTGCGGGCTGGTTTCAGGCCTGCTCGTGACCGTCACCAAGCTGCCGCCCTTCATCGCCACGCTGGCCATGATGTCGGTGGCCCGCGGTCTTGCCAACATGATCACCGACGGCTCGCAGATCATCGGCTTCCCCGACTGGTTCACCAGCCTGTCGATCATCCGCCATTTCGGCTTCCTGTCGGTCACCGTCGGCTTGATGATCGTTCTGGCCATCATCTTCGCGATCTTCCTCAACTATCGCGCGACCGGTCGCAGCCTCTACGCGATCGGCGGCAGCGCCGAGGTCGCCAGGCTGTCCGGCATACCGGTCAAGTCGCTGACCAACTGGGTCTATGCAGTCTGCGGCGTGCTGGCCGGGCTCGCCGGCATCGTGCTTGCGGCACGGCTTGATTCCGTCCAGCCGAGCTCCGGCTTCGGCTACGAGCTGGACACGATCGCAGCGGTGGTGATCGGCGGCGCCAGCCTGTCGGGCGGCGTCGGCTCGATCGGCGGCACCGCCATCGGCGTGCTCATCATCGGCGTGCTGCGCAACGGGCTGAACCTGCTCGGCGTGTCGCCCTTCATCCAGCAGGTGGTGATCGGCGTGGTGATCGCGCTGGCGGTGGCCACGGATACATGGCGGCGCAGAGCTCAATGAAGACTGGCGCGCAATGAAGAGTGGGGCGCATTAAAGAATTCACCCGGATGTCCGGGCGAAAACGGATCGGTGATCCGAAACTGGGAGTTGTTCGGCCAAGGGGCGCCGTGATGCGCCGGCGGGACAGATTGAACATCAACGGAGGAAACACATGCTGACCAAACGTTCATTGCTGCTTGCTGCCGCGGCCGTCATTCCGCTGCTCGGACTGTCCGAGATGGCCTCGGCCAAGGAGGCCAAGAAGCTTGGTCTCGCCGTCGCCAACCTGCAGGCCGACTTCTTCAACCAGATCAAGCAGTCCGTCGAGGCCTATGGCAAGGAAAAGGGCATCGAGATCGTCACCGTCGACGCCAAGGGCGATTCGGCGACCCAGGTTAGCCAGGTGCAGGACCTGATCACGCAGAACATCGATGCGCTGATCTACATCCCGGCCGGCGCCACCGCCGCCACCGTACCGACCAAGACGGCCAAGGCGGCCGGCATCCCGGTCATCAATGTCGACCGCAACGCTGAGGGCGCCCCCGGCGACACCTTCGTCGCCACCAACAGCGTGGCATCGGCCAAGGCGGTTTGCGACTACATCGCCAAGCAGGCCGGCGGCAAAGGTGAGTTGATCATAATCCATGGCCAGAAAGGCACGACGCCCGAGGTCGACCGGTCGAAGGGCTGCGGCGAAGCGCTGAGCGCCTATCCCGACATCAAGGTGGTCGGCGAGCTGTGGAGCGAAGGCTGGCACCAGGACGAGGGCTTCAAGCTGACGCAGGACCTGTTGCAGTCGCATCCCGACGTGTCGATCGTCATCGGCCAGGCCGATGCGCTGGCGCTCGGTGCCGCGCAGGCGGTCAAGGTCGCCAATCCCGGCCACAAGGTCTGGATCGCCGGTTTCGACGGCGACGTGGCGGCGCTCAAGGCACTGAAAGGCGGCGTCTTCGACGTGACTGCGACGCAGCAGACGCAAGGCATGGGCCGGCTTTCGGTCGATGCGGCGATCAAGCTGGTGGCCGGCGAAACCGTTCCCGCAGAACAGCTGCAGGATGCGACGCTGACCACCAAGGACAATGTCGATCAGTTCATCGCCAAGCATCCCTGATCCCAAAAGAGTCCGGCAGTTGATGAGCTGAACGATGTCCTTGGATCCCAGCCATACGCAGACCCCGCATCTGGGGCTCTTCGTCAGCGGCCTCTGCAAGAGCTACGGGCCGGTGCAGGTCCTGGCCGATGCGAGCTTCGAGGTGCGGCCGGGAGAGGTCGTGGCGCTGCTTGGAGAAAATGGCGCCGGCAAGTCCACCGTTTCGAACATCATCGCCGGGTCGACCAAACCCGATGCCGGCAGCATCACATGGCGGGGGAAGCCGTATTCCCCCGCTTCTCCCGCCGCGGCCATCGACGCCGGCGTCGGCATGATCCACCAGGAACTGAAGCTGCTGCCGGACCTGTCGGTCGCCGAGAACGTCTATGTCGGGCGCCTGCTGATGCGCGGCGGCCGCATCGACCGCGCGGCCATGAATGCGCGGGCATCGGCCCAACTGAAGCGGCTCGGCCTCGATGTCTCGCCTGAACGCAAGGTGGGCACGCTGCGCATCGCCGCCCAGCAGCAGGTCGAGATCGCCAAGGCGCTGACGCTCAATGCCGAGCTACTGATCTTCGACGAGCCGACAGCGGCACTTGGCAGTGAGGAAACGGAGCTGTTGTTCAAGCAGATCCGCAAGCTCAAGGCGGAAGGCATGTCCTTCATCTATATCAGCCACCGGCTGGACGAGGTTGCTGAGATAGCCGACCGCGTCGTGGTCATGCGCGACGGGCGCATTGTCGCCCGCCACGAGCGCGCCGACGTTCCGGTGCGCGCGATAGTCGAGCAGATGGTCGGCCGCAGCGTCGAGCGGATGTTCCCGCCGCTGTCGGAGCCGGGCAGCGAGGCGTTGCTCGAGGTCGACAACCTGTCCTCGCCGGAACGCAGCTTTCAGAATGTCAGCTTCTCGGTAAGGGCCGGCGAGATCCTTGGCATCGCCGGGCTGATCGGCGCCGGCCGCACCGAACTGGTGCGGGCGATTGCCGGCGCCGATCCGATTTCATCGGGTTCGGTGCGCGTTGCCGGCAAACCGGTGCACCTCACTGGCCCGGCGGCGGCGATCAAGGCCGGCGTCGTGCTGGTGCCGGAAGACCGCAAGGCGCAAGGCGTGGTGCTCGACCAGACCATCGGCGAGAATCTGGCGATCGGCAATTTCGACCATGTCGCGCCGAATGGCTGGGTATTTCCGAAGGCGGTGCAGAAATTCGCCGAGGCCGGCATTGGCCGGCTCGGCGTCAAGGGCCGGCCTAACCAGGCGATCAGCAAGCTTTCCGGCGGCAATCAGCAGAAGGTGATCATCGCCAAATGGATTTCACGGCCGCCCAAGGTGTTCATCCTGGACGAGCCGACACGCGGCATCGACGTCGGCGCTCGCGCCGCGATCTACGATGTCATCGCCGAACTCGCCCGCTCCGGCATGGCGGTGGTGGTGGTGAGCTCCGACCTCGAGGAAGTGCTCGGCCTGTCGCATCGCGTGCTGGTGCTGAGCCGTGGCCGCCAGCGTGGCATTCTAGACCGCAGCAAAGCGAGCAACGTCGCCGTCATGGAGCTCGCCACAAGCTGAGGGCGGCGTAAGGGATCGGAATAGAGCGCAGCAGGTGGTATCCTCCCAGGCACCGGACCGCGCGGGGCGCCAGCCAGGACTGGCGCCCCTTCCTTCCCGGGGCAGCACCGGCGGCTCAACAGGAAAACATTTTCGATGAAACTATTCGATCTTCAGGGGGACGTTGCTCTCGTCACCGGCGCCGGCAGCGGCATCGGGCAAGCAATCGCCATCGGCCTGGCCGAAGCCGGCGCCGATATCGCCTGTTTCGGCCATGCCTCGAAGGGCGGGCTGGACGAGACCGCGCACAGGATCTCGGCGCTCGGCCGCAAGGCATTGGTGCTAACCGGCACGGTGACGTCAGAGGCCGATTTGGCAGCGGCGACCGAACGCACGGAGAAGGAACTCGGCGCGCTGACCATCGCCGTCAACAATGCCGGCGTCGCCGGGGCCGAGCCGGCCGAGACGCTGTCGCTGGAGAAATGGCAGAAGCTCTACGACGTCAATGTCAGCGGCGTGTTCCTGTCCTGCCAGGCCGAAGCGCGCGTAATGCTGACGCGGCGCAAGGGCTCGATCATCAACATCGCCTCGATGTCGGGCTCGATCGTCAATCGCGGCCTGACCCAGGCGCACTATAATTCGTCGAAGGCCGCCGTCATCCACATGTCCAGGAGTCTCGCCATGGAATGGGCCGATCGCGGCCTGCGCGTCAACGTCGTCAGCCCCGGCTACACGCTGACGCCGATGAACAAGCGGCCGGAGGTCGCCGACCAGGTCAGGATCTTCGAGCGCGACACGCCGATGGGGCGCATGGCGGCGCCGGGAGAGATGGTCGGCCCGACCGTGTTCCTGGCCAGCCGCGCCTCGAGTTTCGTAACCGGCATCGACCTGATCGTCGATGGCGGCTTCGTCTGCTGGTAGGAGAGAACATGCAGAAGCGGTTCGAGGGAAAGACGGCGGTCATCACCGGCGCCAGCGGCGGCATTGGCGCGGCCATGGCCAGGCGCTTCGCGGCTGAGGGTGCTGCTGTCGTCGTCAGCGCCATCGACGCGCGCGTCGACGAGATCGCCGCCGGACTGAAGGCGGAAGGCGCCAAGGTCGCATCGCTGCGCATGGACGTGACCAGGAAGGACGAGGTCGCCGCCCTCTACGATTTGGCCGAACAGCAGTTCGGCCGCGTCGACATCTCCGTGCAGAATGCCGGCGTCATCACCATCGCCAGGATCGAGGCGATGACCGAGGCCGAATGGGACAAGGTGATGGCGGTCAACACCAAGGGCGTGTTCCTGTGCTGCCAGGAGGCGATCGCCCGCATCCGCAAGCATGGCGACGGCGGCCGGCTGATCAACACCGCATCCGGCCAGGCGCGCCAGGGCTTCATCTACACACCGCACTATGCCGCCTCGAAATTCGGCGTCGTCGGCATCACCCAGAGCCTCGCCAAGGAAGTGGCCAAGGAGAAGATCACCGTCAACGCGATCTGCCCCGGCATCATCGACACCGACATGTGGGCCTACAACGACGCCGCATGGGGCAGACTGATGGGCGACTACAAGCCCGGCGAGTTGATGGCAGAATGGGTGAAGAACATCCCGATGGGCCGCGCCGGCAGCGGCGAGGATGTTTCGGGCCTGGTCAGCTTTCTGGCCAGCAACGACGCCGCCTACATCACCGGCCAGACGATCAATGTCGATGGCGGCCTGATCATGTCGTGAGGCGCCACCGCTTCTTGCCTTCTCCCCTTGTGGGAGAAGGTGGATCGGCGCGCAGCGCCGAGACGGATGAGGGGTGTTGGCCGGAGTGCTGTTAGTGCCAAGCTGGAGCACCCCTCATCCGACCTCGCTTCGCGAGGCCACCTTCTCCCACAAGGGGAGAAGGAAGAGGCGCATTAGTCGTTGCGCGACATGAATGTTGGTATATATAATTTCATCTCATGAAAATGGCTTCGGCGACTGCCGAGAGCCGACAGCATGGGACCTTGATGGCTCGCAAGCTTGAGGGCGCCGCAAGAGCGGCGATCGATCCGCGGATCACTGCTTCGGCAGCACGGCAGCCATGACGCGGTCGCACGACCTCTTCATCGAATTGGGCATCATTCCCGTCTGCGCCGACTTCAGCGCCGACAGCAATTTGCTGCCAATGGACTTGCGCAACGACCAGCTTTTCCAACACAATCAAAAAGACGCAAGAAGGGAACGAACGATAACTTCCACCAGAGCTTGACAGGAGCACAGGCATGTCACTTCGGAGTTTGATTTCGAGATTATCAATGGGAGCCTTAACACTTGCCGCGGCAAGTGCACTGACGCCTTCGGCCCAAGCGGCGGCGCCAGAATCGAACGACCCTATCAAGATCGCGCTGTTCGACTGGACCAGCGTCAATCTGAACGCAAAGATCCTCGGCGGCATTCTTGAAAAGCTGGGATACACGGTCGAGTATCCGACCGCCGATTATCTCTCCAGCCTGACCACCGGCCTTACCAATGGCGACCTCGCTGTCGCCATGGAATTCTGGGACACGACGGCCGGCGAAGCCATGAAGGCCTCGGATGCAACCGGGCAGACCGAACGCCTCGGCCCGCTCGGGCCCAAGGCCAAGGAGGAATGGTGGTATCCCGAATACATGAAGGAAAAATGCCCGGGCCTGCCGAACTGGGAGGCGCTGAAGGACCCGAAATGCGCCGAGGCCTTCTCGACCGCCGAAACGGCGCCGAACGGCCGCTATCTCGGCGGCCCGGTGACATGGGAAGGTTTTGACGACGAGCGTGCCGCGGCGCTGAAGCTGCCCTTCACCGTCATCCATGCCGGCACCGACGCGGCGATGTTCGCCGAGCTGGATTCGGCCTATCAGCGCAAGGCGCCGATCATGCTGTGGGTCTATTCGCCGCATTGGGCGCCGGCCAAGTACAAGGGCGAATGGGTCGAATTCCCCGACTATACGCCGGAATGCTACACCGATCCGAAATGGGGTGTGAACCCCGAGGCAAAGTATGACTGCGGCAAGCCGCATGGCGAGATCTGGAAATATTCCTGGGCCGGCATGAAGGACAAATGGCCGGTCGCCTACAAGGTCGCGAAGAACTACACGATCGACACCGACGAGCTCAACAAGATGAGCGGCCAGATCGATCTTGAAGGCAAGACGCCGGAAGACGTCGCCGCCGCCTGGATCGCCGCCCACGAAGCCGACTGGAAAGCCTGGGCGGCCGAGTGATCGTTCCAACTGGAAACTGCGAGACCCGGTCATTCATGGCCGGGTCTCTATCCCATATTCCAGAAGGACGACTGCATGGCCGATACGACTGAACAGGTGCCGCAAACGGCAGGCACGCCGAAGGATGCCCGCCCGATAAAACTTGCCTGCCGCAACGTCTGGAAGCTGTTCGGCGCGAACGCGGCCAATTTCATCCGCCAGCGCGACGGCAAGGCCAGCATGGCGGAGGTCGCCGCGGCCGGGCTGGTCGGCGCGGTGCGCGCCGTCGACCTCGAAATCCGCCAGGGCGAGATCTTCATCATCATGGGGCTTTCGGGGTCGGGCAAGTCGACGCTGGTGCGCTGCATGTCGCGGCTGGTCGAGCCGACGCATGGCAAGGTCGAGTTCGAAGGCAAGGATCTCCTGAAAATCTCCGATGCCGCGCTGATCGAGCTGCGGCGCCACCGCATGGGCATGGTGTTCCAGAATTTCGCCCTGCTGCCGCATCTGAACGTGCTGGAGAACATCGCCTTTCCACTGGGCATCCAGGGGCAGGACCGGCCGACGCGCGAGAAGCGCGCGCGCGAAGTGATCGAGCTTGTCGGCCTGCGCGGCCGCGAGCATTTCTATCCGCGTGAGCTTTCCGGCGGCCAGCAGCAGCGTGTCGGCATCGCCCGCAGCCTCGCCACCAAGCCGGAAATCTGGTTTCTCGACGAGCCGTTTTCGGCGCTCGATCCGCTGATCCGCCGCGAGATGCAGGACGAACTGATGCGGCTGCAGACCATGCTGCACAAGACCATCGTCTTCATCACCCATGATTTCGACGAGGCCATCCGGCTGGCCGACCGCATCGCCATCATGAAGGACGGCGAGGTCATCCAGATCGGCACCCCGGAACAGCTGGTGGTCAACCCGGCGACCGACTATGTCGCCGAGTTCACCCGCGACGTCGACCGCGCCAAGGTGATCTCGGCGCGAAGCCTGATGCGCGCCTGCGCCGGCGCCGAGCATGGCGGCGTGGTCGCGCCGGATGCCAAGATATCGAGTTTTTCGGCTGATATCGTTTCGGCCGGCAAGCCGTTCGCCGTCGTCAACGGCACCGGCAAGCCGATCGGCGAAGTCACGCCGCAAGCGGTGATCGATCTTCTGGCCGGCATCGAGCGTTCCGGGGCCAACGCATGACGGTGACGGCAAGCGCCAGCGAGGCGAGATCGCGGCCGGTTCAGCTCTGGCTGGTGGTCTGGGCCTGCGCCCTCGCCGCCGTGCTTGCCGTGTTCATGCTGCAGGACAGACTGCCCTGGGCGGTCAACTATCCGGCCAGCGCAATCGTTCCGGTCGCCGACTGGGTCAGCGCGCTGATGAGCCTGATAAAGTCGAATTTTTCGTGGCTGACGCGGTCGATCACCGCGGCGCTCGGCGTGCCGCTCGATTTTGCGCTCGGTCTGCTCGCCAAGAATTTCAAGATCGGCCATGGCGCCGACATGCTCGTCCTGCCGCGCCTGTCCTGGGTCGGTGTCTGCATCGCCGCATTCCTGGCCGGACGTGCCGCCGGCGGCTGGAAGCTCGGCGCGCTGGTCGGCGGCTGTTTCCTCTACATCGCGCTGTTCGGCCAGTGGACCAGCGCCATGCTGACGCTGGGACTGATCTCCATCGCCGTGCCGTTCTGTATCGTCACCGGATTGTTCGTCGGCATCTGGGCGTGGCGCAAGCCATGGGCGGAGAGGCTGCTGATCTCCCCTGCCCTCGATCTGATGCAGACCATCCCGACCTTCGCCTATCTGATCCCGATGCTTCTTCTGTTCGGCAACAGTCCGGTTTCGGCGATGATCGCGACGGCCATTTTCGCGACGCCGCCGATGGTGCGCGCGACGATGCTGGGGCTGTCGCGGGTGCCGTCCGAGATCGACGATTTCAGCGAGATGGCCGGCTGCACGGCGCGCCAGAAACTGTGGCGCGTGCTGCTGCCTTCGGCGCGTCCGACATTGATGGTCGGCGTCAACCAGGTCATCATGCTGGCGCTCAACATGGTGATCATCGCTTCGATGATCGGCGCCGGCGGCCTCGGCTACGACGTGCTGTTGGCGCTCAGGGCGCTAAAAGTCGGCGAGGCGATGGAAGCCGGCCTTGCCATCGTGGCGCTGGCGATCGCGCTCGACCGGCTGAGCCAGGCGATCGCGCGCAATCATGCTAAGGGCCATGTCTATCAGGAGGTCAGCCCGAGCTTCTGGCGGCGCTACCCCAACCTGACGCTGGCCGTCGCCATCCTTGCCGCCACGACGCTGCTTGGCCTGTTCGTGCCGGCCTTCGCGGCGGTGCCGAAGGCGATCACGTTCACCACCGCGCCGATGTGGAAGACCGCGGTGAGCTGGATCACGATCAACTTCTTCGACACGATCGAAGCGTTCCGCGTGGCGCTGATCCTCAATGTGCTGAACCCGGTGCGCGCCTTCTGCGAGGGTTTTCCGTGGCTGGGCGCGGTGTTTCTGCTTGGGCTTGCCGGCTACCAGCTCGGCGGTCTGCGCCTCGCCGCCCTGGTCGCGGCGCTGACCGTCTTCTGCGCGGTGACCGGCCTCTGGGAAAAGACCATGGCGACGGTCTATCTATGCGGCATCTCGGCCTTCATCGCTTGCCTGATCGGCATTCCGATCGGGCTGATGGCATCGCGCAGCGACCGGGTCGAGAAGGTCGTCACCCCCATCATCGACACGCTGCAGGTGCTGCCGTCGTTCTGCTTCATCATTCCGGTGGTGATGCTGTTCAGAGTGGGCGACGTGACGGCGATGATCGCCACTGTCGCCTTTGCCGTGGTGCCGGCCATCCGCTACACCAATCACGGCCTCCGCCAGGTGCCGCCGGCGCTGATCGAGGCGGCAAAGGTGTCGGGCTGCACCAGGCGCCAGACGTTCCTGCGCGTGCAGCTGCCGCTGGCGCTGCCCGAGATCATGCTCGGCGTCAACCAGACGATCCTGATGGCGCTGGCGATGATCATCATCTGCGCCATGGTCGGCACCCGCGATCTCGGCCAGGAGGTGTTCATCGCGCTGTCCAAGGCCGATTCCGGCCGCGGCATAGTCGCGGGCCTCGCCATCGCCTTCATCGGCATCGTCGCCGACCGACTGTTCAACGCCTGGACGGCCAAGGCACGGGCAAGGCTGGGATAGCCGCAAAACAGCGGATCGCGTCCGACCTTCGTCTTGCCCAAAATGCATCCCAAGCTGGCTTCATGCTGAAGCGTTCCACCGTGATTCTCGCCTTTCTGCTCATCCTTTCCGTCGCTGCTCACGCTGCCGATGGCCTGGAGCAGCGGCTTGGAACACTAATTGACGAGGCCGAGCGCCTGACGCCGCTGCGCACGGTTGCCATCGCGCATCAGGGTGCGGTGGTGGCTGAGCGCGGTTTTCGCGGCCACTCCCCGGCACGTCCGGCCAACATAAAATCGGCCTCCAAGTCGATCATCTCGGCGCTCGTCGGCATCGCCATCGACAAGGGCGTGCTGCAAGGGACCGACCAGAAGATCGCTCCGCTTCTTCAGGCCAACCTGCCAGCCGACGCCGATCCGCGTCTCCAGCAGGTTACGATCGGTCATCTGCTTTCCATGCAGGCGGGGCTCGGTCGGACCTCAGGCCCAAACTACGGGCGCTGGGTGGCAAGCGACAACTGGGTGCGGGCAGCGCTCGCCATGCCCTTCGACGACGAACCGGGCGGTACCATGCTCTATTCCACCGGCTCGACCCATCTGCTTTCGGCGATCCTGACGCGGCGGACCGGCCGCTCGACGCTGGAACTGGCGCGCGAATGGCTGGGGCCGCAGCAGGGCTTTTCCATCGCCGCCTGGGACCGCGACCCGCAGGGCATCTATCTCGGCGGCAACCAGATGGCGATGAGCCCGCGCTCGCTGCTGGCCTTTGGCGAGCTCTACCGCAGCGGCGGGAAGAGCCGCAGCGGACGGCAGCTCGTGCCGGCCGATTGGATCAAGCTCTCCTGGCAGCCACGCACCGCCTCGCGTTTCACCGGTGACGGTTATGGCTATGGTTGGTTCATCCGTCAGATCGCGGGCGAAACGGTCTTCTACGGCTGGGGCTATGGCGGGCAGATGGTCTATGTCGTGCCCGGGCGCGCGTTGACCGTGGTCATGACTTCGGACGAAAACGGCCCCGCCGGCCGCAGCGGTCACCGCGACGATCTCCATGCCCTGCTCGGCCGGATCATCGAGGCGACGAAAGAAGTCCGCGAGGCCCGCAGCCACTGACGCATCTGGCGCAAAGCTGTGCGGTGAGGAAGCCGCTACTCCGCCGCGACGCCTTTCACCTCGAGATAGGATTCCATCGAATCGTCCATCGCCTGCAGCCAGGGCGTATGGTGCAGCGGCGCCATCGTGCCGGTCATCAGCGAGCGGTAGGCGTGGTCGCGGAAACTCATGATGTCCTGCGCCTTGTGGTGCTCCCATTCCATAAAAGTCCGATTGACAGCCTCGACGTCGAAACCCGGATAATCGGTCTGCTCCATCAACTCCCTGGTGTAGTCGCCCTGGAACCAGATCATCTGCTCGGCGTCTTCCAGCGTTTCCTCGCGCGCCCGCCATTTCGCGCCATGTTCGGCCATCGCCTCGGCCGAGGGCAGTTTCAGGCGGCCCATGATGACGTCACGGGCGAACCAGGCCTGCGCGTCGAACATGTTGAAGGTGTAGAACTGGTCCTGCATGCCGATATAGGACAGCTGCGGGTTCTTCTCCCAGACGACGCCCTCATAGAGGCCGTCCGGCCACATCCGGTTGGCGGTCTTGAGCTTCAGATCCTCGGTGAGGAACGGGAAGGCGTGGAGGTAGCCGGTACACAGGATGATGGCGTCGACATCCCTGGTGCTGCCGTCCTTGAAATGTGCGGTCTTGCCGACGACCTTCTGCAGCAGCGGCACTTCCTGCCAGTTGTCAGGCCATTTGAAACCCATCGGCTTCGAGCGATAGCTGGAGGTGATCGACCTGGCGCCGTATTTGTAGCATTGCGAGCCGATATCCTCGGCCGAATAGGAGCGGCCGATGATCAGGATGTCTTTATCCCTGAATTCCATGGCGTCGCGGAAATCATGGCTGTGCAGGATGCGGCCGTTGAAGCTCGAAAAACCCTCGAAATAGGGGACGTTGGGCACGGAGAAATGCCCCGAGGCGACGACGACGTTGTCGAACTCCTCCGAATAGGTGACGTCGTTGCTGCGGTCATGCGCGGTGACGGTGAATTTTTTCGTCGCGTCGGAGAAGGTCACCATGCGCACCGGGCTGTTGAAGCGCACCCATTTGCGCACGTCGGATTTTTCGACGCGACCCTTGATGTAGTCCCACAGCACGGCGCGCGGGGGGTAGGAGCCGATCGGCCGGCCAAAGTGCTCCTCGAACGTGTAGTCGGCGAATTCGAGGCATTCCTTCGGCCCGTTCGACCAGAGGTAGCGGTACATCGAGCCGTGCACCGGGTCGCCATGCTCGTCGAGGCCGGTGCGCCAGGTGTAGTTCCACAGGCCGCCCCAGTCGGACTGCTTTTCGAAGCAGACGATTTCCGGGATCTCCGCGCCGTTGTCGGCTGCCGACTTGAAGGCTCGAAGCTGGGCCATGCCGGACGGTCCGGCTCCGATGACGGCAACACGACTTTTCATTGCGGGCCTCCCGGTCTCATTTCCCTAACGAAACAAATTTCACTGACAGGACAGTAATTGCCCCTTCGATGCTGTCAACAGGCCTTCTGCCGAAACCACGGTTCACCCGATTGGATTTTCGGCAAAAGCGCTGATGGCGGAAACTCCGGGAGAGCGTGCCATTCGAGTTAAAGTGGCTTGCTGTCACTGTTGCGCTCTGTATCCGCAGCGAATACGTTCACCCCGAGTGAAATAATTTTTGCAGACGGGGTGGCGCCATGGCGAAGAAAGCTTCCAGTTTCAGGAATGGGGCCGCCGCCGCCAAGGCCAAGCCATCGCCGAAGAGCGTGGCAACGATCCGGACGCCGCTGACCCAGGACCCGCACGCCGTTCGCGACACCCGCGAAAAGGTCCTCGAGGTCGCGATCGGCCGCGAGGTGCGCGCGTTTCGCAAGAAACTCGGCATCACCGTTGCCGATCTTGCGGCTGCCACCGACATTTCGCTGGGCATGCTGTCGAAGATCGAAAACGGCATCACCTCGCCGTCGCTGACCACCTTGCAGGCGCTATCGCGGGCGCTCGGCGTTCCGGTCACCGCCTTCTTCCGCCGCTTCGAGGAAGAGCGCAGCGCCGTCTTCGTCAGGGCTGGCGAAGGCCTCGACGTCGAGCGCCGCGGCACGCGCGCCGGCCACCAGTACAATCTGCTCGGCCATATCGGCTCCAACACCAGCGGCGTCGTCGTCGAACCCTATCTGATCACGCTGACCGAGGATTCCGATGTGTTTCCGACTTTTCAGCACGAAGGCATGGAGTTCCTCTACATGCTCGAAGGCGAGGTCGTTTACCGGCACGGCAGCAATCTCTACCCGATGAAGCCCGGCGACAGCCTGTTCTTCGATGCCGATGCGCCGCACGGGCCGGAGGTGCTGACAGTCCTGCCGATGCGCTATCTCTCGATCATCTGCTATCCGCAGGGCAGCGCGGGTTGAGCGGGTTCGGACGCAAGCGAAGTCCCCTCATTGAGCCCGTGGCCGCGAAGCGGCCGGATGGAATGTTACAGGTCCAGACTAGAGCGGTTCATCGTTTCACGGAAACGCCGAACGCTCTATCTCTTTGTTTATGCGCAATTCCCTAGGGAAAGCGCTATGCGCTTTTCCGGGAAAACCGTTTCACACGTTTCCTGGAATTGCTCTAGGCTGGCGGCAGGCCGAAGGCCGCAAACAAACTGGGGCCGAGCGGTGGCACATAGATCGTCAGAGCGGCGATACCACCCTCAGCGGGCTCGATCACATGCAGCGAATGGGCTCGCCACGCCGGGTCATTCTGGCTGCGGGAATAGACCCCGACTGCCGGCTGGGCATTGGCTCCAATGGCTACGGTGCGGAAGCCCGAAAAATTGCCCCAGATGGTCTCGAGGAAACTGCGGATCGCCGCGCGTCCACGATACCATTCCTGCCAGGGCGGCATGCGATAGGTGGCGTCCTCCCGCAGGAGTTCGATCAGGCTGTCGAGATCGGCGGCCTCCCAGGCTCGCATGTAACGTTCGAGCAGCAGGCCTTCCTCGGGGTTGGGCTTCGATCGATGGACGGGACGTCCTTGGGGATATCGCGCCGCAAGGGTTACGCGAGCCCGCTGCAATGCGCTGTTGATCGAAACCGTCGATCCGCCCAACAATCCCGCCGTTTCGACAGCCGACCAGCCCAGGACGTCGGAAAGCAGTAGAGCGGCGCGCTGCCTGGGCGGCAGATCCTGGATCGCGGCGACGAAAGCGAGTTGGACGGCTTCGCGGGTCTCGTAGCGCGCTTCCGGACCTGGCTCACCATCAGCGAGGCCCGGTAGCTCTGCGTCCGGGTAAGGCTCCAACCAGGTGTCCTCGGCTGCAGGGCCGCCTGTGGCCATCCCGTGGGAAGCCGACGGTCCCGGCTGCTGGAGAATGCGATTCGCCCTCGACCTGGCCTTGAGCGCGTTGAGGCAAGAGTTGGTCGCGATCGTGTAGAGCCAACCGCGAACCGAACCCCGCCCATCGAACTCCGATCTTGCGCGCCACGCGCGCAGAAGCGTGTCCTGGACAAGGTCGTCCGCCTCGTGCAGCGAGCCCATCATGCGATAGCAATGGAGCTTGAGCTCCCGGCGATGGGCAGCCGTGAACTGTTCGAAGGCCAGCCGATCGAGGATCGGCTGGCCCGGCTCACGTACCGGCTTGAGAGGTGCCTGCGAGTCTGTCATGCGGATCCGGCAATTTTGAGTTTGCATTACGCGCGTCTCAGGCGGCCGGCGCAAGTCCGCTCGCGCTCACTGCGAAGGAATATCCTTGCGATTGTTGGGTGGCGAGTGCCACCACCGCCCGTCCGACGTCGGCCGGCGTCTGCATGTCGAGGATGCCCGCGATGAACTCCATGGGCCGGATGCCCCTATAGGCCGAAATGCTCTCGATGCCGGCGTCGCCCACGCCGGTCCCTGGCATGATGCGCATAGGCGCAAGCGCCATGAAGCGCAGGTCGAGGCCGCGCCGATCCGATTCCTTCTGGCTATGACCGGCCAGGAACATCTGCATGCGTTTTGCGCCGGCATAGCCGCCGGAATTCGGTGGCCCCCCGGTCAGAGCCGCGCCGCTGGAGATCAGAACAACCCGGGCGCCCGGTTTGAGCGGACGCCGAAGCGCGGCCCTGCAAAACAGAAACGACGCCTTGACGTCCGTTTCCCAGTTTGCGGAGAACGCCTCCCAGTTCTGTTCATGTAGGGGCGCGGAGGGGGCAAGAGCACCTGCGCATATCACCAGGACGTCCGGTTCCAGCGCGGCGAAGACCTGATCGGGAGCGATGTCCACAGTTGCATCGACCGCGAACGTCTTCACGCCCGAAGTCTCCCGGGCAAATTCCGCCAGGGTCTGTTCGCTGCGGGCGACTGCGAGGACCGTCGCTCCCTCGCTGAGGGCGGCTTCTACGATCGAGCGGCCGACACCACGGCTTCCTCCAACGACGACGACATTCTGACCTTGTAACAATCTCATGGACCCACCTTGCTATTCGGGCAGCTGGACCATCCAGGCACCCCCATTGATAAGGACAGCGCAGGCGGTCTGAAATCATCGGTGCGGGGTCAAAAATCTTCTCAGGTGATCGGAAGCGCCGGTGCAAGCCTCCTTAATCCGGCCCGAAGCCGGGCGATGTCGGGCTGCCGTCGTCCAGCTTCGACAGCCATTCGACCAGCGTCGCGCGGTAGCGTGTCAGGCCTTTGTAATTGGCGAGCTCTTCGGGAAGGTCGCGGATGACGCGGTGCAGGCGCCGCGCCCATTTCGGCTGGGTCACCAGCTCGTCCATTTTGATGAGATAACAGCGGATCGGGAAGACGATGCCGTTCGAGCGCGGCAGCCGCCAGAAGCTCTGCAATTCGACACGCAGATGGACCTTGTCGCCGACGTTTTCGGGCGTCACCGTCGTCCGGTCCGGACCCCATTTATGATAATTTTCCGGACTGGTGTCGAGGCGCGGATTGATGGTCATCGTCCAGTTCAGCCGCCGCGCCGGCCTGCCCTGCTGGATGTTGGTGAGGAATTTTAGCGCCCGGGTGAAAATCCCCTTCTCATGCGCCAGCGGCACCGGCGCGTGCCATTCGAAGAAGTTCATGCCGATGTCGAAATCCAGCGACCAGTCGGCCTGGGTGGTGACCATGCCGGCATCCATCCACAGATTACCGTCACGCTGGTCGAGGATGCAGAAATCGCCCTGGCTTTGCCGCGTGATGTATTCCATCGGCCCGTAGGGCAGCGTCGAGACATCGCCGAAGGTGAAGCTGTCGTCGATGCCGAGCGGCCGGTTGATCCAGCGCCATTTGTCGCCGTCGCGCGTCAGCGTGAAATGCTCGGGATAGCCCAGCGCCTGCTGTTCCATCAGAAGTTCGAGCAGGTCCCAGCCGGCCAGCGTCATGTGCGGCAGCGACTGGCAGCGCAGCGGGTCTTCCGCCAGCACCAAAGCGCGGTCCTGCATCTCGGCGACATAGTGCTCGTCGACGTCGATCAGGTTTTCGAGCGCGCTGCCCTTCGGTCCGACGACGTGCGGCTCGATGTTGACCGCATACATGTAGCTGTCCTCGTGGAACGGGAACGGGAACCGCCTGATGTGCTCCGGGCTGTTCCTGAAGGTGAAGTCGTTACGGAACGTTTCGTTACGAAAGGTGATGCCCAGGCTCGCCTCCTATCTTTCCAGAACCAGCGACCTGCCCTCGAAGCGCGAGACGCAAGGCATGATCTTCTTGCCGCAACGGTGCTCTTCCTCGCTCAGCCAGTGGTCGTTGTGGATGAAGTTGCCGTCATGCGCGATGACATTGGTCTCGCACTGGCCGCAGACGCCGCCGCGGCAGAGATAGGGCGGATCGACGCCTGCCGCCTCGATCGCCTCGAGCAGGCTCTGCTGCTCGCCGACGCGGATGGTCTTGCCGCTGACCGCCAGTGTCACCTCGAACGGGGCACCGGGCTGCGGGGCGGCAAAATGCTCGAAATGCACGGTTTCCGCCGGCCAGCCCAGCGCAGCGGCGCGATCGCGCACCCAGCCGATCATGCCCGACGGGCCGCAGACGTAGAGATGCGTGCCGAGCGGCTGCGACGACAGCAGCCGGTCGAGCTCGATGCGCTCGTCGCGATCGTCGTGATAGAGCCTGACCCGGCGGTCGTAGCGCTCCCTGAGCACATCGGCATAGGTGCCGAGCGAGGCGGTGCGGCAGGTGTAATGCAACTCGAAATTGCCGCCATCCGCCGCCAGCTGCGCGGTCTGCGCCATGAACGGCGTGATGCCGATGCCGCCGGCCAGCATCAAATGCTTCCTGGCGCGCAGGTCGAGCGAGAACAGATTGACCGGATAGCTGATCACCATCTCATGGCCGGGCCTGACAGTGCTGTGCATGAACAGCGAGCCGCCGCGGCCGGCATCGTCGCGGCGCACCGAGATGGTGTACTCGCGCGTGTCGAGCGGCGAGCCCATCAGCGAATAGGGATTGAGCCTGGTCCGCTCGCCGTCGCGCATCTCCACCACAACATGGGCGCCGCCGGAGAATGTCGGCAAAAGCTGCCCGTCGCGCCGGCGGAAATGGAAGCGCGTTACCAGTTCGTTGACCGGGACGACATCGCTCACGACGACGTCAAGCTTGGTGGTGCCGGTGCTCATGGAAAGATCTCCTCCGCCGGAGGAATTTCGCTGCGGTCTTCCGCGTTGATGCAGACGCCCTGGAATGCGGCGAGGCGCCTGGAATAGTGATCGCGTACCAGAAGAAGCAGGCCACAATGCGAGCAGGTCGCCGGCTGCGTCGTCACGTTTTCGGTGATGCCCTTGCAATGGACGCATTGGACGCGGCGCGCCAGCGAGCCGCGATGCTCGGTCTGGATCGAGGTGTGGTCGATGCCGGCTTCGAGTGCCGCCTGCATCGCCTGGCCGATCAGCCCCTCGGTGCCGGCGAGATAGAGGCGCAGGCCCATATGCGCGTTGGCCAGCGTCTGCTTCAGCCGCGGCAGGGCGCTGACGAAGGAAGGTCCCTGGAAGAGCTGAGCCGGCTTCAGCGCTTCGAGCGCGGCGACATGCTGGCTCTCATTACCGGGGATGAAAATAATATGGGCATTTGCAAAAAAACCGTCGGGCGCCTTGGGGGCCAAGTCCGTTATCGCTAGCGCGCCGTCTGCATCGGCCACGAAAAGATGGTGCTTGCCGGGCTGCGGCGACAGGGTTCCGTAGACCGGCCGGCTGATGATGCTTTTCGCTGCCATCCTCTCAGTATGCCTCAGCCTTTTGCCGTGCGCTTGGTCTTCTTCGGATCGTCGAATGGAAGCGGCTCGGCCGTTGCGCTGATGGCGCCGCTCTGGTTGCGGATCTCGAGCCGGGTGCCCTGGACGGCGCAGTCGACGTCGAGCCGGGCAATGCCCATCGATTTCTGGACCAGCGGCGAATACATGGCGCAGGTCACCACGCCGACCCTTTTGCCGTCGCGATAGACCGGCGCGCCCTCGTCGGCCGGCTCCTTGCCTTCGAGCAGCACGCCGAAGATCTTGAAGCGTTCCTTGCCCTTGAGGCGGTAGTGCTCCTCGGCGCCGCGAAACCCTGTCTTGCCGGGGCTGACGGTAAAATCGAGGCCGAGTTCCCACAGCGTGTCGCCGGGGCGTTCGTTCTCGAACGGATATTTCTGCGAATTGTCGTAGGGGTAGAACAGGAGGTAGCTCTCGACGCGCAGCATATCGAGCGTGGTGAACCGGCACGGGATGATGCCGGCGCTCTTGCCCTCGTCGAGGATGGTGTCCCAGATCGTGCCGGCATCCTGGCCACGGCAGAAGATCTCGTAGCCGCGTTCGCCGGTGTAGCCGGTGCGCGAGATCATCACCGGAAAACCGAACAGCCGGGTCTGCATGTGATGGAAATAGGCGAGGTCGCGTATGCCAGGCACATGCTTGGCCAGGTAGTCGACTGATATCGGTCCCTGCAGCGAAAGGTCGTGCAGATTGTCGTCGAAGCGCAGCGAGACATCGCGGCCCATGGCGGCGCGCTGCAACTCCTCATGGCCGGTGCCCGAACCATGCACAACCATCCAGGCATTCGGACCGGTCCGGTAGAGGATGCAATCGTCGGTGAACTTGCCGGCCTCGTTGAGCATGCAGGCATAAGCCGACTTGCCGGGATATATTTTCTCAACGTCGCGCGTCGTGGCGAGGTCGATCAGGTGCGAGGCATGCGGCCCGGTGATGTGGACCTTTTTCAGGCCCGACACGTCCATCAGCCCGGCCTTGGTGCGGATGGCGATGTACTCCTCGTCTGCGTCCTTGTCGTAGGTCCAGGCCGTGCCCATCCCGCTCCAGTCTTCGAGCTTCGAACCGAGCGCACGATGGCGATCCGCCAAGGTCGAAAATCTCCAGGATGCGGTCATGGACTTGCTTCTCCTCACAAGATTGCCGGCGTTCGCCGCTCAAGGGCACTGAGGCCATGCGACGGTCCGCGCCATATTGACTCAAAACTCCAAAAGCGCGCAATACTAAGATGCAAAAAGTTTTACTGAGAGGCAAGGAACGCAACTGAACGGAGGGGACATGCAATGGAAGGGAATCTCAACGCTCTAACGACCATTTTCACGGAGTTCTATTACTGGGTGACGATCGTCATGATGTTCCTGATCCATGTCGGGTTCTGCATGTACGAGGTCGGCGTGTCGCGCCGGCGCAATCATCTGAAAACGCTGATGAAAAACGCGATGGCGATTCCGCTCGTCACGATCACCTTCTATTTTTTCGGCTGGTGGATCTATTTCGGCTTCCCCAACGGGCCGGGCATCGCCGGCGGACTTGTCACCGCACCTTTCGCCGAACCATGGAATCCGCTGATGGGCACCCATCTCTCCGGCGTCAATCCCGGCGAGACGGGGGTCACGCCGACCGACGCGGCGTTGTGGCATCGCCTCAACGGCGTGTTCTGGGGCGCATTTCTGCTGTTTTCCATCACGACGGCGTCGATCATCTCGGGCTCGATCATAGAGCGCGCGCGCTCTGGCGCGTTCTGGATCGTCGCGGTCCTGATCGGCTCGGTCCTGTGGATCCTCGACGCGTCCTGGGGCTGGCATCCGCAAGGCTGGATGGTGAAACTCTGGGGCTATCATGATGCGTATGCATCGGGGGTCGTGCACGCGATCGCCGGCGGAGCGGCGCTCGCTTTTCTCATCGTGCTGGGCCCGCGCATCGGCAAGTTCAGGCCCGACGGCACGGCGCGCGACATCCCGCCCCACAATGTCTGGCTGGTCACGATCGGCCTGTTCCTGATCTTCACCGGCTTCTGGGGCTTCTATGCCGCGTGCAACATTCCGCTGATCAGCCCGGCCACGATTGCCGGCCAGATCACCGGCGAGACCTGGACGGCGACCAATATCTATCTCGCGCCGACGACGCTCTCGGCGGTCACCTTCAACTTCCTGATGTCGCTGTCGGGCGGTATGCTGGCCGGCTACATCGTCTCGAAAGGCGACCCCTTCTGGACGTTCTCGATGGGGCTTTGCGGCATCATCTCGGCGTCTGCCGGCAATGACCTCTATCACCCGATCCAGGCGATGCTGATCGGCGCGATCGTCCCGAGCATCTGCTACAAGCTGCACTATTTCGTCGAGCGCCGCTTCAAGGTCGACGATGCGGTCGGCGCCGTTGCCGTGCACGGCTATGGCGGCTTCCTCGGCGTCGTGGTGGCGGGCTTCATGCTGTGGGGACAGCCGTCCTCGCCCTATGAGGGCTTCGCGCACATCAACCCGCTCGGCAATTTCGCTGGTGCGGTGCTGATGTTCGCGCTCGGCTTCGTCCCCACCTTCGTCGTCTGCAAGATCCTCAACAGCATGAACCTTCTGCGCGTACCGAAGAAGGTCGAACTCGAGGGCGTCGACTTTGCCCTCAACCATGCGTTCGAGGCTTCGGTCCACGAACTGGCAACCGCCGAAAAGGCCATGATCAAATAGTCAACCGACAAGTAGTCAAACGACAGGGAGAACCGCAATGTCGACCAATGGAATGGAAAGCTGGGCCGTGGACCTCAAGGACGTCGGCGCGATCTACCCTTTCCAGGGTTCTGAAGTGGTGATGGTGATCGTCGGCCTCGTCTTCTGGATCGGGTGGCACGTCCTCCAGACGCGCCAGGAGAACGCTGAGATCGAAGCCGATATGGCGGCGGATCGCACCGGAGAGGAAACCAGAAAAGCGATCGACCGCCATTAGACCGCAATAAGGTCGCCTGGCGTCTCAAATCGCGCCGGGCGACTTGTCCAATATGAAAAAAACTTTCATATGAGTTGAATTCTTGATATGAAGCTGGTAGCACCGAAATCATACCTCACCGCGGGAGCCTGACATGTGCGGAATCGTCGGATTGTTTTTGAAGGACAAGGCGCTCGAGCCCGAGCTCGGCTCGATGCTTTCGCAGATGCTGATCTCGCTCAGCGATCGCGGTCCCGACAGTGCCGGCATCGCCATCTATGGCGCGCCATCAGGCAACGAGGCCAAGATCACCATCCAGTCGGCAAAGCCGGAGCAGGATTTCAGCAACCTTGACGCCGAACTCGCCAAGGCGATCGGAGCGCCAGTAAGCATCGCAGTGAAATCGACGCATGCGGTGGTCAGGACCGCGCCTGCCAAGATCGACGAAGTGCGCGAGGCGATCCAGGCGCTGCGCCCGGACATCCGCATCATGGGCGCTGGCGACGTCGTCGAAATCTACAAGGAGGTCGGCTTGCCCGAAACGGTGGTTGATCGCTTCGACGTGCGCAGCATGACCGGCACGCACGGCATCGGCCATACTCGCATGGCGACGGAATCGGCAGTTACGACGATGGGCGCGCATCCGTTCTCGACTGGCGCCGACCAATGCCTGGTGCATAATGGCTCGCTTTCCAATCACAACAATGTCCGCCGCGAGCTGATCCGCGAAGGCATGAAATTCGAGACCGAGAACGACACCGAAGTCGCGGCCGCCTATCTCTCCTCGCAGATGGCGCATGGCAAGAATCTCGGCGAGGCGCTGGAAGGCACGCTGAGCGACCTCGACGGATTCTTCACCTTCGTCGTCGGCACCAAGAACGGCTTCGGCGTGGTGCGCGATCCGATCGCCTGCAAGCCTGCCGTCATGGCCGAGACCGACCAGTATGTCGCCTTCGGCTCGGAATATCGTGCGCTCACCAAACTGCCCGGCATAGACAATGCGAGGGTCTGGGAACCCGAGCCCGCAACCGTCTATTTCTGGGAGCATTGAACTCATGCCGGCAATCAACGTCTCCAAGGCGATCCGCGAGCAAGGCCACGAGCAGAGTCGGGCGTCGACGGTCTTCGACCTCAGCGAAATGCCCCTGCGCGAGCTCAATCAGGCGCTTCACAATTTGACCCCTGGTTCGAACGAGACCGCCTGGGAGGTGCTTCATCCGAAAGGCAGCCATTCGGTCGCCGTCGGCGTCGACCAGCCGATCACCATCAATGTCCGCGGCAGCGTCGGCTATTATTGCGGTGGCATGAACGACGGCAGCGCCATCACGGTGCATGGCTCGGCCGGACCCGGCGTCGGCGAAAACATGATGTCGGGCTCGATAACAGTCAAAGGCGATGCCAGCCAATATGCCGGCGCCACCGGCAGGGGCGGGCTGCTGGTCATCGAGGGTAACGCGTCGTCGCGCTGCGGCATCTCGATGAAGGGCATCGACATCGTCGTCCACGGCAATATCGGCCATATGTCGGCCTTCATGGCGCAGTCCGGTAATCTGGTGGTGCTGGGCGATGCCGGCGATGCGCTTGGCGATTCCATCTACGAGGCACGGCTGTTCGTGCGCGGCAAGGTCGGCAGCCTCGGCGCCGACTGCATCGCCAAGGAGATGCGGCCCGAGCATCTGGCATTGCTGCAGGACCTGCTCGACCGCGCCGAGGTGACCGGCGTCAAGGCGGCGGAGTTCACGCGTTACGGCTCGGCGCGCAGCCTCTACAATTTCAACATCGACAACGCCGACGCGTATTGAGGCTCAATGACCTATCGCAACCCGCCGACGACGCCGCGCAAATCCGCGACCTTCGACGACTACACGCTTTCCGAGATCCGTCGCGCCGCTGCGACCGGCATCTATGATATCCGCGGCGCCGGCGCCAAGCGCAGGCTGCCGCATTTCGACGACCTGCTTGTGCTCGGCGCCTCGATCTCGCGCTATCCGCTCGAAGGCTATCGCGAGCGCTGCGACACCAGTGTCGTGCTGGGCTCGCGCCATGCGAAAAAGCCGATCGAGCTGAAAATCCCGATCACCATTGCCGGCATGAGTTTTGGCTCGCTGTCCGGCCCGGCCAAGGAAGCGCTCGGCCGCGGCGCGACGCTGTCCGGCACCTCGACGACGACAGGCGACGGCGGCATGACCGAGGAAGAGCGCGGCCATTCCAAGACACTGGTCTACCAGTACCTGCCGTCGCGCTACGGCATGAACCCGCGCGACTTGCGCCGGGCGGATGCGATCGAGATCGTCGTCGGCCAGGGTGCCAAGCCCGGTGGCGGCGGCATGCTGCTTGGCCAGAAGATCTCCGACCGTGTCGCCGAAATGCGCACGCTCCCCAAGGGTATCGACCAGCGCTCAGCCTCACGCCATCCCGACTGGACCGGGCCCGACGATCTCGAAATCAAGATCCTGGAACTGCGTGAAATCACCGACTGGGAAAAGCCGATCTACGTCAAGGTCGGCGGCGCGCGGCCATATTACGATACAGCCCTTGCGGTGAAATCAGGCGCCGATGTCGTCGTGATCGACGGCATGCAGGGCGGCACCGCCGCAACCCAGGAAGTGTTCATCGAGAATGTCGGCCAGCCGACGCTTGCCTGCATTCGGCCGGCGGTGCAGGCACTGCAGGATCTCGGCATGCATCGCAAGGTGCAGCTGATCATCTCCGGCGGCATCCGCAACGGCGCCGATGTCGCCAAGGCGCTGGCGCTCGGCGTCGACGCGGTGTCGATCGGCACCGCCGCACTTGTCGCGCTCGGTGACAACGATCCGCGCTGGGAGGCGGAGTACAACGAGCTCGGCACCACCGCCGGCGCCTATGACGACTGGCACGAGGGCCGCGATCCGGCCGGCATCACCACGCAGGACCCCGAGCTGATGAAACGGCTCGATCCGATAGCAGCCGGCCGACGGCTGGCCAATTATCTCAAGGTGATGACGCTGGAGGCGCAGACGATCGCCCGCGCCTGCGGCAAGAACAGCCTGCACAATCTCGAGCCCGAGGATCTCGTCGCGCTGACGATCGAAGCCGCCGCCATGGCCGGTGTGCCGCTGGCCGGCACCAACTGGATACCGGGGAAGAACGGCTTCTGATACCAAACTACCAAAAAAAACCAATAAGCGAGGAACTATAATGGGGAACGATCTCGCCGCCTTCGCCAAAGGGAACGGCGTCAAATATTTCATGATTTCCTACACCGACCTGTTCGGTGGACAGCGCGCCAAGCTGGTGCCGGCGCAGGCCATCGCCGACATGCAGAAGGACGGCGCCGGCTTTGCCGGCTTTGCCACCTGGCTCGACCTGACGCCGGCGCATCCAGACATGCTGGCGGTGCCGGATCCGGATTCGGTCATCCAGCTGCCGTGGAAGCCGGAAGTCGCCTGGATTGCCGCCAATTGCATGATGGACGAAAAAACGGTCGCCCAGGCGCCGCGCAACACGCTGAAGCGGCTGATTGACGAGGCGGCGGGCGACAGCATGCATGTCAAGACCGGCGTCGAGGCCGAATTCTTCCTGATCTCGCCGGACGGCAAGACGATTTCCGACGAATACGACACGGCGTCAAAGCCCTGCTACGACCAGCAGGCGGTGATGCGGCGCTATGATGTCATCGCCGAGATCTGCGACCACATGCTGGCGCTCGGCTGGGGCGCCTACCAGAACGACCATGAGGACGCCAACGGCCAGTTCGAGATGAACTGGGCCTTCGACGATGCGCTGGCGACCGCCGACAAGCATTCCTTCTTCAAGTTCATGGTGAGGTCCGTTGCGGAAAAGCACGGCCTGCGCGCCACCTTCATGCCAAAACCATTCCCCGGCCTGACCGGCAATGGCTGCCACGCCCATATCTCGGTGTGGGACAAGGACGGCAAGACCAATGTCTTTGCCGACAACGCCATGGAGCTCGGCCTGTCGGCGAAGGGCAGGAATTTTCTCGGCGGCATCATGAAGCATGCCTCGGCACTTGCCGCGATCACCAACCCGACGGTCAATTCCTACAAGCGCATCAATGCGCCGCGCACCATTTCGGGCGCCACCTGGGCGCCGAACTCGGTGACCTGGACCGGCAACAACCGCACCCATATGGTGCGCGTGCCCGGCCCCGGACGCTTCGAGCTGCGCCTGCCCGACGGCGCGGCAAACCCTTACCTGCTGCAGGCGGTCATCATCGCCGCCGGCCTCGACGGCATCCGCTCGAAGGCCGATCCCGGCAAGCGCTACGACATCGACATGTACCAGTTCGGCCATACGGTGGAGGGCGCGCCGAAGCTGCCGCTCAACCTGCTCGATGCATTGCGCGAGTTCGACAACGACAAATCGCTCAAGGCGGCGCTGGGTGAGGAATTCTCGTCGGCTTATCTAAAGCTGAAGCATCAGGAATGGAATTCCTATGCTTCCCACTTCACCCAGTGGGAGCGCGACCACACGCTGGATATCTAGAGCATCGGACCGAAAAGTGTGAAGCGGTTTTCGGACGATTCCGATGCGTCAAGAATGGTCCTGCGCGGCGCGAGCGACCTCGGAATAGAACCATGAAATACTCGATCTTCTCCCTCGCCCGTGCGGCATTTTCCGGTCACAAGAATTGGCAGCGCACCTGGCGCGACGCCAGCCCGAAGGACCGCTACGACGTGGTGATCATCGGCGGCGGCGGCCACGGCCTGGCGACGGCATGGTTCCTCGCCAGCGAATACGGCATCAGGAATGTCGCCGTGCTCGAAAAGGGCTGGATCGGCTCCGGCAATGCCGGCCGCAACACCACCATCATCCGCTCCAATTACGGGCTGCCCGGCAATACCGGCTTCTACGAGCTGTCGATGAAGCTGTGGGAGCGGATGGAGCAGGACCTCAACTACAACACGATGGTCAGCCAGCGCGGTGTCATCAACCTTTACCATTCCGATGCGCAGCGCGACGCCTATGCGCGGCGCGGCAACACGATGCGCATCAACGGCATCGATGCCGAACTGCTCGACCTTGCCGCGGTCAAGAAGATGATGCCGTTCCTGAACTTCGACAATGCCCGTTTTCCCGTGCAAGGCGGCCTGCTGCAGCGGCGCGGCGGCACAGCACGCCACGACGCCGTGGTCTGGGGCTACGCCCATGCGGCGAGCGCGCTCGGCGTCGACATCATCCAGAACTGCGAGGTGACCGGCTTTGGGCGCGACGCCAACGGCAAGGTGACCGGCGTCGAGACATCGCGCGGCACAATCGGCGCCGGCAAGGTCGGCATGGCCGTCGCCGGCAGTTCGTCGCGCGTCGCGGCGATGGCTGGCCTGCGGCTGCCGATCGAGAGCCATGTGCTGCAGGCCTTCGTTTCCGAGGCGATCAAGCCGCTGATCCCCAATGTCATGACCTTCGGCGCCGGCCATTTCTATGTCAGCCAGTCGGACAAGGGCGGGCTGGTCTTCGGCGGCGATATAGACGGCTACAATTCCTATGCCCAGCGCGGCAACATGCCTGTGATGGAAGACGTCTGCGAGGGCGGCATGGCGCTGATGCCGATGATCGGTCGCGTGCGCCTGTTGCGCCAATGGGGCGGCATCATGGACATGTCGATGGACGGCTCGCCGATCATCGATAAGACGCCGGTGGACGGGCTCTATCTCAATGCCGGCTGGTGCTATGGCGGCTTCAAGGCGACGCCCGGCTCCGGCCTTGTCTTTGCCCATCTTGTGGCCCGCGACGAACTGCACAAGGAGGCGGCGCGCTTCCGCCTCGACCGGTTCCGGCGGGGCGCTGTCATCGATGAAAAGGGCGTCGGCGCCCAACCGAACCTGCACTGAGGACGGCCCGAAAAGCATGCGTATTGTCTGTCCCTTCTGCGGCGAACGCGAACTCGGCGAGTTCACCTATCTCGGCGACGCCAAGCCGCTGCGGCCGGCAGCCGGTGGCTCGGAAGACGAAGTGTTCGACTACGTCTATCTGCGCGACAACATTGCCGGCGAGACGAGCGAACATTGGTATCATGGCGGCGGCTGCCGGGCCTGGCTGAAGATCACCCGCAACACGCTGACACACGAGATTTCCTCGGTCGAGCCGGCGGCGGGAGTCGGGGCGAGGCAGGCAAAATGAGTATTCTTAGCCAACTCAGCGCCGCCCCTCATCCGCCTGCCGGCACCTTCTCCCCGTATAGTGACGGGGAGAAGGTAGATGGCCGCAACCTCGGCGCTCTTCCTCCTACGCTGGAGATTGGCGAAACCCTCAGTGAAGGCGTCCTTCTCCCCGTCACTATACGGGGAGAAGTGCCCGGCAGGGCGATGAGGGGCAGCGCGACGCTCGTGCATGGGGGCCGGGCATCGTGATTTCCAGCCAACCCAATCGTCTGCCATCCGGCGGTCTCATCGACCGCTCGTTGCTGCTGAACTTTCGCTTCGACGGCAAAACCTTTGCCGGCTTCCAGGGCGACACGCTGGCCTCGGCGCTGATCGCCAATGGCGTCAAGCTGGTCGGCCGCTCGTTCAAGTACCACCGGCCGCGCGGCATCCTGACCGCGGGCTCGGAAGAACCCAACGCACTGGTCGAGCTGCGCACCGGAGCCCGGCGTGAGCCCAACACCAAGGCGACCACCGCCGAACTTTATGACGGTCTGGAAGCCGCCAGCCAGAACCGCTGGCCGTCGCTGCGCCACGATCTGATGGCGGTCAACCAGCTGTTCTCACCGATCTTCGTCGCCGGCTTCTACTACAAGACCTTCATGTGGCCGGCAAAATTCTGGGAAGCAGTCTACGAGCCGGCGATCCGCCGCGCCGCTGGTCTCGGCCGCGCCGCGGGCGTTGCCGATCCTGATCATTACGACAAGACGTGGGCGCATTGCGACGTGCTGATCGCTGGTTCCGGCCCAGCCGGGCTGGCGGCAGCACTTGCCGCCGGCCGATCTGGTGCCCGCGTCATCCTGTGCGAGGAAGATTTTGCGCTTGGCGGCCGCCTGCTTGCCGACGGCGGTACGATCGACGGGGTGCCCGCAGCCGAATGGATTTCGCGCACGCTGGCCGAACTCGCCTCGCTGCCCGATGTCCGCATCATGAACCGCACGACACTGTTCGGCGTCTATGATGGCGGGACTTATGGCGCCATCGAGCGGGTCAACGATCATCTGCCTTCGCCGCCGGAGCATCAGGTGCGCCAGCGCCTGTGGCGGATCGTGGCAAAGCGCTCGATTGTTGCCGCCGGCGCCATCGAACGGCCGATCGTCTTTGCCGACAACGACACGCCCGGCGTGATGATGGCTTCGGCAATGCGGAGCTATATCGCGCGCTATGCGGCAACCCCGGCGAAGAGGATTGCGCTGTTCACCAACAACGGCGATGGCTGGCGCACGGTCGAGGCGGCACTCGGCGCCGGATTGCAGATCGCTGCCGTCGTCGATGCGCGTCCAGACGTATCGGCCGCGCATCGCGCGCTTGCCGCCAAAACCGGCTTTGCCGTTTTGAACGGTTTCGTCAGCGGGGTGGACGGCGGCAAGGACGGTGTCAGGAAAATCTCGATATCTCTGGCAGGCGGCGCACGCGCCGAGGTCGAAGCCGACGGGCTTGCCGTTTCCGGCGGCTGGAACCCGGCGGTCGGGCTGACCTCATGCCATCGCGGCCGGCCGAAATGGCAGGACGATATATCGGCCTTCGTGCCGGACGGCGCGCCTCCCGGCATGGTGGCCGCCGGTGCCGCCAACGGCGCTTTTGGGCTCGGCGCCTGCCTGCGCCAGGGGTTTGCCGCCGGTGCGGCGGCGGCGCAGAGCGCCGGGCACAGCGGCAGTGCCGGCACGCCGCCAGTCGCCGAAGACGAAGCGTTTTCGCTGACCCCGCTCTGGCATGTTGCCGGCAAAGGAAAAGCCTTTGTCGACTACCAGCATGACGTCACCGCTGCCGACATCGAGCTGGCGCAGCGCGAAGGCTTTGAATCGGTCGAGCATCTGAAGCGCTATACGACGCTCGGCATGGCGACCGACCAGGGCAAGACCTCGAATGTCGCCGGCCTCGCCATCATGGCGGCGCTGTCAGGCAAATCCATTCCCGAGACCGGCACGACGATCTACCGGCCGCCCTATGTGCCGGTCGCCATCGGCGCCTTTGCCGGCCATCATCGCGACGAAAACTTCCACGCGACAAGGCTGACGCCGTCGCATCACTGGGCAGTTGAACAGGGCGCTGTGTTCGTCGACACCGGCCTGTGGAAGCGCGCGCAATGGTATCCGCGCGCCGGCGAGAAGGACTGGCTGGAAACGGTCATCCGCGAGGTCAAGGCGGTACGCTCCGGCGTCGGCTTTTGCGACGTCTCGACGCTCGGCAAGATCGACGTGCACGGACCGGATGCCGGCGCCTTCCTCGACCGCGTCTACATCAACACCTTCTCCAATCTTGCCGTGGGAAGGGCCCGCTATGGGCTGATGCTGCGCGAGGACGGCATGGTCTATGACGACGGCACCACGTCGCGGCTGGCCGAGGATCACTATTTCCTGACCACCACCACCGCCAAGGCCGGGCCGGTGATGCAGCATCTTGAATTCTGCCGGCAGGTGCTGTTCCCAGAACTCGACGTGCAACTCACGTCAGTCTCCGACCAGTGGGCGCAATTCTCGATCGCCGGGCCGAAGACCCGGGACTTGCTTCGCGAAATCGTCGATCCGGCCGAGGACCTTTCGAACGAGGGTTTTCCATTCATGGGAGCGCGGGAGGTATCCCTTCGCGGCGGCATCAGGGCGCGGCTGTTCCGCATTTCGTTCTCCGGCGAGATGGCGTTCGAGATTTCCGCTCCGGCCCGCTACGGCGACGCGCTGGTGCGCAACCTGATGCTAGCCGGCAAACAATTCGGCGTCACGCCCTATGGCACCGAGGCGCTCGGCGTCATGCGCATCGAAAAGGGCCATGTTGCCGGGCCGGAACTGAACGGCACGACGACCGCGGCCGATCTCGGCTTGGGCAAGATGATGTCGACCAAAAAGGATTTTGTCGGCCGCGTCATGGCCGGACGCGAGGCGCTGGTCGCACCGGATCGGCAGGTCGTGGTCGGCATCAAGCCGACGGACAGAGCGCGCCGCCTGCGCTCCGGCGCGCATATCATTCCGAAGGGCGAGATACCGGGTTCCGCCAACGACCAGGGCTATGTCACCTCGGTCTGTTTCTCGCCGATGCTTGACCAGTGGATCGGGCTGGCGCTTGTCGAGCGCGGCCGCGAGCGCATTGGCGAGATCGTCCATGCGCACGATCCGCTGCGCGGTGAAGACTATGATGTCGAGCTGTGCAATCCCGTCTTCTACGATCCGGATGGAGGGCGCCAGCGTGGCTGAGTCTTCGTGGCTTTCTCGCAGTCCGCTGGAGCATGTCCTTGTCGTCGGCGCCCATGGCGCGCGCGACGTCGCGCCGGGCATTTCCCTCACTGAAGTTCGCAATTTCGACCTGATCCAGGTGATGGCGCGGCGCGGCAAAGGGGCGGAACTGGCAAACGCCGCCAAGGTCCGTTTCGGCATGGCGGCTCCGGATCTGCCGAAGGCCGTCAGCGCTTCGGGCGTGACGCTCATCTGGTCGGGACCGGATCAGTTCCTCGTCCTGTCCAAGAGCGGCAAGCACACGATGGACAATTTGAGCCAGGCGTTTTCGCAGTCCGCGTCGCTGTCGGACCAGTCGCATGCGCGCGCCCTGATCAGCGTCTCGGGAGCCAAGGCGCGCGCCATGCTGGCGAAATTGTCGTCGCTCGACCTGCACCCGACGGCGTTTCCGATCGACGCCGCTGCCGCCACGTCGATCGACCATACCAGCGTCAATCTCTGGCGTGGCGATGACCGGCCGGATGGGCAGGCGGTGTTCAATCTTCTGGTGTTTGCAAGTTTCGCCGAAAGCCTGTGGCACACGATGCTCGACGCAGCCGCGGAGTATGGCGTCGAGGTCGGCTATTTGGAGGAGTTGGCGTAGCGGTTGCCTCTTGCCTTCTCCCCTTGTGGGAGAAGGTGGATTGGCGCGTAGCGCCAAGACGGAAGAGGGGTGTTGGACGGAGTGCTGTCGGTGCCAAGCTGGAGCACCCCTCATCCGACCGAGCTTCGCTCGGCCACCTTCTCCCACAAGGGGAGAAGGGGGAGCCGCGCCGCCTTGCCAAACCGACACGCACTGCTATTCTTGCTGCGAAAATAATTTCACGTACAGGCAAACTTGTTTCTTGAGACCCGGGTCGAGATGAGCCAGTCGCCCTACCCCGCCGTCGCCGCCGGACCGCCACGACCGAGCCTGATCCTGCGGCCCGGCCAGATGGCGCTGCCCGCCGGCATGGAGCGCTATTCCGTTCAAGGCAATGGTGCGGTGCTCATCGACGTCGAGGCCGGCGATACCGTCAGCGTGCGCAACGTCGAAGGCGGCCAGGCTTGCGAGCTCTTGGCATGGGACAAGAGCGGGGTGCCTGATGCCGGCATTTTCGGCGAGAAATCGAACAGCAATGCCGCCGGCATCAAGGCGTTGCTGGCCGATGGCGACGACAGCCTCGCTTCGTTGCGCCGAGGGCTCGAGCGAAGCCAGGTGCAGCTCGGCCAGGCAAAGGCGGTTCGTGTCTTCGGCGGCGCCACCCCTGCCGGCACCGAACAGGGTTTTGCCGTCGCCCGCGACGGCTCGATGCTGATCGCCGCCCCGGGCGGGCCAATGCCGGTCGACGGCCATGACACGGCGACGCCGCTCAACGTCATCGTTCGCCGCGCCACGATCCGTCCGGCGGCGAAGTCCAGGCTTGGCGACCCGCTGGCCGACCCGGTGCTCGATTTGCGCGTCCATTCGGCGACCGCGGAAGCCTACTTCGTCGGGGCGGGCGACTATCTGCAGATCATCGATGTCGACGGGCGCCAATGCACCGACTTCCAGTGCTTTTCGGCGCGCAAGCTCGACAAGGGACGCGACCATCCGCTCGACGTGACGACGACCCGCACGCTGATGGGTTCGAGCTATCCGATGCCAGGCCTTCATTCGAAATATTACGATCAGGACATGGAGCCGCTGGTCGAGGTGGTGCAGGACACCTGCGGCCGGCACGATGCGTTCGCGCTCGCTTGCGCCGCCAAATATTACGACGACATCGGCTATCCCGGTCACCCCAACTGCTCGGAGAATTTCAACCGCGCGCTCTCCGACAAGGGTGTAACTCCTCGCGCGGGCTGGATGGCGATCAATTTCTTCTTCAACACGGCGATCGACGCGCATGGCGTCATGGTGTCGGACGAGCCATGGTCGCGGCCGGGCGACTATGTGCTGCTGCGGGCGCTTACCGACATCGTTTGCGTGTCGTCCGCCTGTCCCGACGACACGACGCCGGCCAATGGCTGGAACCCGACCGACATCCATGTGCGGACCTATTCCGGCAAGCATAAATTCTCGCGAGCGATCGCCAGACGCATGACGCCCGATTCGGAACCGAAAATGACCCGCGAGACATCATTTCATTCGAGCTTTGCCAAGCACACCCGCAACTTCGTCGAGTACAGGGGGTATTGGCTGGCCAATTCCTTCGCAAAAGAGGGCCCTATCGACGAATACTGGGCCTGCCGGCAGGCCGCCGTCATCATGGACCTGTCGCCGCTGCGCAAATTCGAGGTCACCGGCCCGGATTCGGAAGCGCTGCTGCAATACACGCTGACCCGCGACGTGAAAAAACTCGGTGTCGGCCAGGTGGTCTATTCCGCCATGTGCTACGAGCATGGCGGCATGATCGACGACGGCACGCTGCTCAGGCTCGGCAAGGATAATTTCCGTTGGGTCGGCGGCGACGATCTTTCCGGCGAATGGCTGCGCGACACCGCGACGCGCCTCGACCTCAACGTGCTGGTGCGCTCGTCGACCGACCAGATGCACAATGTCGCCGTGCAGGGACCGAAGAGCCGCGACATCCTGAAGGAGATCATCTGGACCTCGCCGCTGCAGCCGTCGATCGAGGAGCTCGAATGGTTCCGTTTCGCCGTCGCCCGCATCGGCGGCGGCAACGGCATTCCAATCGTCGTCTCGCGCACCGGCTACACCGGCGAACTCGGCTACGAGATCTGGTGCCACCCGCGCGACGCCGAAAAGGTGTTCGACGCCATCTGGGCGGCCGGCCAGCCGCATGGCTTGAAGCCGATGGGGCTGCAGGCGCTCGACATGGTGCGCATCGAGGCCGGGCTGATCTTTGCTGCTCACGAATTTTCCGACCAGACCGATCCGTTCGAGGCCGGCATCGGCTTCACCGTGCCGCTGAAGAGCAAGACCGACGATTTCATCGGCCGCGAGGCGCTGATCCGGCGCAAGGAAAACCCGCAGAGGAAACTGGTCGGCCTCGACATCGACGCCAATGTCGCGGTCGGGCATGGCGATTGCGTCCATGTCGGCCGCGCCCAGATCGGCGAGGTCACGTCCGCCATGCGCTCGCCGCTGCTCAACAAGACCATCGCGCTGGCCAGGCTCGACGTCACCCATGCCGCGATCGGCACCGCGGTCGAGATCGGCAAGCTCGACGGCCACAGCAAGCGACTGCCGGCACGCGTCGTGACTTTTG
Organism: Mesorhizobium sp. WSM4815; assembly: GCF_055811575.1. Taxonomy (NCBI): domain Bacteria; kingdom Pseudomonadati; phylum Pseudomonadota; class Alphaproteobacteria; order Hyphomicrobiales; family Phyllobacteriaceae; genus Mesorhizobium; species Mesorhizobium sp. WSM4815. The sequence goes on along the minus strand of NZ_JBVVQS010000101.1, from coordinate 105,640 downwards.
CCCACTACGATCCGCAGAAGACCAGACCGCGCAGCTGACGGCTGCATTCTTGCCTTCTCCCCTTGTGGGAGAAGGTGGATTGGCGCGCAGCGCCAAGACGGAAGAGGGGTGTTGGCCGGAGTGCCGTCCGTGCCAAGCTGGAACACCCCTCATCCGACCTCGCGGAGCCTGTCCTCGGGCTTGCCGGAGGCAAGACCCGTGGGCGAGGCCACCTTCTCCCACAAGGGGAGAAGGGAGAGCCGCGTTTTCAATCAATCTTGATGAACACGCCCTTGGTGTTGAGATACTCGTCGAGGTGCTCGGCACCGCCCTCGCGGCCGTAGCCGCTCATCTTGTAGCCGCCGAAAGGCACGGCCGGATCGATGGCGTGATAGGTGTTCACCCAGACTGAGCCGGCGCGGATTTTTCGCGACAGCTGGTGGGCGGTGGCGACATTGCGGGTGAAGACCCCGGCGGCAAGACCGTAGGGCGTGTTGTTGGCGCGCTCGACCGCCTCATCGAGCGTATCGAACGGCAGCGCCGAAATCACCGGCCCGAAGATCTCCTCGCGCGCGATCCTCATGTCGTCCGAAACGCCGGCAAAGACGGTCGGCGCGACGAAATTGCCGGCGGCCAGCGCACCTTCCATGAGGCGTTGACCGCCTGTGACGAGGGTCGCGCCCTCCGCCGTGCCGGCCTCGAAATACGAGGCGACCCGTTGCAGCTGGTTTTCGGAGACGAGCGGGCCGATCTCGGTCGCCGGATCGATGCCGTCGCCGATCCTGAGACCCTTGGCATAGGCCGCCAGCCGCTCGACGAATTCATCATGGACGGAGCGTTCGACGAACAGGCGCGAGCCGGCGATGCAGATCTGGCCGGAATTGGCGAACACCGACATCGCCGCCACCGGCACCGCCTTGTCGAGATCGGCGTCGGCGCAGACGATGACCGGCGACTTGCCGCCAAGCTCCAGCGAGACGCGCTTGAGGTTGCCAGCCGAGGCGCGGACGATCGACTGGCCGGTTGCCGTCGAGCCGGTGAAGACGATCTTGTCGACGCCCATATGCTCGGCAAGTGCGGCGCCTGCCTCGGCGCCGGTGCCGGTCACGATGTTGACGACGCCTGGCGGAACGCCGGCCTCGTTCATGAGGTCTGCGATCAGAAGCGGCGTCAGCGGCGCCTCTTCGGATGGTTTCAGCACCACCGTGCAGCCGGTCGCCAGCGCCGGTCCGATCTTCCAGATCGAAGCCGCCGTCGGGGCGTTCCACGGGATGATGGCGCCGACGACGCCGACCGGCTCCTTGCGCGTGAAGGAGACGATTTCGCCCGGCAGCGAGTTCTCGATCGTCTCGCCGTGCAGGGACGTCGCCATGCCGGCGTAATAGCGCAGCATGCCGATGACGCGGTTGCGGTTGGCCAGCGTGCGCACGATCGGCATGCCCATGTCGGTGGTGTCCGAACGGCTGATCTCCTCCCAGTGCTTTTCGAAGAGATCGGCGATCCTGAGGAGCAGCACCTGCCGCTCATAGGGCTTGCACCGGCTCCACGGCCCGTCGAAGGCCCTGCGCGCTGCGGCCACCGCCAGCTCAACATCCTGGCGGTCGCCGCGCGGCACCGTGGCAATGACCGCGCCGGTGGCCGGATTGCGGGTTTCCATGGTGCGGCCCGAGCAAGCGTCGACCCAAGCCCCATCGACGAACATTTTGCGGTGGCGTCCGTCGATCGGCCGGCGCAGCGCCACCGGTGCCTGAGCTATGGTCATGACGTCCTCCTCCGGCGCGCGGTAGCCTCACTTGAGATTAATTATCGATCTCGGCGCCGCCCCTCATCGCCCTGCCGGGCACTTCTCCCCGTATAGTGGACGGGGAGAAGGGGCTGGCCGTACGCTCGGCGCTTTTTTTGCAGCGCTGGATATTGGCGAAATCCTTTGCGAAGGCGTCCTTCTCCCCGTCACTATACGGGGAGAAGATGGCGGCAGCCAGATGAGGGGCGGCGCCAACCTTGCGCGACTGCCTCGACCGCTATTCGGCCGCCAGGGGCAGTTGCGGCTGGTCATCGTTTTCCGCCAGCCTCGGCTCGGCGGCCGGCTCCGCGTCCTCGACCTTCTTGCGCTCCCTGCCGAAGAACAAGGCATAGCCTGCCGGAAGGACGAGGATGGTCAGCACCGTGGCAACGAGGATGCCGCCCATCATGGCATAGGCGAGCGGACCCCAGAAGACGCCGCGCGAGATCGGGATCAGTGCCAGGACCGCCGTCAGCGCCGTCAGCATGATCGGCCGGAAACGGCGGACTGCCGAGCCGATGATGGCCTCCGAGCGTTCCATGCCGGCTGCGATGTCCTGGTCGATCTGGTCGACCAGGATGATCGAGTTGCGCATGATGATGCCAAGCAGCGCGATGACGCCGAGAATGGCGACGAAGCCGAACGGCGCGCCACTGATCAAAAGTGCCGCCGCAGCACCGATGATGCCGAGTGGACCAGTCGCCAGCACCAGCATCGCCTTGCCGAAATGCTGCAGCTGGATCATCAGCAGCACGACGATGACGGCCAGCATGATTGGAGCTTTCGCAGCAATCGAGGCCTGGCTTTCGGCCGAATCCTCGGCGCCGCCCTGGATCTCGATGTTGTAGCCAGGCGCCAGACCGTCGCGCAGGCCCTGCATCTCGCTGTACATCTTCATGACGACATCGTTCGACTGCACGCCGTCCGGCAGCGTGGCGCGCACGCTGATGGTCGGCAGACGGTCGCGCCGCCATTCGACACCTTGCTCCAGCACCGGGACGACCTTGGCGACCTGCGACAGCGGCACGAAGCCACCGAAATCCGTCGGGACAGAGATCGAGTCGACCGCCGACAGCAGATGGCGGCTTGCCTCCGGCTCGCGAGCGACGATCGAAACCGTCTCCTCGCCATCACGGAAATCATCGAGCGGCGCTCCCGACATGGTCGCCTGCAGCATCTGGCGGATGCGCTGCGAGGTGACGCCGAGCGCACGGGCGCGATCCTGGTCGATCACCAGCTTCATCTCCGGCACCGGCTCGAGCCAGTCGTCGTGGACGGCGCCGAGCAGCGGATTTGCCTGGAACTTCGCCTTCACCTCGTCGGCGATGCGGCGCACCTCCTGGCGATCCGGGCCCATGACGCGCATCTGCACCGGCCAGCCGGTGGGCGGCCCGAGGAACAGGCGGTCGACCTTGGCACGGACCGACGGGAAATCCTCGGCCAGAATGGTGCGCAGCTTGACGATCAGCCGTTCGCGGGCCGGTTCGTCATTGGCCATCACCAGAAGCTGGGCAAAATTCGGATTGCGGAGCTGCTGGTCGAGCGGCAGGAAGAAACGCGGAGCGCCCTCGCCGATATAGGTGGCGATGAAGCGCTTGTCCTTGTCGTCCATCATCCTGGTTTCGAGCGCCTTGGCCTGCGTCTCGACTTCCTTGATGCTGGTGCCTTCCGGCAGCCAGAGGTCGACAAGGATTTCCGGACGCGACGACTGCGGGAAGAAATTCTGCGGGATGAACTGGAACGCCCACAGGCTGGTGACGAAGGTCACCAGCGTCATGACCAGCACGATGATGCGGTGGCGCACGGACCAGCTGACGGTGGCGCGAAGCCGGCGATAAAAGCGCGTGTCGAAGACATCGTGATGGCTGCCGGCGTGTTTTCGCTGCTTGAGGATCATATGACCAAGCCACGGCGTGAAATAGACCGCCACGAACCAGGAGACGACCAGTGCGATGCCGACAACATAGAACAGCGTGCGCACATATTCGCCGGCCGTCGAAGCCGCGAAGCCGACCGGGATGAAGCCGGCGGTGGTGATCAGCGTGCCGGTCAGCATCGGGAAGGCCGTCGAGGTGTAAGCGAAGCTCGCCGCCTCGATCTTGACCATTCCTTCCTCGAGCTTGCGTTCCATCATTTCGACGACGATCATCGCGTCGTCGACAAGCAGGCCGAGCGCGATGATCAGCGCGCCAAGCGAAATGCGCTGCAGATCGATGCCGATCTCGTACATGATGGCGAAGGTGGCGGCCAGAACGAGCGGAATGGTGATCGCGATCACCAGGCCCGAACGCCAGCCGATCGTCAGGAACGAAACGACAAGCACGATCAGCAGCGCCTCGCCGAGCGCCGTCATGAACTCACTCACCGCGTCCCGCACGACTTCCGGCTGGTCGGCGATCTGATCGACTGAAACGCCGTAAGGCAAGGCCTCTTCGAAGCGGTGATAGGTCGCCTCGACCTCCTTGCCGACATCGGTGACGTTGAAGCCCTTGGCCATGACGACGCCGACCTGGACGCTGTCCTGGCCGTTGAAGCGGTATTTGCGCTGATAGGGATCCTCGAGACCTGTGGTCACGGTTGCGATGTCGCCGAGGCGCGTCACCTGATTGCCGGCGCGCAGGCGAAGTTCGCGGATGTCGGCTGCCTCCGTCACGCTGCCTTCGACCGAGATGCGCACAGAGCGCTGGCCGGTGTCGACCGAGCCTGCGGGATCGACATTGTTCTGGCCCTTGATCGCGTTCTGCAGATCGGTGAGTGTCAGGCCGCGCTCGGCAAGCACCTTGGACGAAACGTCGATATAGAGTTTTTCCGGCTGGTCGCCGATGATCACGGCCTTCTCGACGCCGGGCGTGGTCAGTAGCATGTCACGCGCCTGGATGGCCAATTTCTTCAGCTCGGGATAGCTGTAGCCATCGCCGCTGATCGAATGCAGGGTGATGAAAGTGTCGCCGAATTCGTCGTTGAAGTAAGGCCCAAGCAGCCCCTGGGGCAGCTCATTGGCGATATCGCCGACCTTCTTGCGTACCTGGTAAAAGGCATCCGCGACCTGCGTCGGATTGGTGTCGCCTTCCACCTGCAAGGTGATGATGGCGCTGCCGGCGCGCGTGTAGGAACGGACGAAATCGAGATGCGGCGTTTCCTGCAGCTTGCGCTCGATCTTGTTGACGACCTGGTCCTCCATCTCCTGGATCGAGGCACCGGGCCAGACCGCCTGGACGACCATGACGCGGAAGGTGAAATCCGGATCTTCCTTCTGGCCCATGCGCATCAGGCCGAGCGCACCGGCAACAATGATCAGGCCGAACAGGAACCGCGCAATGCTCGGGTGCCCGATCGCCCAGCGCGAAAGATTGAAAGGCCGTTTTCCATTGGTGTCGGTGGTGTCGGTGGTCATAGCGCCAGTCCATCTGTCTGATCGTCAGCGCACGCACATGGCATGCCCACGGAGCTTCTAATGCTGGAGCCTGTTCCATCCCGATAGGATCGGGATGGGGCTCCATCTTTCCTGTTCGAGCATGATCTTTTCCGAAAACCGGCTTCCACTTTTCGGGATCATGCTCTGGCTTCCGGGCGGCGAGGCTTTCCGAGCGGAGAGACACTCATCGCGGTGGGGCGCTAGGATCGATGTCGGGGGGGTACATCGACCTGACGTCTCGACAATCGGGCGCCTGCCGCCCGGAAACCGTGAACCGCTTGACCTCGCGGCTTGCGCCGATGCGAGGAAAAGCCGTTTTCTGCCTGGCCGTCAGCGCACGCGCTTGACGGCGTCGCCATCATCGTCCGCCGATGCTGACTGCTGCACCGCATCGCCGGCCAGCTTGACTTTCAGATTTTCGGTCATGAATTGCGTGCCCGCCGCAACGACGACATCGCCGGGTTTCAATCCTTCGGCAACATGCACGCCGTCGGCGGTGAACTCGGCGACCTTGATCGGACGCGCATGGACGGTCTCGCCGTTGCGGTCCACGGTCCAGACGATCTGCTGGCCGTCCTTTTCCGCCAGCGCGCTCAACGGGATCGATACGCTTTGCAGGCTGTTGTTGGCGGCCGAAGCCTCGATATTCGCGGTCATGCCGAGAAGCACGCGCGGATCGCTCGGCAGGCTGACGCGAACGGCAAAGGTACGCGACTGCTGATCGGCGCTGCCGGCGACTTCACGGACCTTGCCGTCGAGCGTCAGCGCTTCGTCGGACCAGAAGCTTGCCTTGACGTCTTTGCCCGGCTTGAACTGGGCGATATCCGTTTCCGGCACGGCGATCAGCACTTCCTTCTCGCCATCGACGGCAACGGTCACAACCGGCGTGCCGGAGCCGACCACCTGACCGACATCGGCGGCGACTGACGTGACGATGCCATTCCTGTCCGCCTTGAGGTCGGTGTAGAGGACCTGGTTCTTCGCCTGGTCAAGCGCTGAGCGGGCGGAATTGCGGGTGGCGACCGCCTGATCATAGCTGAGCGTCGCCTGTTCGAGCTGCGATTTCGAGGAGAACTTCTTGGCAAACAGCTGTTCGGCACGACGGCGGGCAAGGCCCGTTGTCTCGACCTGCCGCTCGGCGGCCTCGAGGCTGGCCTCGGCGCTGTTGACCGAAAGGTCGTAGTCGGCGGGATCGATGCGGGCCAGAACGTCGCCCGGCTTGACGCGCTGGCCGATGTCGACCAGGCGCTCGGTGATCTTGCCGTTGATGCGGAAGCCGAGATTCATCTCGGTGCGGGCACGCACGGATCCGGAGTAGGAGAGCTCACGGGTATTGTTCGCCTTGGCGATCTCGACGACCTTGACCGGCCGGACGATGTCCTTGACTTCCACTTTTTCTTGCGAGCAACCGGCGAGCCCAAGCGCCGCGACGACGACCAGAGCCGGACCAATGGCCGGCAGCCTGTTCATGATGGATTTGGACAAAGACACTTGCGTACTCCCGAACTGGAGATGGATTGTCGACGCCCGGCGGACGCCGCCGGTCATTTCTTCAAAGCCCTGATGGCAAACTCGATAAGGTCGTCCGGCATCGCCCGGTTGTTCTTGGCAAGGCACTGGGCGACCATCTGCGGGTGACACAGGGTGATGATAGCGGCGCCGAAACACCGCGAAGCGACTTCCGGGTCCTGGTCGGCAAACTCGCCGGCCGCGATTCCCTCGCGGATCACCTCCTCGACCAAGCCGCGGATCCTGTCGATATGCTTCTCGATGACATGCCAATCGCGCTCGATGGCGACGACGACCATTTCGTGCACCTTCTCCTGGTCGAGCATGGTGTCGCGGGTCCACTGATAATGCGTTTGCACGTAGCGGCGCAGCCTGTCGCTGGCCGTTCCGGGACTATGGCAGGCGTCGTAGGTCAGTTGGTAGCAGGTAGCGAGCATACGGCCGCAAACGGCCTGGTGGATTTCGACCTTGGAGGCGAAGAAACGGTAGATGTTGGCCGTCGACATGCCGAGTTCACGGGCTATGTCGGCGACATTGGTCTTGCCGTAGCCATAGTGGCGGAACAGCCGCTCTGCGCAATCGAGGATGCGCGCGACATTCTCCTGCCGGACCAGGTCAGCCGTCGTGTCGAGGGTGTCATGCATCATGGATCATTAGCTCATTACGAGTGACGAATTTTGAATTTCGTCACTCGTAATTCGAAATCGCCCGCCTGTCAACAGGTGATGTTAACCTTTCTGGGCGACCGGCGACATCCATTGATACAACCTGGGCGTGAACAGCGTTAACGAAGCCTGCTGCGGGTCCCCGCAGCGCAGCAATGCGTTATCATCGAAGCTGTGGAGATACGCCAAGCAGTGAAGGAGACATGGAATGACCGTGCTGCGCATCGTCTCGAACATCGCAACAGACAGCATTCCGGATGTTCGGAAGTTCTATACCGACTTGTTCGGGCTCGATGCCGTCATGGATCACGGCTGGCTCGTCACGCTGGCGTCCAGCGAAACCACCGTCCCCCAGATCAGCATCGCCAGCGAGGGCGGCTCCGGCACCCCGGTGCCTGATCTGTCGATCGAGGTCGACAATGTCGATGCGGTTTATCTTCGCGCGAACGAGATCGGTTGCAGAGTGGTCTATGATTTGACTGACGAACCGTGGGGCGTAAGACGCTTCTTCATTGCCGACCCGACCGGCAAGCTGGTCAACGTGCTCTCGCATCTTCGGTAGAGATTGTTATTTCGGTAGAGATTGTTCTGCAAACTGAACGGGCCCAATTGCGGTTCTCGGAGGAAAAACCATGAGCAGAACAATCCCATTTCATTTCGTCGATGTCTTCGCGGTGGAGCCGCTTACCGGCAATTCCCTTGCGGTGGTCGATTGTGGTGGCGAGTTGGCGCTCGAGCTGATGCAGAACATTGCCCGTGAGTTCAACCAGTCCGAAACCACTTTTGTCCTGCCGGCGACCCGGGCGGACGCCGATTGGAAATTGCGCTCTTTCACGCCGAAAGGCGTGGAGGTTTTCGGCGCAGGCGGCCACAACACGCTAGGGGCCTGGTGGTGGCTCGCTGCCGCGGGGCGGCTCGAGCTGGGCGATGGCCCGACATGGTTTCACCAACAGATCGGCGACTTGGTATATCCATTGGCCATCTGGCAAAGCCAGGGAAAACTCGAAAAGATCATTATGCGGCAAGAAGCCCCAGTGGCCGGCCGGCAGATCTCAAGCCTTGGCGCCCTTGCCGCGGCACTTGGCTTAAATACTGAAGAAATAACGGACGTCGTGCCTTGCCAGGTGGTCTCGACCGGTGCTGGCCATCTCCTGGTGCCAATCCGCGATCGCCAAGCCGTCGACCGGATTTCGCCTGACGCCAAACAGCTTTTCGACCTGCTCAACGAGGTCGGCGGGGAAGGCTGCTACGTCTTCTCACTTGATCCGCCACTGCGGGGAAGCACAGCGTATGCACGGTTTTTCAACCCGACTGTCGGCATTGCCGAGGATCCGGCAACCGGTACGGCGGCTGGTCCGCTCGCCGCACATCTGGTTGCACACGGTGTTGCGCAGCCCGGCGTCATCAAGGTCGAACAAGGCACGGCGCTCGGACGTACCAGCATCATCGAGGTCGATGTCGATGCCGGCTCGGTGAGCGTGTGTGGACGTGGCATCGTGGTGGCGAGCGGGGCGTTTTCGATCTAGTCGCTGACCGCGGCGGCCTTTGCGCCCATGGCCGAGAAAGGGTCTCGTCTTGACCTCCAGGCGATAGTCCGAAAATCGGCATGGGTTTCCTCCTCTGTTCCGTGTCGTGCTTAGGCCTCAGGGGTCGGTTGGTGTCGCAGCTTTTGCTGGCTGCTGCCCAGCCTCAGACCTGCCCCCGTACTTTTTGCAACAGGACCCCCGCAAGGATGGCCGCAGCCAGCGCCACCAACGCGCAGATGCCGGCAGTCATCTGGAATGCCTGAGTGAACGCCTCCCGCGCTTTGCCGAGTAGGTCGGAACCGAGCGTCTCCGGCAAGGCGATTGCAACTGCGACGGCGCCTCCAAGCGTGTCCTTGGCAACGCTGATTTCTTGTTCGGACACCCCGTGCGCGACCATCCCGGTCACGCCGCCGCGATAGATGGCGGTGACGATGCTGCCAAGGATCGCGATGCCGAGCGCGCCGCCCAACTCACTGCTGGTTTCCGCGAGGCCCGAGGGCCGCACCGGCTTGCCCGGGTTCAACGGTGCCCACGATGAGGTCGGTGGCCAAAGTGAACACCGGTGCAAGGCCCAGGGAGAAGACGCTGTAGCCTGTGACGATGACCGCGAGATCGGCTCGGCCGCCACTGCGGGTGAGAATAAGGAATCCCACTGCCGCGAGCGCAAGGCCGGCAGCCATCACATAGCCCGGGCGAGCCTTACCGACCGCGATCGGCGTCAGCATCGAACCGGCGATGAAAGCGATGGCGGAAGGCACAGTCCAAAGGCCCGCTACAAAGGGTCCCATCCCGAGCACCAGCTGCAGATATTGCGCGATGAAGAGAAACGAGCCGAACGCGACGAAGAAGCCGAGAACGTTGACCGCCAATGAAGCGCTGAAGGCGCGCGAGCGAAAGAGCCGCAGATCGACCAGGGGATTTTTCAGCCGTGGTTGACGCAAGACGAAAACGGCGCCGACAGCCGCGCCGAAGACAATGGCGAAGGCCGCCTCCAGGCCGAATCCATGTTCGGCGATTTCCTTGATGCCGTAAATCACCGAAAGCACCGCGACAAGTGACAGCGCGGCGCTCAAGATGTCGAGCCGACCCGCTTCGGGATCGCGATACTCGGGCAGGACCATTGGACCGAACACCAGCAACGCGACCATGACCGGTACGGCCACGAGGAACACGGAACCCCACCAGAAATAGCTCAGCAGGATGCCCCCGACCAGCGGGCCGATGGCAGCGCCCGCGGAGAAGCTGGCGATCCAGACGCCGATCGCAACCGTGCGCTCCCTCGGGTCGAGGAACATGTTGCGGATCAACGAGAGGGTGGACGGCGCAAGCGTGGCCGCGGCAATCCCGAGCAGCGCACGCGAGACGATCAACATTTCGGCGCTTGTGGAGAACGCCGCGAAGACCGAAGCGATTGCAAATGTTACCGCGCCGATCAAAAGCAGTCTGCGGCGGCCGATGCGGTCGCCCAGCGTGCCCATCGTGATCAGGCATCCGGCAAGCAGAAAGCCATAAATGTCCACGATCCACAGAAGTTGCGAACTCGAAGGCCTCAAGTCTGTGCTCAACCGCGGCACGGCCAAATTCAAGACCGTCAGGTCCATGGAATAGAGCAGGCAAGGCAGCGCGATAACGGCGAGCCCGATCCATTCGCGCCGTGTAGCTCTGGGGCTCCGCTCCGCGTTCTCCATTAGAATGCTCCTCCTGCTAGATCTTCTTTCGTCGAGTCGGTTCTTTAGCGAGGACGATCGCGAGGCGCTCGATCCGACACAGAGCGATCTTTTTGCTCCGTTCAGCCGATCCAGCTGCTGCAAGGCACGTTGTTGAGTGCGGCTCAGGCACCGGTGGCTGATCTGTCGATCGAGGTCGACAATGTCGACGCGGTTTATCTGCGCGCGAACGAGATCGGTTGCAGAGTGGTCTATGATTTGACCGACGAACCGTGGGGGTAAGACGCTTCTTCATTGCCGACCCGACCGGCAAGCTGCTCAACGTGCTCTCGCATCTTCGGCAAAAAAATTGTTCGCAATACTGAACGGGCCCAATTGCCGGTTCCCGGCATGAGCGGCGGCTCAGGCTAAATTCTGATCTGTCGTGATCCTTCGCGCCCCCCTCTGTCCTGCCGGACATCTCCCCCACGAGGGGGGAGATTGGCGGTTTTAGCGCCCAGCTAGTCCTGCAATGTTGAAAGTTGGCGAAAGCGGCGATGACAGCCAATCTCCCCCCAAGTGGGGGAGATGTCCGGCAGGACAGAGGGGGGCGCTGTCCCGCTGCCATCAAACGCTCTGCACCGTCGTGACGCCGACGGTCCTGATCCACCTACCCCTTCGCCATCTCCCTCAGCCTGAACTTCTGGATCTTGCCGGTTGAGGTCTTCGGGATTTCGGCGAAGATCACCGCTTTCGGCAGTTTGAAGCGGGCGAGCAGCGCGCGGCAGTGGTCGATGATCTCGGCCTCGGTCGCCGTCATGCCCGGCTTCAGCTCGACATAGGCGACCGGCACCTCGCCCCATTTGTCGTCGGGCCTGGCGACGACGCCGCAGGAGGCGACGGCGCTGTGCTTGTAGAGCGCCTCCTCGACTTCGATCGAGGAGATGTTCTCGCCGCCGGAAATGATGATGTCCTTGGAGCGGTCCTTGAGCTGGATGTAGCCGTCGGGATGCATGACGCCGAGGTCGCCCGAGTGGAACCAGCCGCCGGCGAAGGCCTCGTCGCTCGCCTTGCGGTTCTTCAGATAGCCCTTCATGACGATGTTGCCGCGGAACATGACCTCGCCGATCGTCTCGCCGTCGGCCGGCGTCGCCTCCATCGTCTCGGGGTCCATCACCGTCAGATCCTCGAGCGCGGCATAGCGCACGCCTTGCCTGGCCTTCCTCGCCGCCTTCTGTCCCTTCTCCAGCCCATCCCACTCGCCATGCCATTCGTTGACGACAGCCGGGCCATAAGTCTCGGTCAGGCCATACAGGTGGGTGACGGCAAAACCCGCATCGGCCATGCCCGACAGCACCGCTTCCGGCGGCGGTGCCGCGGCGGTGTTGAAGGTGACCGTCTGCGGAAATTGCCGCTTGTCCTCGTCGCTGGCGTTGATCAGCACCGACATCACCACCGGCGCGCCGCACAGATGGGTGACGCCGTGGTCGGCGATGGCGTCGTAGATCGGCTTCGGCCGCACCCATCGCAGGCAGACATGGGTACCGGCCTGCACGGCCAGCGTCCACGGAAAGCACCAGCCATTGCAGTGGAACATCGGCAGCGTCCACAGATAGACCGCATGCTTGCCCATGCCGGCATGGATGGTGTTGGCGTAGGCCATCAGTGCCGCACCGCGATGGTGATAGACGACGCCCTTCGGATTGCCCGTCGTCCCGGAGGTGTAGTTGAGCGAGATCGCATCCCATTCGTCGTCCGGCATCAACCAGGCGAAATTCTCGTCGCCGCCCGCGACGAAGGTCTCGTAGTCGAGCGAGCCGATCCGCTCGCCCTTGGGATAGGGGGCGTCAGTGGCGTATTCGGGATCGTCATAGTCGATGACCAGCGGTTTTACCCTGGCCAGCGCCAGCGCCTCGCTGACGACATTTGCAAACTCGCGATCGACGACCAGCACCTTGGTTTCGGCATGGTCGAGCTGGAAGGCGATGACGGCGGCATCGAGACGGGTGTTGAGCGAATGCAGCACCGCCTTGGTCATCGGCACGCCGAAATGCGCTTCCAGCATCGGCGGGGTGTTGGACAGCATGACGGTGACGGTGTCGCCCTTGCCGATGCCGCGCCTGGAGAGCGCCGAAGCAAGCTTCAGCGACCGCCGCCAGAAATCGCGATAGGTCGTGCGCTGGCGACCATGGATGATGGCGACATGGGCGGGAAAGGTCCTTGCCGCCCGCTCCAGATAGCTGAGCGGCGTCAGCGGCTGGTGGTTGGCTGGATTCCTGCCGAGATCCTGTTCGTAGGGATTGCCCATCCCGTCCTCCCCATGTTTATCGAACGCTTCGGGACGCTGGCGAGCGAGGCCGCCTCAGCTACTCCTGGTGCCCCTGCCCGCCTTCGCCTTCTGACCATAGCGCATTGATGTCGCGATGCCCTTCGATGATGTTCGCCACCTCAAAGCAATCTCCATTATAGCGGAAGAAAATGACGTGTCCCCGGAAGGCGAAACTCCGGATGTCCGGCCGGAGATCGGGGCGAAGACGACCGATTGTCGCCTGCAAGCTCGCCAGATCACGGCATTTCTGGCGCAGAGCATCCACAAAACGGCGGCCAAGCTCCAGGCTGCCGCTTTCGCGAGCGACGTATTCAAAGATATTGACCAAATCTGTCTGTACCGACGGCAACATACGCAGCCGTGGCACTCCTAGAAGCCTTCCTTTGCGAGTTGCTCAGCCTTGGCTTCCACAGCCGCGTCAATGTCCTGCTCGGTCGCTTCGCCGTCGTCAGCAAACGACTTATCCAGCATGGCGCGTAGCGCCTTTAGCTTTTCCTCGCGTTCTTCGACCAGGCGCAAGCCTTCGCGCACGACTTCGCTGGCAGAACCGTAGCGGCCCCGCTTGACAATGTTGGACACGAAAGTTTCCCAGCGCTCACCCAATGATACGTTCATTGTCAGGCCTCCTGTTCAGTTTTTATCTCGATAACAAAAATGGCGCAATCCCTGGCATCGACAATGCCCGCAGTTCACCAAGATTCCACAATTTGACTTTTGTCGACAGCCGTGAATAATGTCAGCGAGGAGATGGCATGGCGATCCGACCGGCAGAACAGCTTATCCATAAGGCCGCCTGGCTCTACTATGCCCACGGCTTGCGCCAGGACCAGGTCGCCAGCCAGCTCAAGATTTCCCGAGCCTCGGTCGCCATGTATCTGCGCAAGGCGCGCGAGACCGGCATCGTCAACATCTCGACCTCGACCCAGCTTTTCACCGACGACGTCATGGCGCGCAAGCTCGAAGACGCATTGAAGCTCGATGCCGTCTGGATAGCGCCGGAAAACGGCCATGTCGCCGATCCGTCGACCGACATCGCGGTGCTGGCGGCAAGCGTCTTTCTCGAACTGATCAAGAAGGGCGATCGCATCGGCGTCGCCTGGGGAAGGACCATCTATACGATCGCCGACATCATGTCCTATGCCGATCTGCAGGATGTCACGGTGGTGCAGCTCTGCGGCAATCTGGGAGCCCCCTATTCCTACCGCCCCGACCAATGCACCATGGAAATCGCCCGCCGGCTCAATGCCAAGGGACTCAATTTCTATGCGCCGCTGGTGCTGACGACAGAGGAACTGGCGCGCGGCCTGCGCGCCGAACCAGTGATCCGCGAGCAGTTGTCGGGCATCAGTGCCTGCAATCTGGCGCTTTACTCGGTCGGCACTGTCGACGCCGACAGCCATGTCGTCAAATGCGGCGCGCTGACTGCCAGCGAAATGGAGGTGCTGCGTCGTGCCGGGGCTGCCGGCGTCATCGCCGGTCAGATCATCGACGCGCAAGGCAAGGCGCTCGACTGCAGCTACAACAGGCGGATCATTTCGGCGGAGCTGTCATCGCTGCGCAAGATTGAAAAGCGCCTCGTGGTGGTGCAGGAGGACAGCAAGTTCGGACCGCTGGTGGCGGCGATCGCGGGTGGGCTATGCACGCATCTGGTGGTCGGCGCCCGGATGGCGCGACGGCTGCTCGACGATGTCGGACCGGCAGCAGAAAAGGTCGCCTAGAGAACACAAGCCGCGGACGCTTTGTCATCAAGGCGTCGCGGCATTCCTGTTTCACAACAAAACAACCGGACGAAGCGAACATGAAGAACCTGTGGAATGATGGCGACGCGGAGAAGCTGGTTGCCGACTATGCGATGAAGGGCGTGGCACGCGACCTGGCGCTGCGCGTCTACACGACCAGGCTTCTGGGCGGCGAACCGCGGCTTGTCCTGCATGGCGGCGGCAACACATCGTGCAAGACAAAGGCCATCGATCTCGTCGGCGACGAATGGGACGTGCTCTGCGTCAAGGGCAGCGGCTGGGACATGGGCATCATCGAGCCGCAGGGCCTGCCGGCGGTCAAGCTCGGCGCGCTGCTCAAGGCGCGGTCGCTCAAAAAACTCTCCGACGAAGACATGGTGGCGCTGCAGCGGGTGAACCTGATCGATCCGTCTTCGCCCAACCCTTCAGTCGAGACACTGCTGCACGCCTTCCTGCCGCATAAATTCGTCGACCATACGCACTCGACCGCCATCCTGGCCATTGTCGACCAGGACGACAGCGAGGCGCTGAGCAAGAAGGTTTTTGGCAACAAGATGGGGTTCGTGCCCTACATCATGCCGGGATTCGACCTGGCGAAGGCGGCTGCCGATGTCTTCGACGCCGACCCGACGGTCGAAGGCCTGATCCTCGACAAGCATGGCATTTTCACCTTCGGCGACGATGCCAGGCAGGCTTACGACCGGATGATCCATTATGTTGATATCGCCGAGGATTTCATCGCCAGCCACGGCAAGCCGCGTAGCGAAAAAACCGCCTTGCCGGCCAGGCTGGCGAAGCCTGCGGAGATTGCGCCGATGCTGCGCGGCGCGGTGGCGGTGGCGCGGGGCGAAAGCCGCTTCGACCGCATGATCAGCGATTTCCGCACCTCGGACGCGATCGTCGATTTCATCAACTCGGCTGACATTGCCGACTATGCCGGGCGCGGTGTGTCGACGCCCGACCTGTCGATTCGCATCAAAACCGGACCGATGGCGTTGCCGGCGCCGGACGCGGACAAGATCGGCGACTACAAATCCGTCATTCGCCAGCATGTCGAAAACTTCGCCAGGGACTATCGCGCCTACTTCGAGACCAACGACGCGCTCGACGATGTGAAGCGCACTATGCTCGACCAGATGCCGCGCCTGACGCTGGTGCCGGGGCTCGGCATGTTCGGCCATGGCCGCACGCTGAAGGACGCGAAGATTGCCTCCGACGTCGGTGAGATGTGGATCGAGGCGGTGCGCGGCGCCGAAGCAATCGGCGATTTCCATCCACTGTCCAAGGCCGACCTGTTCCCGCTCGAATACTGGTCGCTGGAACAGGCCAAGCTCGCCTCCAACAAGCCGAAGCCGCTGACCGGCCAGATTGTGCTGGTCACCGGCGGCGCCGGCGCGATCGGTGCCGCCACGGCAAAGCTGTTCGCCGACAATGGCGCCCATGCGGTCGTCGTCGATCTCGACGCCGCGAGGGCGGCGGAGGCGGCAAAAAAGGCCGGCAACGGTTCGATCGGCGTCGGCGCCGACATCACCGACCCGGCGCAGATGCGCGCTGCCTTCGACAAGGCCGTTGCCGTCTACGGCGGCCTCGACATCCTCGTCTCGAATGCCGGTGCGGCCTGGGAAGGCAGGATCGGCGAACTCGACGACGCCACTTTGCGCAAGAGCTTCGAGCTCAATTTCTTCGCCCACCAGTCGGCGGCGCAGAACGCAGTGCGCATCATGCTCGAGCAGGGCACCGGCGGCGTGCTTTTGTTCAACACCTCCAAGCAGGCGATCAATCCGGGTCCGAAGTTCGGCGCCTATGGCATGCCAAAGGCGGCGACGCTTTTCCTGTCCAGGCAATATGCTGTCGACTACGGCGCCCACGGCATCCGCTCCAATGCGGTGAACGCCGACCGCATCCGTTCCGGGCTGTTGACCGACGCGATGATCGCCAGCCGTTCGAGCGCCCGCGGGGTCTCGGAAAAGGAATATATGGCGGGCAATCTGCTCGGGCAGGAAGTGACGGCCGAAGACGTCGCCCAGGCCTTCCTGCATCAGGCGCTGGCAGAGCGCACCACCGCCAATGTGACGACGGTGGATGGCGGCAATATCGCGGCAGCGCTGCGGTAATGCATGTCGCTCAAACGCCGCACATTTTCGAACGGTACGAACTGGACCGGACGGCTTGCGAATTCGGCCTTTCGTAGCTACATTGTAGCTCTCTTCAAGGAGCAGTGATATGGCAACGGAAACTGTGGTCCGCGCTCGGATCGATGCGGCGACAAAGGCACAGGCGACGGAAGCCTTGGCGGCAATGGGATTGTCCGTTTCCGACGCCATTCGCCTGCTGCTGGTCCGCGTCGCCGCCGACAAGGAGTTCCCCTTTCCGGTGAAGGTGCCGAACGCAACCACTCGAAAGGCCATGTCCGAATTGGAGCAGGGCAAGGGCAAGCGTTTCGCCTCGGCCGACGCGTTGTTCAAGGACTTGGAAATCTGATGTGCTGGCGCCTGTTCGATCCGGACAATTCCGCCGTGACGTGAACCGTGCCGAGAAGCGTGGCAAAGATCTTGGCAAGCTGCGCGAGCTGTTGGGCCTCCTGCGATACAGTGATTTTGACTGGTTGAAAGTCGATTGGCAGCGACAGTCAATCTTTGCTTTAGGTTAGTGACAATCGCAAACCCTCGATATTGGGGCGAAATACCTCTCCCTTCGTCATCCTAGGGTCTCCGCGACGTCGCTTCGCTCCTGCTCCGCCCTGGGATGACGAAGGCATGGTGGCCTGTGGCTAATCACCAGCGTCAGAGATGGTGCCTGCAGGCCGGCCGGCTCGCAAAGCCGCTGCACAGTTGGAGGACCCGTGGCGATCGTACACGGGATGCGCAATCCGGAACACTGGCTGTAAACCAGAGAGGCTGACGCAGCAGGCATTGATAGCTAGCGGGATGCGTTCAGATTGAACTGGGCATCCCGCTCTAACTACTGTTTTAGCCCCATTTCTGCGACGCCAAGTGATTCCACCCGCTCGCGAGCCGCTCTTCCACTTACCTGTGATAAAGCCTATTTCGCGTTCGGGTTCGGCATCCAGGCCGGCATCGCGACATCGGCATGGGCGAACTGCGGCAGCTTGGCCGAGAGGTCTTCCATGTTCTTGATGTCCTTGTCGATCAGGTCCTTCTGGCTGATCAGCGTCGGCGGCACGATGACGTTTTGACCCGGGTCTTCGCCGGCCAAAAGCTGCGCCAGCGCGCGCACCGAAACCTGGCCGACGACGGCCGGGTTGGTGGCAGCCGTCGCCGCCCAGGCGCTGTCGGGCTCGCGCATCGCGGCGATGTCGGAGGTCGAGATGTCGGCCGAATAGATCTTGATGTCCTGTGACAGGCCGGCCTCGTCGACGGCGATCTTCACCCCCTTGGCGAATTCGTCAAAGGGCGCGAACATCACCTTGATGTCGGGGTTGGCCGACAGCACCGAACGGGCCTGGTTGGCGACGGAATTGGCGATCGGGTTGTCGAGCGTGCCGAACATCGCCGCCTCTTTGATGCCGGGATATTTCTTCTTGAACTCGACCCAGGTCTCGTTGCGGCGGTCGAGCGGCGCGATGCCGGCGACATAGACGTAGCCGGCCTTCCAGCCCTCGCCATTGTCCTTGATTGCCTGCTCGAGAGCGAGGCGTGCAAGGTCGCGGTCGGACTGCTCGATCTGCGGTATTTTGGGGTTCTCGAGGTTGACGTCGAAGGCGACGACCTTGATGCCGGCGTCGACCGCGCGCTGGGCGGCTTCCTTCATCGATTCCGTCAAGCCGTGCTGGATGATGATGCCCTGAACGCCGAGCGCGATGGCCTGGTCGACCATGTCCGCCTGAAGGGCGGCATCCTGACGGCTGTCGAGGACGCGCAGATCGACGCCAAGCGCCTTGGCCTGCGCTTCTACACCGGACAGATAGGCCTGGAAGAAGTCGCCGGTCGAGAGATAGCGGACCAGCGCGATCTTGACGGCGCCGGGCTTGTCGAACGGCGCCGGCCTGTCCTGCGCCATCGCCGGGACCTGCATCAGCAGCGCAGCACCGGCAAGCCCGATTGCTGCCTTCCCCAAAACTCTTCTTGTGATCTTCATGGTGTCTCCTCCACTTGTTGAATTCAAATTTCAGCCGGTCGAAAATCCTGTCCGTCGAAATCCTACCTGTTGCCCCTGTCGGAAAGGGCGAAGGTGAAGACCAGGGCAACCACGAGAACCACGCCCTTGATGAAATCCTGCGTGTAATAGGGCGCGTTCATCATCGTCAGGCCCTGCAGCAGCACGCCGACAAACACCGCGCCGACAGCCGTGCCGAAGGCGTTCGGCTTGGCGGCGCCAAGAACCGCGTAGCCGATGAGTGCCGCAGCCACTGCGTCCAGCAGGAGATTATTACCCGAGGCGATGTCGCCGCGTCCAAGCCGGGCAGCGAGCAAAATGCCGCCGATCGAGGCAAAAACCCCTGAAATAACGTATGCCCAGATTTTGTATGCCTTGACAGGCGCGCCGGCGAGTTCGGCAGCCCGTTGGTTGCTGCCGACCGCATACATCATGCGGCCGAAACGGGTGTATTCGAGAAAGAACCAGATCAGCACCGCAAGCACGAGCAGCACGACGACCGAAACCGGGATGAGGTTGGGGATGAAGAAATCGAAGCGGTGGCGGCCGAGCGCCAGGAAGCCGGCGCCGAACGTGCCGTTGGCGACCGAGCCGTCAGGCATCGTCATGCCGGTGGCGATCGAGCGGCCCTCGGTCGGGATTCGCTGCAAACCGACGAGCAGGAACATCATGCCGAGCGTCGCCAGAAGGTCCGGTACACGCATATAGACGATCAGCCAGCCATTGATGAGGCCGACGATGACGCCGATCGCGAGACAGGCGACAACCGCGACGACAGCGTTCTGCTCCAGTACCACCATGACATAGGCGGCCGCCATCATGGCGCTGGTGGCGACGGAGCCGATCGACAGGTCGAAGCCGCCGACGACCAGGGTGGCGGTGACGCCGAGCGCCAGCACGCCGGTGATGGCGACGGACTGGAAGATGAAGACGGCGCTCTGCGGCGAGACGAAGCCATCGGCGGCGATGGCGAAATAGGCGATCAACCCGAACAGCAGAACGATGAAGCCATAGCGGATGGCATGGCCGCGCGCGGCTGCCATCCTTACCCAACCCGAACTCATGCCCTCTCCATTCCACGTCCCATTATCTGCCCGCCTCACGCTGCGCTGTGCAGCGGCCCGCCCGCCACTTCGGCCAGCAGGCGCTCGAGGTCGATGTCGGCGTTGCGATGCTCACCGACGATTGTCTGCTCCGACATCACCAGGATGCGGTCGGCGGTCTCCAGCGCCTCGTCGAGCTCGGTGACGAACAGCAGCGTCGCACGGCCGTTCGCGCTCGCCCGCAGCTTGGCGGCGATGTCGCGCCTGGCTGAAATGTCGACGCCCTGAAACGGCTCGTCCAGTATGAACAGTCTTGCCGCCTGCGACATCCAGCGGGCGACCATCACCTTCTGCTGGTTGCCGCCGGAAAGGGCGGACATTTCGTCCTTCTCCGAGCGGCAGACGATGCCCAACTCCCCGATCTGCCGGCGGGCGATGGCGCGCTCGACGCGGCGCTTGAGAACGCCCAGACGCGACATCCGCCTGTGGAACGGCAGGCTGATATTTTTCTGGATGTTGAAGTCGCCGACGATCCCGTTTTCGCTCCGGTCCTTGGCGACGAGAAACACGCCGGCGGTGATCGCCTCGCCTGTCGACCCCGGTGCATAGGCTTTGCCGTTCAGCACCATAGTGCCGGACAGCGGCTTGCGGACGCCAAACAGCGTCTCGGCGAGCGCTGTCTTGCCGACGCCGACGAGGCCGGTGATGGCAACGACTTCGCCGTCGCCGAGCGTCAAAGAGATCGGCCTGGAACCTTCGGCAATGCGCAACCCGTCGATCGTCAGGACAGGCCTGGCCGAATTCTTGGCGACGATCCGGTCGAGCTGGATCTTGCGGCCGAGCATGGCGTTGACCGCGCCTTCATAATCGAGCGGCTTGCCGTCGAAAACGCCTGAGACGACGCCGTCGCGCATCGAGACGATCCGGTCGGCAAGCCGCCTGATGTCGGACATGCGATGCGAGATGTAGAGGATGGCGACGCCCTGCTCGCGCAGCCTGTCGAGCAGCGCGAAAAGCCGGTCGGCCTCGGCGCTGGACAAAGACGAGGTCGGCTCGTCGAGGATCAGCACTTTTGGCTGATGGGCCATGGCGCGCGCAATCGCCACCATCTGGCGGTCGGCCAGCGAGAGATCGCTGATCCGGGCTTTCAGGTCGATCATCAGCCCCATGCGGTCGGCGACCGCCTTTGCCTCGCGGCGCACCTGGCCCGGATTGAACAGGGTCGGCGCGCCGCTGCCGCTCAGCCTGTCGAGCGTCAAATTGGTGGCGACGTCGAGATCGGCGACGAGACCGTCATTGATGTTCTGATGAACGGTGACGACGCCGGCGCGGATCGCCTCCGCCGGCGTTTTCGGCGCGAAGTCGTGCGGCGCGAAGTTTTGGCCGGCAAGGCTCATCGTGCCGCCGCCGCGCTCGTAAACGCCGCTGATGATCTTGACCAGGGTGGATTTGCCGGCGCCGTTGGCGCCCATCAGCACGGTCACTTCACCGGCATGCAAATCGAGCGAGACGCCGCCAAGCACCTCGATAGGGCCGAAGGATTTCCTCAGGCCGTCGACGCGGAACACGGCATCATTGCCCATTCGTTCCTCCCTGGCGACGACGCTATGGGCTGTTCCGGCAATTGTCAACACGATTGACAATTGCCAGAGGGCTTCCTAGCTTGGACCAACCGTGATGGCTCCACTAAGATGAGAGCACGTAAACGGGAGGTGAGGATGACTGGGAAATTGCCGTTCGAAGCACTGTCGGTCGAAACACTGGCGGCACGCCTCAGCGCCAACGCGGCGCTGTGCTCGCATATCGGCAAGGACACGAGCCGCTGGAAGGTTCGCGAGGTCGGCGACGGCAATCTGAACCTGGTGTTCATCGTCGAGGGTGCGCAGGGTGCGGCCGTCGTCAAGCAGGCCCTGCCCTATGTCCGCCTGGTCGGCGACAGCTGGCCGCTGCCGCTAAAACGTTCCTTCTTCGAATATCACGCACTGACACGGCAGCAAGCAAGAGCGCCCGGTTCGGTGCCGGCGATCCATCACTTCGACGAAGGCCAGGCGCTGATCATCATGGAGTACCTGTCGCCGCACATCATCCTGCGGCGCGCGCTGATCGAGGGCCGGCAACTGCCCAACATCGCCAGGGACATCGGCCTGTTCATGGCCCGCACCCTGTTTCGCGGCTCCGACCTGCATATGGCGACCAGGGATCGCAAGGCCGATCTGGCGCTGTTCGCGGACAATGTCGAGCTTTGCGACATCACCGAGAACCTGGTGTTCTCGGACCCGTATTTCGATGCCAAGATGAACCGGCATACGAGCCCGCAGCTCGACAGCATCGTTGCAGAATTGCGCGCCGACCGCGACCTCAAGGTCGAGGCGCAGCGGCTGAAGCACATTTTTGCGGCCAATGCAGAGACGCTGCTGCACGGCGACCTGCATTCCGGCTCGATCATGGTCACCGAGACAGAAACGCGGATGATCGATCCCGAATTCGCCTTCTACGGCCCGATCGCCTTCGACGTCGGCATGCTGCTCGCCAATTTCTGGATGGCGTTCTTCTCGCAGCGTGGCCACGAGCAGAACGGGAAGCGCGACACCATGCGCGCCTATCTGCTCGACGTCACGGTCGAGACATGGTCGGTGTTCCGCAGCGAGTTCTCGCATCTGTGGCGAACCGAGCGCACCGGCATGCTCTACCAGAAGAGCCTGTTCGAGGATCAGGGCGACAGGCTTGGCGCCGAACAGGCGCTCGACCACATGCTGCACCAGGTGTGGACCGACATGCTGGGCTTTGCCGGCGTCGAGGTGCACAGGCGCATTCTGGGCCTCGCGCACAACGCCGATTTCGAGACCATTGCCGACGCCGATCTGCGCGCCACATGTGAGGCAAAGGCGCTGAAATTCGGCCGTCACATCGCCGTCAACCGGCGCCAGATCCACAGCATCGACGAGGTCAACAAATTGGCCGCACTGATCGAACGGGAGAACAGGATTTGAACGTCGGCGACCGCCACTACCGCACCATCTGGCTGAGCGACGACGGGCGTTCGGTGGAGATCATCGACCAGCGCTGGCTGCCGCATGATTTCCGCGTCGAAAAAGTCGACACCGTTGCCGGCATCGCCACGGCGATCCGCGACATGTGGGTGCGCGGCGCGCCGCTGATCGGCGTCACCGCCGCCTATGGCGTCGCCATGCAGATGGCCGACGACCCTTCGGATGCGGCACTCGACGGCGTCTGGGAGGTCTTGCACGAAACCCGCCCGACCGCGATCAATCTGCGCTGGGCGCTCGATGAGATGCGCAATTTGCTGCGGCCGCTTCCATCAGGACAGCGCGCCGAGGCGGCTTACCGGCGCGCCGGCGAAATCGCCGACGAGGATGTCGGCCTCAACCGCGCCATCGGCGTCAACGGGCTTGAAATCATCAGGGAAATCGCAGCACGCAAGCAACCGGGAGAGCCGGTCAACATCCTGACCCATTGCAATGCCGGCTGGCTGGCCACCGTCGACTACGGCACCGCCACGGCGCCGATCTATCTGGCAACGGAAGCCGGCATTCCCGTTCATGTCTATGTCGATGAAACCCGCCCGCGCAACCAGGGCGCCCAGTTGACCGCATGGGAGATGACCGGCCACGGTGTGCCGCATACACTGATCGTCGACAATGCCGGCGGCCATCTGATGCAGCGCGGCCAGATCGACATGGTCATCGTCGGCACCGACCGCACCACCGCCGACGGCGATGTCTGCAACAAGATCGGCACCTATCTGAAGGCGCTGGCCGCCGCCGACAACGACGTGCCGTTCTATGTCGCGCTGCCGTCGCCAACCATCGACTGGACGGTGGGTGACGGGCTGGCCGAAATCCCGATCGAACAGCGTTCCAGCGACGAGGTCTCGCTGGTCTGGGGCAAGACCGCGAGTGGCGAGATTGCGCAGGTCCGCATCTCGCCGGAGACGACGCCCGCGGCAAACCCGGCCTTCGACGTGACGCCGGCGCGGCTGGTCACCGGATTGATCACCGAACGCGGCGTCGCCAGGGCGTCGCGCGACGGCTTGAAGGCGATGTTTCCCGGACGCTGATGGATCCTGCTCCCACGGATACTGCTGAGACGGTTGGCAGCGGACCCTAAATATCAAGACTGACGGCTCGCCGGACCCCTGAAAAGACCCGGCCTCGCCGGCAATGCCAAATGCGATGTCGATCCACCGCATGATCCGACAAGGCCGCCACCAGCTGGCGCAGCCGACGGCGCGGGACTGCGGAATTGGCTCTCGTGAACGCGTTCGTCCCAAACGGGTTGCCAAGCCATGGTAGTGTGATTATACCAGTTACTAAGGTGACGATCGGCAGGGCCATCGTTGGAGATCAGGAGCACGGCTGGATGACAACGATTGCGCTGTTTGGTGCCGGCGGCAAAATGGGTTACCGCCTGTCGACCAATTTTCGCGGCTCTCCCTACATCCTACGCCATGTCGAGGTCAGCGACGCCGGCCGCGAGCGGCTGAAGACCGGGCTGGGCATCGACGCGGTCAGCGCCGATGAAGCCCTGAACGCCGCCGAGGTGGTAATCCTGGCGGTTCCCGACACCCATATCGGCAAGGTCGCGGCCAGCATCGAGGGCAAGCTTGCGTCCGGCACAATGGTGGTCGTGCTCGACGCCGCAGCGCCTTTCGCCGGCCATTTGCCGAAGCGGCCGGACCTGACCTATTTCGTCACCCATCCCTGCCATCCGCCTATCTTCAACGACGAGACCGACATGGCGGCCAAGAAGGACTATTTCGGCGGCGTCAAGGCCAAGCAGCATATGGTCAGCGCGCTGATGCAGGGACCGGAGGAGGATTTCGCCAAGGGCGAAGCGATCGCCAAGATCATCTGGGCACCGGTGATGCGGTCGCATCGCGTCACGGTCGACCAGATGGCGCTGCTCGAGCCGGGCCTTTCGGAGACCGTCTGCGCTTCGCTGCTGGTCGTCATGAAGGAAGCGGTCGACGAGGTCGTCGCGCGCGGAGTCGACCAGCAGGCCGCGCTCGACTTCCTGCTTGGCCACATGAATGTGCTCGGCGCCGTCATCTTCGGCGAGACCAAGGGCGTGTTCTCCGACGCCTGCAACAAGGCCATCGAGTTCGGCAAGCCGGTGCTGATGCGCGACGACTGGAAGCGGGTCTTCGAGCCGGAAGAGATTGCAGCGAGCATCCAGCGCATCACCTGAAGGCGGAAGCCGCCTTTCCTTCTCCTCTCGTAGGCCTCTCGTAGGAGAAGGTACAGGCACGTCCTATGTCACCGCGGTGACTCTACCCGCCGCATCGAGGCGACAGCCGACTCGCGCCTGCCGAACCTCGACGCCGCCTTGTCTTGCATAGTGTATGCGCACCTCGATCGGCGCCGTGAGCGCGCCCCGACGTTGCTGCAACGGGCCCGCGCTTACCGCGTGAACAAGCACGGCGCCAAGCGGCGTCGCGGCCGACGCGATCGCCGTGCGGCAGGCGCGCACCACAGCTGGTGGGATACCGGGTTTGGCTTTCAGTGGCGCCATAAACGGATAGCCATAGGTGATCCGCGCCGACGCGTTGCGACCAGTTCCGGAAGGCCTGAGCTTGCGGGGCAGGATGGCGAATTGACCCGCGGCCTTGGCCTTGGTGGTGGCTGGCGTGATGCCGGCATTGCTGCTCGCGGCTTGCCCAGCGCCCAGCGCCGGGTTGCCTGGCTTACCTCCTGGAGCGGTGCCCGATGCGGACGAAGGGTCGCCCACCCCGACACCTGTCGACAGGCCGCCGCTTGCGCCGCCGAGGTTGCCGCTGACGCCAAGTCCGGCACCGAGCGATCCCTTGCCCGCGCCGAGCGATCCGCCAAGGCTTGCTCCCCCTACTCCGTCGACGCTCGAGCCACCCGCCACCGAGGCGCCTTTCGGGCCGGCGCTAAGGCCAGCACCGACCCCGACACCGCCAAGTTTGCCGCCAAGCCCCGCCTCAAGAGCCGAGGCAGGGCAAATTGCGATCGCGACGGCCAATGCGGCTGCGACGTATTTGTTCATCACCATATTCCTCCTGCGGCATGGATTCGGCCCACCGAAATGCCCTTCACGATCAGCCCTCGCTAGCGAGCGCCGAGCTTCGGCGGTCGCGTCGGGAGCAACGCGTCGGGAAGCGCGATGGTCGCCACCAGAACAGGTCGCGATGGTTTTTTGGCCTTCACTTTGTGGTTTTCCCGCAACCCCGATTGACGGGCTGGTCGCGAGCGCACGGACACATCTGCACGCGAAGCTGCGACGGCACGCGCTTTCGGAACGCGGTTGATACGCTCGCTGCGACGCTCTTCCCGGGCCTTTTCAACGTCAACCGCCTTTCGAGCGGCGCTGAGCTCGCGGGCCAGGCCGATGGCCTTGTTGCGCTCCTGCTCCAACGCCACGCTCAGCTCCATCGAGACGCGGCTCGCTTCCTGCCTTGCCGCGTCGCGTTCCCGACGGGCGCTGTCGCGATCACGAGCAGCTGAATCTGCCCGTTCGCGCTCCAGTTCGAGTGCGTCGCCAGCTCGCTTCAAAGCCGCCTCGGCCACCTGTCGTTCCCTGATGGCGTCGGTGCGCACAGCCGCAGCCAGATCCGCGCTTGTCTTAAGCGCGTCGATGGTTTGGCGCGCCGCGGTGAGTTCGCGTTCGAAGCGCTCAGCCTTGTGCCGCTCCTCATCCAGCGCTCGCTGCGCCTCTGCCACAGAGGCCGCCATGGAGTGACGCGCTTCAAGCATGGCGGCCTTCTCGTGATCGGCGAGAGTGGCTTTGGCCTTCAAGCCTTTGACTTGGCTTTGCGCCACTTCCAGATCGAGCGCGAGCTCTCCGGCTTTTCGCCGCTGCTGTTTTAGCGCCCGTGCTTGTTCAGCCATCATGTCGGCTACCGCACGCGCCTGCGCACTGGCATCGCGGGCGCCGCGCTGCATCACGGCCAGTTCGGCTCGCGCCGCCGCCAAATCGCGGCCGTCATGGTCGGCCCGAGCCGGGTCACCGCGAGCCGGCTGCACGCTCTTCCTGAGCGCGTCGACTTCCCTCAGCGCCGCAAAGAGCTTTTGTTCCAGCGTACCGCGGTCAGTCCGCATCGCATCGAGTTCCCGCACCAAGGCGTCAGCCCGTTGACGCGCCGTCGCAAGGTCCTGATTGTGTCGCGCGGCATCGTTGCGAGCAGTCTGGCGAGCCGCAAGTGCTTCCGCGCGCGCTGCCGCAATTTCCATGCGAGCGGCGGACAGCTCATTCAGCAATGCCCCTTGCAGAGCTTGCTGCTGCTCCGCTGCAGGCTGCCGAGATGTGTGGGAACCGCGCACGCCCGGTTGCGCCTCGGCCTGGCCGTTCTCGACACTGGCGCGTTGCGAAGCCACGGCCGAAGAGCCGTCGCTGGCTGGGTCCGCCGGCGGTTCGGGCGCTTCTTGTTTGACCTCCACCGAAGCCGTGAGGTCGGAAGGCGAACTTTGTATCAGTTTGACGGTTATGTCAGCCCGTTCCTGACGGCCGCTCCTGGCTTGCAAGCGATCGGAAATCAGCTTTGCCAGCTCCTCCTCACGCAGACCTGCGGCGGCAATGCTGCCGATCAAGGGAAGGTCAAGCGTGCCAGTCGAGTCGATGGTGAAACTATGGTTGAGCTGCAACGCTTCCAGAACGCCGTCGCGCAAGGCAGTCCACTGCCAAACGTGCAGTTCGATCGTGTCTCGCGGAGCAAGTCTGTCGTCAGCCTTCGGCCGACCGTGTGCCGCAGATCCCAGCAGCAGGATGATACACAACGAAATGAGGCACAGCACGGCGCTGCAGCTCCTGCCGCACATGCCACGCAATGAAGCCGAATGCCGTCGGTCAGCAAAGCTTGGCGCGGGGCTGCAGGATGGCGGCCTGAAACTCTGCACAAAAGTCATAGCTGAACCTCACCGGCAACGCGACCCTTGCCGCGAACGGATTTTTTAGAAAAACCGCGCGCAGGCTGGGGCCGCGGAGAAATTCCACAACCAGTAGGCGATACTAGCAAAGCCTGCGCGTAGCGCTGAGCACCGAATAAGGCTTAGGAATGTCTACTCCTTACTACTTATTGCGCCCTCGCCCGCGTATCGTACCGCTTAAGGTGGTGGTTCTCTGACCTGGCCAGCTGCAGGCGCATCGTAGGGAACGAAGTATCGCTCTTGGTGGGATGACTCTCCGGTGGCGCTTGCTGCTCATCAGATACATATCATCTGAATTTGTGGTTGACTCATTATACCAGTTGGCTTAGCTGTTGGATTGGCTTTGGCCAGCCGGGGCCGGGCTGAAAATTGGGCAGGCGGCAGGTGGAGGGGCAGGCTGAAGACGGAACCGAGTCGGATGATCCGCCCGGGTGAGCCGGCAAATGACCCGATCCGCGACACCGGACGCGATCCGCCTGACAAACTGGAATGCATTTCAGCCTGGGCCGCGGAAGCACAGGCTTTTTCAAATGGGAGGAAATCATGAAACTCACTCGCAGAATGACATTTGCGGCTTTTGCCGGCATGCTGGCGCTGGGCACCGCTGCACCCGCCTATGCGGCGGATCTCATTGCCATCATCACGCCCTCGCACGACAACCCATTCTTCAAGGCCGAAGCCGTCGGCGCGGAAGCCAAGGCCAAGGAACTCGGCTATGAAACGCTGGTGCTGGTCCATGACGACGACGCCAACAAGCAGTCCGAGCTGATCGACACGGCGATCGGCCGCGGCGCCAAGGCGATCATCCTCGACAATGCCGGCGCCGACGCCTCGGTCGCCGCCGTGCAGAAGGCCAAGGACGCGGGCGTTCCGTCGTTCCTGATCGATCGCGAGATCAACGCCACCGGCGTCGCCGTCGCGCAGATCGTCTCCAACAACTACCAGGGCGCCCAGCTTGGCGCGCAGGAGTTCGTCAAGCTGATGGGCGAGAAAGGCAATTACGTCGAGCTGGTCGGCAAGGAATCCGACACCAATGCCGGCATCCGCTCCAAGGGCTATCACGACGTCATCGACGACTATCCGGACCTGAAGATGGTGGCGCAGCAATCGGCCAACTGGAGCCAGACCGAGGCCTATGCCAAGATGGAATCGATCCTCCAGGCCAACCCGGACATCAAGGGCGTGATCTCCGGCAACGATACGATGGCGATGGGCGCCCATGCCGCCCTTGCCGCCGCCGGCCGCAAGGACGTCATCGTCGTCGGCTTCGACGGATCGAATGACGTCCGCGACTCGATCGCCTCTGGCGGCATCAAGGCCACGGTCCTGCAGCCGGCCTATGCGCAGGCTCAGATGGCAGTCGAGCAGGCCAACGACTTCATCAAGAACAAGAAGTCTCCGGCCGAGGAAAAGCAGCTGATGGACTGCGTCCTGATCAATGGCGACAATGCCGCCAAGCTGGAAACCTTCGCGCTGACCAACTGAGCCGGTGTGACATCAATCGCAAGGGACGAGCTTCCGGCTCGTCCCTTGCTTTCCATTTCCCGGGTGCCCTGACCGCCATGCCGAACAAGCCGACATGTTGAACAAGCTGACTTGGGCGACCGTTGCCGTGATATTTGGCATCAGCCTGACTGCCTGCAAGATCCTGCCGACACCGTCCGCGGAAGATGGCGGCAATGCACCGGCCTTCAATGCGGACAAGATGGTCGGCGATATCTGGGCTGCCAAAATGCTGCCCTATCTCCAGCAGAAGGCCGGATCGTTTCCCGAGGTTCATGACCTGGCGAAAGCCGATCCTGCGGCTGCCGGCGCCAAGTATGGCAATCCGAAGAAGCAGGCGAATTCGCCGTGGACCTTCGCGGTTCGCCTCGAAGGCAAGATTGTCGCGGCGAACACACAATCACGCGCGGCAACCATGGATGTCGATGCCGACGGTGACGGCAAGGCGGATGCACGGGTGCAGATCGGACCGGCGATGCGTGGCACCGCGCTGCGCGACAGCCTCGACTTCATCCAGTTCAACGATTTCACCAATCAGATCGACTTCGCCCAGTTCGGCAAGGCGTTCAACATCCATGCCGACAAGACGGTGCTCTCCAAGCTGCCGCGCGAAGCGCTGGAGGGCCGCAGCGCCAGGGTTGTCGGCGCTTATGTCATGGGCAGCGGCCAGGAACTGCCGCTGGTGACCCCGGCGGAGGCAGAGGTGGGGCCGAAGCCATGACTGCCGCCGGCGATCATGATGTCATCCTGAAGCTGGAAGACGTCTCCAAGGTCTATTCGGGGACAGTCGCGGTCAAGCGCGCGAATTTCGAAGTGCGCAAGGGCGCGGTCAACGTGCTGGTCGGCGAAAACGGCGCCGGCAAATCGACGCTGATGAAGATCATCGCCGGCGTCGAACAGCCGACGCTCGGCCGCATTCTCCTGGAGGGCGAAGAGGTTTCCTTCTCCTCATCCGGCGACGCGGTGAACCGCGGCATCGGCATGGTGTTCCAGGAGTTGAACCTGTTCGGCAACCTGACGGTGGCCGAGAATATTTTCGCCACCCGCGAGATCACCAACCGGTTCCGCAAGATCGACAGCCGGGAACAGGAGCGCCGCGCGGCGGAATTTCTCGAGCGCCTGCAGGCCGGCATCCGGCCGGACATGCTGGTCGAGGATTTGCGCATCGGCCAGCAGCAACTGGTCGAGATCGCCAAGGCGGTTTCGCTCGATGCGCGCATCCTGATCATGGACGAACCGACCTCGGCGCTGAGTGCGGCGGAAGTCGAGATTCTGTTCAAGGTGATCGCCGACCTCAAGGCCCGCGGCGTGGCGATCGTCTACATCTCGCACCGGCTCGAGGAGCTGATCCGCATCGGCGACTACATCACCGTGCTGCGCGACGGCCGCATCACCGGCCAGGAGAGGATGAAAAACGTCGACACGCAATGGATCGTGCGGCAGATGATCGGCTCCGACGCCAAGGACTTCGCCAAGCCCGACGGCCATGTTCCGGGCGAAGAGATCTTCCGCGCCGAGGATATCTGCCTGCCGCGCGTAACCGGGGGGCTTGCGGTCGATCATGTCTCGCTGTCGCTGCGTGCCGGCGAGATCCTCGGCATATACGGCCTGATGGGCGCCGGACGCAGCGAGCTGTTCGACTGCATCATGGGGCGCCACGGCCATGCCACCGGGGCGATCTTCATTGCCGGCAAGAAGGTCAGGGAACGCGACACCACGCGGCGCATCCGGCGCGGGCTGGCGCTGATCCCCGAGGACCGCCAGCGCGAAGGGCTGGTGTCGATCCTCTCGGTCGCCAGCAATCTGACGCTGGCCAGCCTGTCGCGGTTTGTCCGCGTGTTCCATATCGGCGGCGCCAAGGAGAACCAGGCGGTGACGCAGATGGTGCGGGAACTGGCGATCAAGGTCGCCGATCCGGCACAGGAGGTCTCGTCGCTGTCGGGCGGCAACCAGCAGAAGGTGGTGATCGGCAAGGCGCTGCTCACCGGACCGAAGGTGCTGCTGATGGATGAGCCAAGCCGCGGCATAGACGTTGGCGCCAAGGCCGACGTCTTTCGCACCATGCGCAAACTGTCCCGCGACGGGCTGGGCATTCTGTTCGCCACCTCCGATCTCGACGAGGTGATGGCGCTGTCCGACCGCATCGCGGTGATGAGCAATGGAAAACTGACCGGTATGTTCGATCGCGCCGAGGCGACGGAGGCTTCACTTGTCGCCGCATCGGCGCTTGGCCACGGGCCGGTCCCGCACATGGAGAGCCACGCCCATGACTGACATCCCGGCCAAGGCTTCGGTTGCCTCCGCCTCGAGCGGCTCCGTGCTGCTGACGCTGATGAAGGCGAGGACGTTCATTGCGTTGATCGCCGTCCTGATCTTCTTCTCGATCGCGGCGCCGAATTTCCTGTCGGCCGCCAACCTGATCCTGATGTCGAAGCATGTCGCGCTGAACGCCTTCCTCGCCATGGGCATGACCTTCGTCATCATCACCGGCGGCATCGACCTCTCGGTCGGCTCGATTGTCGGCCTGTGCGGCATGGTCGCCGGCTATCTCGTGCTCAACGGCATCGACCTGCAGGTCGGCTACACGATCTATTTCAACGTCTTCGAGATCGCACTGATCACGCTGGCGGTCGGTATATTGATCGGCGCCGTCAACGGATTGCTGATCACCAGGCTGAATGTCGCGCCGTTCATCGCCACGCTCGGCGTGCTCTATGTCGCCCGCGGCCTGGCGCTGCTGTCGTCGGATGGTCGCACCTTTCCGAACCTCGTCGGCAAGCCCGATCTGGGCACGACCGGGTTCGGCTTCCTCGGCGCCGGCCGGCTGCTCGGCCTGCCGGTCTCGATATGGATTCTTGTCGTCGTAGCAGTTGGGGCGGCCTATCTCGCCAAATACACCCCGCTCGGCCGCCACATCTTCGCAGTCGGCGGCAACGAACGGGCGGCGCGGATTTCGGGCGTCAGGGTCAACATGGTGAAGATGTTCGTCTACATGTTCTCCGGCTTCTGCGCGGCGGTCGTCGGGCTGATCATCTCGTCCGAACTGATGGCCTCGCATCCGGCGACCGGCGAAAGCTTCGAGCTCAACGCCATCGCCGCGGCTGTGCTCGGCGGCACCTCTATGTCGGGCGGCCGCGGCACGATCGGCGGCACAATCGTCGGCGCCTTCGTCATCGGCATCCTTTCCGACGGGCTGGTGATGATGGGGGTGAGCTCGTTCTGGCAGATGGTGATCAAGGGCCTGGTCATCATCGTCGCCGTCGTCGTCGACCAGGCGCAGCGCCGGCTGCAGAGCCGGGTGACGCTGATGCAGATGGCAAAGGCGGGCTGACCCGTGACGGAACTGCGAGGAGCGCTGATCGGCTGCGGCTTCTTTGCCGTCAACCAGATGCATGCCTGGCGCGACATCGACAGCGCCTCGATCGTCGCCATCTGCGACCGCGACCCGGAACGGCTCAAGGTGGTCGGCGACCAGTTCGGCATCGTGCGACGCTACACAGACGCGGCGGCACTGTTTGCCGGCGAAAGCCTGGATTTCGTCGATATCGCCACCACTTCGCCGAGCCATCGTTCGCTTGTCGAGATGGCGGCACAAAACCGCGTTCCGGCGATCTGCCAAAAACCGTTTGCGCCGACGCTTGCCGACGCCAAGGCCATGGTGAAGGCATGCAGCGATGCCGGTGTGGCGTTGATGGTGCATGAGAATTTTCGCTGGCAGTCGCCTATCCAGGCGGTGCGCGCCGTGCTCGACAGCGGCGACATCGGCACGCCCTTCTTCGGCCGGATCTCGTTCCGCTCGGCCTATGACGTGTTTTCCGGGCAGCCCTATCTGGCGACGGGAAAGCGCTTCATCATCGAAGACCTCGGCATCCACAGTCTCGACATAGCCCGCTTCCTGCTGGGCGACGTTTCGACGATCACGACCCGAACCGCTCGCATCAACCCCAACATTGCCGGCGAGGACGTCGCTACGATGCTGATGGACCACAAGAGCGGTGCAACGTCCGTGGTCGACTGCAGCTATGCGACCAAGCTCGCGACCGAGCCGTTTCCGCAGACGCTGGTCGAGATCGACGGCAGCGACGGCACGATCCGGCTCGAGCAGAATTACCGGCTCACCGTCACCGGCAGGAACGGAACGGCGGTCAGCGACGTCTCGCCGCCGCTGCTGCCCTGGGCATCGCGGCCGTGGCACAACATCCAGGAAAGCGTCGTCGCCATCCAAAAGCACTGGGTCGCCTGCTTGGCGAGCAAAACCGAGCCGGCAACCTCGGGCGCCGACAATCTTAGGACCTTGGCGCTGGTCGAGGCCGCCTATGCCGGTGCTGCAAGCGGTGAACCGGTGCAGCTCGACGCTTTGCTGAGATGACCGCGGATGCCTTCCTCCTCTATGGCACACACGCGGTCGAGACCGAGCCAGTCAGCTTGCGCGCCGGCGCGCTCAGCGCCGACTTCGTCAACGGCAATCTGCGCACCATCCGCCATGGAGGCATCGAGGTGCTGCGCGCCATCGCCTACATCGTCAGGGATCGCGACTGGGGCACCTACGAGCCGGCGCTGACGGAGTTGGTCATCGACCAGGGCGCCGACACTTTCACTGTCAGCTATTCGGCAAGCTGTGTCGGGCCGGGAGGAAGCCGGCTCGACTTTCGCGCGACGATCAAAGGTTCCGCCGACGGCCAGCTGGTTTTCGACGCGAGCGCGCTTCCCGAAAACGCTTTCGAGACCAATCGCTGCGGCTTCTGCATCCTGCACCCGATCGCCGGCCTGGCCGGCAGCCCGGTCACTGTCGAGCACACCGACGGCAGCGTCGTCGCAACGAAACTTCCTGAGCTGATCGACCCCTGGCAGCCTTTCAAGGATCTGCGGGCGATCACGCATGAGGTCCGGCCCGGCGTCACCGCGGAATGCCGGATGGAAGGCGATGCGTTCGAGATGGAGGACCAGCGCAATTGGTCGGACGCGTCCTACAAGACCTATGTCCGGCCGCTGGCGCTGCCTTGGCCCTACATGCTGCCCGCCGGCCAGACTGTGCGCCAGACGGTCAGTCTGCGTGTGACCGGCGACGGTAGGGCGCCGGCTGCCGCAGCAGCAGCCGAGCCGGTCCGAGTCGAACTCGGCGAAACCGGACCGCTGCTGCCGGATATCGGCGTGATCATCTATCCGGACGAGGTCGAGACGGCGCTGGCAAACCTGCCGACACTGTCCGCGCTCGGCCCGCAGCAGCTGATGTTCCATTACGATCCAACGCGCGGCCACGGCCTCGACGCCTTGCAGTCCTTTGCCCGGCTCGCTGCCGCCTACCCGGTTGAAACGACGCTTGAATGCGTCGTTTCCTGCGATGGCGATCTCGACGCGGAGCTTTCAGGCGTCGCCAGAATGGTGCGCCAGGCTGGGCTGAAACTCTCGGCCATCGCCGTTTCGCCCGTGGTCGACCGGCAGTCGACGCCGCCGGGCAGCGCGTGGCCTGAATGTCCGCCGCTTGAAGACGTCTATGCCGCGGCGCGCCGCGCCTTTCCCGACATTCGCCTCGGCGGCGGCATGTTCAGCTATTTCACCGAGCTCAACCGCAAGCGCGTTCCCGCCGATCTGCTCGATTTCGTCAGCCACTGCACCTGCCCGATCGTGCACGCCGCCGACGATCTCAGCGTCATGCAATCGCTGGAGGCACTGCCTTTCATCACCCAATCGGCGCGGGCGATCTTCGGGGCAAAACCCTACCGGATCGGCCCGTCGACCATCGCCATGCGGCAGAACCCCTATGGCGGCGCGACCAAGGCCAACCCGCACAATCAGCGCATCGCCATGGCCGACCGGGATCCCCGCCATGCCGGGCTGTTCGCGGCAGCATGGACGATCGGCTATGGCGCGCGGGTCGCGCCGGCCGGGCTGGAGATGCTCACGCTGTCCAGCTTCAGCGGACCGTTCGGCGTGCTGGCGGCATCCGGGGAACCCGTCGGCGAAGGTGAACCCCGGCCGATCTTCCAGGCCGTGCAGGGGCTTTGCGAACTGGCCGGCTTCAGGCAGGTAGCGGCGAGGACGAGCGATGAGACGCGGCTGCTCACGCTGGCCGGCCGTTCTGTCGCGGGCCAGACCGCCATGTGGCTGGCGAACCTGACGGCGAGCGAAGTGACGGTTGATATTTCCGGGTTCGAGCGACGCCACCTGGTGATGACACCTTACGCGATCACCCGGATCGGGTGAATCAGCTGCCGGAATTCATCACGTAGAGCGCACGCGAGCGCTCGAGGTGCTTGATCATCGCCTTCTCGGCGCCGTCCGCGTCCTTCTGCTCGATGCGCCTGATGATTTCTTCGTGCTCGAGCAGCGTGAAATTTTCCTTGCCGGTCCAGATCAGCATTTCGGTGTGATATTCCTTCAACCAGCCAAGCATTGCTTCGCTGACCGCGACATAGATCGGGTTGCCGGATATCGCCGCGATCTGGGTATGAAACTTCATGTCGGCGGATATGAAGGCTTCGGAATCGCCGCGAAAGCTGCGCTGTTCGGCAATTGTTGCCCGCAACCGCTGCACGTCCTCGGCGGTGGCCTTTTCGGCGGCTTCCCGGACCATGCCGCGCTCGAAGAAGATGCGCGCATTCTTGAGGTGCTCCAGCGTGTCCTTCGATGACGCCAGGATGATCTTGGCGGCGCCGTCGACCTGCTTGATGATCGACTTGGCGGTCAGTTGCAGCACTTTCGCCCGCTCGCCATGCGAGATCGCGACAAGCCCCATATTGCTCAACGCCTGCATCGCCTCGCGGATCGCCGGCCTGCCGACCGCGAAGCGCTCCATCAGCTCGCGCTCCGACGGCATGTCGTCGCCCGGCTGCAATTCGCCGCTGGTGATCAAGCGCTTCAGTCGCAAAAACACTTCGTCGGAAAGTTTGCGCCGGACGATCGGCTCCGAACGGTTCATCGTCGCGAATCACTCCCTTGACCAGTTCTGTTTAGCATCGTCATCACGAATCTCGGAATGCTCGGCCGAGCAGGATATCGCTTGCAATACTTATGTACTCATTATACCAGATTTCGAGGATCAGGGAACTTTTTTCGGACTATGATCACCCTCACCTATCGCATCGAAACTCCAGGCAGCATCGAGGCGCTGGCGGCCAAGATCGCCAGCGACCAGTCGACCGGAACCTTCGTCGCGCTGGCCGGCGAGACCGAGGAGCTCAAGGCCCGGGTGGCGGCGCGCGTATTGGCGATACGGCCTCTGCCGGACGCCGATCGCCCGTCCCTTCCCGAAGCCGGCGTCGGGCCCTTCAAGCGCGCGGATGTCGACATCGCATTTCCGCTTGATGCCATCGACACCGATCTTTCGGCCTTGATGACCATCGCCATTGGCGGCGCCTTTTCGATCAAGGGCCTGTCCGGCATTCGCGTCGTCGATATGAAGCTGCCGGAGGAATACCGGGGTGCGCATCCGGGTCCGCAATTCGGTGTCGCCGGCAGTCGCAGGCTGACCGGCGTCAGGGATCGCCCGATCATCGGAACGATCGTCAAGCCGGCGCTTGGGCTGCGCCCGCACGAGACGGCCGAAATGGTCGGTGAGCTGATCGACGCCGGCGTCGATTTCATCAAGGACGACGAGAAGCTGATGAGCCCGGCCTATTCGCCGCTGTCGGAACGGGTGAAGGCGATCATGCCGCTCGTCCTCGACCATGAGCAGAAAACCGGCAAAAAGGTGATGTATGCCTTTGGCATCTCGCACGCCGACCCGGACGAGATGATGCGCAACCATGATCTGGTGGCGAAGGCCGGCGGCAATTGCGCCGTGGTCAACATCAATTCCGTCGGCTTCGGCGGCATGGCTTACCTGAGAAAGCGCTCCAGCCTGGTGCTCCATGCCCACCGCAACGGCTGGGACATCCTCACCCGCCACCCCGGCCTCGGCATGGATTTCAAGGTCTGGCAGCAGTTCTGGCGGCTGCTCGGCGTCGACCAGTTCCAGATCAACGGCATCGCCTCGAAATACTGGGAGCCGGACTGGTCCTTCATCAGTTCCTTCGAGGCGGTGACCACGCCGATCTTTTCGCCGGAGGATTGCGCGCTGCCGGTCGCCGGCTCCGGCCAATGGGGTGGACAAGCCCCCGAAACCTACCGGCGAACCGGCCGAACGGTCGATCTTCTCTATCTCTGCGGCGGCGGCATCGTCAGCCATCCTGACGGACCGGGCGCCGGCGTACGCGCCGTGCAGCAAGCCTGGCAGGCGGCCGTCGATGGCATACCGTTGGCGGACTTCGCCCTGAGCCACCCGGAACTGGCGCGGTCGATCGAGAAATTCGGCGACGGCAAAGCGGCCTGACGCCATGCAAAGCCTGCTTCTGAGCTATTATGGCGATGATCTCACCGGCTCGACCGACGTCATGGAGGCGCTCGAGCTCGGCGGCGTGCCGACCGTGCTGTTCATGCGTCAGCCGGACGAGGCCATGCTTTCGCAGTTCGGGCATTGCCGTGCCATCGGCCTGGCCGGCACCAGCCGAAGCGAGACGCCGCAGTGGATGGACATGCACCTCAACCGCGCCTTCGCCTGGCTGAACACCCTGAACGCCGAGATCTGCCACTACAAGGTCTGCTCGACCTTCGATTCCAGCCCGGCGATCGGCAGCATCGGCCGGGCTATCGAGATCGGCCGCTCGGTTTTTAGCCAGGACAGTTTGCCGCTGGTGGTCGGCGCGCCGCAGCTCAAGCGCTACACCGCCTTCGGCCATCTGTTTGCTGCTTACCGCGACAAATATTTCCGTATCGACCGCCACCCGGTGATGAGCCGACACCCGACCACGCCAATGGATGAATCCGACCTGCTGATCCATCTGTCGCGCCAGACGGACCTCACCTCGGGACTGGTGGATCTGGCGACGCTGCAGTCGGCGTCCCGATCGGAAGCGTTCGATCGCTTGCTCGGCGATGGCACCAGCATCGTGCTGTTGGATGTCGACAGCCTGGAAAGTCAGGCGCTTGCCGGCAAGGAGATATGGCGCGTTCGCCGGCCGGGCGGCACGTTCGTCGTCGGCTCTTCGGGCATCGAATATGCGCTGCTGGCCGAATGGGCCGCCAACCGGACCGTCCGTGCCGAGCCCAGCTTTTCGCCGCCGGGTACGGCCGACCGGATCGCAGTGGTCTCGGGCAGCTGCTCGCCGACGACGGAACGACAGATCCGGCATGCTTTGACGGACGGTTTCGACGGGGTCGAGGTGGACCCTGTCGAACTGGTTTCCGAGGCCTCCAGCGATGCGATTGCGCGCGCGGCAGCAAGCGGGCGTGCCAGCCTCGAAGCCGGTCGCAGCGTCGTCCTCTACACCGCCCTCGGCCCCACAGCCGATCGGGGCGCCGAGATCGATCGGCAGGAAGGCGCCCGCCACAAGCTTGGCCGCGGCCTCGGCGAACTTCTTCGCGAACTGACGATCGAACAAAAACTGCAGCGCGTGGTCATTGCCGGCGGCGATACGTCGAGCCATGCGCTCGGCCAGATGGGCGTCGATGCGCTGACGGTCAGGATGCCGCTGCCCGCCTCGCCGGGCTCGCCGCTTTGCGTCGCCCACTCGCGCGTCAAGGCGATCGACGGACTGGAGATTGCGCTCAAGGGCGGGCAAGTCGGTACCGATCGCTATTTCTGCGCCATCCGCGATGGGCTCGGCGGGTGACAGCAGGCGCGCTGGATTTGCCTGATCTCACGATTTCTTGAACACGGCGCGGTTACCAACACACGATAGCTGCCCCACATAAGGCGCCGTACACGCAGCGGCGGGGCGGCGTAAACGCTCAAGCGGGGCTGGATCACGGCTCCGCGAATGAACCAGCGGGATGCCGCGATGTCATTCAGACCATTGCTTGGTGACGGACGGGTTCGGAGCCAGGAGGAGAAGTCGGAGCCCCTGCAAACCGCGTCATGGGCCAGCTCTTCGATCGTTTTCGACAACCGGCGGTGGGCGTGCCGCGAGGCGGAACTGCGCTGGACAGCCCCTCATCATCTGATCGTGCTGACCGAAGAAGGCGGAACTTCCCATACATCTATCCGGCACGAGACAAAATCGCTGTACGACGGAATGGACCGTCCCGGAGCCCTCACCTTCGTCCCCGCAGGCGCCGAGCGGCACGGCTTCTATCGCGATGTAGACCTCTCCTACTCAGCCCTGTGGATCGATCCCGATATCAGGCTTCCTGGCTGCGAACGCCTGCGAGAGCTGCCGATCCTGGTGAACAGGAAAGACGTGGTGATCGCCACGCTGCTGAGTTCGCTTCGCGACGAGATGGCACTCGGCCACCAGCCGGACACTGCCTATATCGAGCATCTGGTCGCCCTGGTCAGCCTCCGCGTGGCCACCCTGAACCGGGAGCAACACCCGCCTGTACGTCACGGCTGTCTCAGCCGTCGCGCGCTTGGTCGCGTTCGGGGTTACATCGATGCCCATATGAATGCCGACATTTCGCTAAGCGAGTTGGCAGCCGTCGCTGATATGGCCGTCGACAGTTTTGCGCGCCGATTCAAGGCGACGACCGGGCTTGCACCCTATGCCTATGTGATCGAGGAACGCGTCCGGCGAGCCGAGATACTGCTGCGCGAAACGGGTTTGTCGATCGGCAGCATTGCCTTTCGGCTCGGCTTTTCAAGCCAGAGCCACTTCACCACGACATTCCGGCGTCTCAGGGGCATGACGCCTCGGGCCTATCGGGTGAATTCTTCTCCGGAATCCTGATATTGCCGCCGGTTTCTTGAAAGAAAGCCGTCGCGCGCCTCGCCACCTGCAAGGTCGATGGGTGACAGAACTGCGACAGGGAGATCATGCATGGCCAAAACAGACACAAGGAGCGGGCCGACTCGTCGAACGGTGCTGGAGGGCGGGGTGGCGACCGGCGTGCTTCTGGCTACAGGTATACCCGTATACGCGGAGCCGGCCGGCGCTGTTGCGGCGGCCGCATCGCCGACGCCGGCGCCAACGATGCCGATATCCCTGCGAATCAACGCGAAGGATTTTGCCGTCGAGCTCGACCCGCGGACGACGCTGCTCGACGCGCTGCGCAACCATCTCGGCCTCACCGGCTCGAAGAAAGGCTGCGACCACGGCCAGTGCGGCGCATGCACGGTGCTGGTCGATGGGCGCCGGATCAATTCCTGCCTGACGCTTGCGGCAATGCATGAAGGCGACGAGATCACCACGGTCGAGGGCCTGGCCGAGGGCGACCGGCTGCATCCGGTGCAGGCCGCCTTCGTTGCCCGCGACGGCTTCCAGTGCGGCTACTGCACGCCGGGCCAGATCTGCTCGGCGGTCGCTATGCTAGGCGAGGCCAGGGCCGGCTGGCCGAGCCATGCGAGCGCCGACGTGGCTGCGGCATCCGTCGCTCTCACCGATGCCGAGATCCGCGAGCGGATGAGCGGTAACATCTGCCGTTGTGCCGCTTATCCGAACATCGTCGCTGCAATCCGCGACGCGGCAGAGGGGGCGTGAGCATGCAGTCCTTCACTTATGAACGTGCGGCAAGTGCCGAGCAGGCAGCCGCCGCGGTCGCGGAGCGGCCGGACGCCAAGTTCATCAGCGGCGGCACCAACCTGCTCGACCTGATGAAGCTCGAGATCGAGCGCCCTGCGCATCTCGTCGACATCAGCCGGCTGCCGCTCGATCGGATCGAGGAGACGGCGGCAGGCGGGCTTCGGGTCGGCGCCCAGGTCCGCAACAGCGATCTTGCCGCCGATCCGCGGGTGAGATCGCGCTATCCGATGCTCACGCAAGCGCTGCTGGCGGGAGCGTCCGGCCAGATACGCAACAAGGCCTCGACCAGCGGCAATCTCCTGCAGCGCACGCGCTGCCCCTATTTCTACGACCGCAACATGCCTTGCAACAAGCGCGAGCAAGGTTCGGGCTGCGCGGCGCTGCAGGGTTTCAATCGCATGCACGCCGTGCTCGGCGCCAGCCAGGCCTGCATCGCGGTCCATCCCTCCGACATGGCGGTCGCCATGGCCGGGCTCGACGCCAGGATCGAGACCATATCGCCCGGCGGCGGGACCCGCACGATTCCGATTGGCGATCTCCATCGATTGCCTGAGGCGACGCCGCATGTGGAAACCGTGCTCGACCACGGCGAGATGATCGCCGCGGTCACCCTGCCGCCGCCACCGCCCGGCCGGCAGGTTTACCGCAAGGTGCGCGACCGTGCCTCCTACGCCTTCGCGCTGGTATCGGTGGCGGCAATCGTCGAGAAAAGCGGCGATCGTATCCAAAGCGCTCGGATCGCCATGGGCGGCGTGGCCGCCAAGCCCTGGCGCGCGACGGAGGCGGAGCGCACCCTCGCTGGAGCGGCGGCGTCCGACGGCGCCTTTACCGACGCGGCCGAAGCCGCGCTCGCCGGAGCCGTCGGATATGGCGGCAATGATTTCAAGATCCCGCTGGCGAAACGGGCGATGCGCCACACGCTCGCTGCTGCCGCCGAGAGTGCATGAGGTGACATGATGACAGAGACGAAGACCTCAAACCGGTCTCGCGAAACACGCAGCGGCGTCATCGGGCGTCCATTCGATCGCATCGATGGTCCGCTAAAGGTGAGAGGCGATGCCACCTACGCCTACGAGAATACGCTGGAGGGTACAGCCTTTGGCTATATTCTCGGCGCTGCCGTCGCCAAGGGGCGCATTGCCGAGATCGACACGGCCGAAGCCGAACGGGCGCCGGCAGTGCTGCTCGTCATGACGCACCGGAATGCGCCGGCCCAGCCGGATTTCGGCCCGGCGGTCACGCCGACGGTGCCGGAGGTCTTCACGCGCGCCCGGCCCGCGCTCAACAGCGAGCGGGTGCGCTATTACGACGAGCCCGTCGCGCTGATCGTTGCGGAGACGTTCGAGGCGGCACGTGCTGCCGCCGGCCTCATCAAAGTGCGCTACGACGAGGAGCCGGGCCTCTACGATCTGTCGGGACATGTGGCCGACGCCTACGCACCAAAGCGGACCAATGCCGGCTTCGAGACCGACAGCGTGATCGGCGACTTCGAGAGCGCCTTTGCCGCAGCTCCGGTCAAGGTCGATGCCACTTACCGGACGCCCTTCGAACATCACAATCCGATGGAGCCCCATGCGACGCTCGCCGCCTGGTCAGGCAACGAGCTGACCATCCATACATCGGCGCAAACTCTGGCGAATTTCCGGGCGGGGGTCGCCAGCACGCTCCGCATCCCGCCCGAGCGTGTGCGCATCATCAGCCCGTTCATCGGCGGCGGCTTCGGCTCCAAGCTGATTGCCCATGCCGATACGATCCTGGCCGCGCTTGCTGCAAAGGTCCTGCAGCGTCCCGTCAAGATCGCGCTGACGCGACAACAGATGTTCGCCAATGCCGGTCATCGCGCAGAGATGATCCAACAGGTACGTCTCAGCACGGGCACCGACGGGCGGCTCACCGGGATCGCGCACGACGTCTGGTCGGCAACGTCCAGCTTCGAGGAGTACTGCGAGCAAACGGCAGTTTTTGCCCGCTCGCTCTATGCGGCGCCGAACCGTGTCACCCGCCATCGCCTGGTCCCGCTGGATATCAACCGCGGCGAATGGATGCGCTCGCCCGGCGAAGCCCCCGGCATGCTGGCCTTCGAATGCGCCATGGATGAACTCGCCGAGCGGCTCGGACTGGACCCGATCGAACTCAGGATCCGCAATGAACCGGCCCAGGATCCCGAGCGCGGCGTGCCGTTCTCCACCCGCAACCTCGTCGCCTGCATGGAGGAAGGCGCCCGCCGTTTCGGTTGGCAGCGAAGAAACCCGACGCCGGGCCGCGCCCGAGAGGGCCGCAAGCTCATCGGCTACGGCATGGCGGCGGCGATCCGTCCGAACTACATCGGCGCGGCGACGGCGCGGGTTGCGATCGACCGCGACGGTCGGGTGACGGCGCGGCTCGACATGACCGATATCGGGACCGGCACCTATACGATCCTGACCCAGATCGCCGCGGACAGCCTCGGCGTGCCGATCTCGTCCGTCAAAGTGGAGCTTGGCGACAGCCGCTTCCCGCGTACCGCCGGCTCCGGCGGGTCCTGGGGCGCGGCAAGTGCAGGGTCGGCGCTGCACAACGCCTGCAACGCCCTTAGGGAACGGATATTGCAGGCGGCGCGGTCGAGCGAAGCCTCGCCGTTGCGCGGCGCTGGCGCCACCGAAGCGAGCTTTGCCGACGGCGAGGTCAGGCTCGGCCAGCGTTCGGCAAGCCTGGCCGACCTCGTCCGGCGGATCGCTCCCGACGGGTTCGAGGCCGAGGGTTCCGTAGCCGCCGGCGCAGCCACCCCGTCATACAAGGCTTACTCGCAGCATTCCTATGGCGCGCATTTCGCCGAGGTCGCCGTCGATTGCGATACCGGTGAGATCCGCATGCGCCGGATGCTGGCGGTGATGGGCGCTGGCCGTATCCTCAACCCCAAGACCGCGCGCTCGCAAATCATCGGCGGCATGACCTGGGGAATCGGTGCGGCGCTGATGGAGCAGACGGTGCTCGACCGGCGCTACGGCCACTTCGTCAATCACGATCTTGCCGAGTATCACGTCCCGATCAACGGCGACGTCCCGGAGATGGAGGTCGTCTTCCTCGAGGAACATGACGACAAGGCCAATCCATTCGGCGCAAAGGGGATCGGCGAACTCGGCGTCTGCGGTGCGGGGGCAGCTGTTGCCAACGCCATCTACAACGCGACCGGCGTGCGGGTGCGTGACTTTCCCATCACCCTGGACAAGCTGCTGCCTGCCTTGCCGGTGATCGCCATTTGACGCGGCAAGTCTTGTTCGGGCATTTCAAGCTCAAGGACAAAGCGGCTGCCAATCCTTGCGTGCAGGTACTGGCCGCGCCGGAACATATTGCCGCGTGAAATCTCCCTCCCCGGGTGGAAATTCCGGTAACACGCTGTACTATCTGCGAAATTACCGAAATCGGGAGGCTGCCGGTGCAGACCAAGAAGATCATCAACGACGGCAACCGCACTGTCGACGAGATGCTGGAAGGCATTCTGGCCGCGCATCCCCGCCATCTCAAAAGCATGGAGGGCAGCCCACGCTCGATCATCGCCCGCGATGGACCTCGCCAGGGCAAGGTCGGCCTCGTCATCGGCGGCGGCTCCGGCCACGAGCCGACCTTCCTCGGTTTCGTCGGCAAGGGGCTGGCCGACGCGGCGGCGATCGGCAATGTCTTTGCCTCGCCGCCGCCGGACCCGATCCTTGAATGCGCCAAGGCGGCCAGCGGCGGCGCCGGCGTGCTGTTCATGTATGGCAACTATGCCGGCGACGTGATGAACTTCGACATGGCCGCAGAGATGGCGGCGATGGATGACATCGAAGTGCGCACCGTGCTGACCACCGACGACGTGGCATCGGCGCCGCGCGACCAGAGGCAAAAGCGCCGTGGTGTCGCCGGCAATTTCTTCATCTTCAAGGCCGCTGGTGCCGCCTGCGAGCGGATGCTGTCATTCGACGAATGCGAGCGTATCGCCAGGAAGGCCAATGATCACACCTTCACCATGGGCGTGGCGCTGTCGCCCTGTTCGCTGCCGCAGACCC
Source organism: Mesorhizobium sp. WSM4815 (assembly GCF_055811575.1). Taxonomy (NCBI): domain Bacteria; kingdom Pseudomonadati; phylum Pseudomonadota; class Alphaproteobacteria; order Hyphomicrobiales; family Phyllobacteriaceae; genus Mesorhizobium; species Mesorhizobium sp. WSM4815. The sequence goes on along the minus strand of NZ_JBVVQS010000101.1, from coordinate 60,960 downwards.
GCCGGCCGAATTTTGAGATCGGACCGGATGAGATGGAGATCGGCATGGGTATCCATGGCGAGCCGGGCATCGCCCGCGGAAAATTGAAAACCGCCGACGAGATCACCGACGAGATGCTGGACAAGATCGTCGACGAGATGGCGCCGTCACGCGGCGACAAGGTCGCCGTGCTCGTCAATTCGCTCGGCTCGACGCCGCTGATGGAGCTCTACATCATGAACCGGCGCGTCAAACAGCGGCTCGATGACATCGGCGTGTCAGTTCACGCGACCTGGGTCGGCAATTATTGCACCTCGCTCGAAATGGCCGGCGCCTCGGTGACGCTGATGCATCTCGACGCCGAATTGCAGACGATGCTCGACCATCCTTGCGACTGCGCCATGTTCCGCGCCGGCTGAAAGGGTGCATCCATGACATCCATCGATCCAGCCGATCTGAAAAGAATGTTCGATGCGATCGCGGTGGCGATCGAAGCCGACAAGGACAGGCTCTGTCAGCTCGACGGGGTCATCGGCGACGCCGATCATGGCATCGCCATGGCGCTCGGCTTTGGGGCGGTGCGCGATGCGCTGGCGCCGCTGGAGCTCACGGCAACCGAGCCGACTGTTCTCCTCAACACTGCGGCGAAGTCGTTCCTCAACGCCGTCGGCGCCTCGTCGGGCCCGCTCTACGCGACGGCCTTCATGCGTGGTGCGGCTGCCGTCAAGGGCAAGGCGACCTTGGCGGGCGCCGATGTCGTCGCCCTGTTCCAGGCGATGGCGCAAGGCATCCAGGATCGCGGCAAGGCGGAGATCGGCGAGAAGACGATGGTCGACGCCTGGCTGCCGGCGGCGCAAGCCGCGGCCGCTGCCCATGCCGCCGGCAAGACCCTGTCCGAAAGCCTGGCAGCCGCCCTCGAAGCAGCCGAACGGGGCGCCGAGGCGACCAAGGATATGATCGCCGCGAAGGGCCGCTCGTCGCGGCTCGGCGAGCGGTCGCTCGGACACATCGACCCCGGCGCGGCGTCGGCGGTCACCGTTATCGGCGCGATGCGAAAAAGCCTGGCTTAAGCGCATCGCATCAATGCGACGCGCTTAAGCTCCTGTTTTATACATGTCGTTATCCCAAAACCGCTGCGCACCCTCGGTTCACGCCCGAGGGCATGCTTTTGGGCGACATGCATTAGCCCAGCTTCGCCGCGTCGAGCCTGTCGATCGCCTGGACATTGCCGGCCGATGGCCCGTTTTCGTCGAACTCCGATGCGAGCCAGGCATCGACGATCGACTTGGCCAGTTCCGGGCCGATGACGCGGGCGCCCATGGTGATGATCTGGGCATTGTTGGATTTCGCCGCGCGCTCCGCCGAATAGGTGTCATGGGTGAGTGCGGCGCGAATGCCGGGCACCTTGTTGGCCGAGATGGAAACGCCGATGCCGGTTCCGCAAAACAAGATGCCGCGATCGTTTTCGCCGTCGAGGATGGTCTGGGCGAGCTTCTGCGACAGGTCGGCATAGTAGCCGGCCTGGCTGACGTCGCTGACGGAGAGGCCGGGCTTGGTGGCCAGGTGAGCGGCAATGACGTCGAGCAGCGGCTTGCCGGCGCTGTCGGCCCCAATGGCTATTTTCATTTTTTCTGTCCTTTCCTGTTCGATTGCTCTGGAGCCTGTTCCATCCCGATGGCATCGGGATGGGGCTCCATCTTTTGTCTGAGCATGATCTTTTTCCCAAAACCGGATTCCACTTTTCGGGATCATGCTATCTTTTGTTGGGCATGATCTTTTCCGAAAACCGGATTCCACTTTTCGGGATCATGCTATCTTTTGTTTGAGCATGATCTTTTCCGAAAAACCGGATTCCACTTTTCGGGATCATGCTCTAGATCGCCGCCGAGGCGCGTTCGAGGATGTCGATATAGCCTTCCGCCTGCCAGGCGGAGCGGCCGATGAACAGCCCGTCGATATGAGGCTGGCCGATCAGCTCGGCGGCATTTTGCGGATTGACGCTGCCGCCATAAAGCACCGGCGGCATGGCCGGCAGAAGATCGCCGGCGATCTTCTTGATCAGCGCCTGCTGCCTGTCGGCGTAGTCGGCACTTGCCGGAATGCCCTTGTCGCCGATCGCCCAGACCGGTTCGTAAGCAAACAGGATCGTCGCCGCCTTGGCCTGGCCTTCGAGGTATTGCAGCGCGCCGTGCACCTGCAAGGCCAGCACCGCATCGGCCTGGCCGCTGTTGCGTTGCGCCAATGTCTCGCCGACGCAAATGAGCGGCACCAACCCGTGCTTCACCGCCGCTGCGGTCTTGAGACCAACCGTATTGTCGGTCTCGCCGAAATGCTCGCGCCGTTCGCTATGGCCGAGCTCGACGAGATCGAGCCCGCAGTCCGTCAGCATCACCGGCGAGATCTCACCGGTCCAGGCGCCGGCGTCGGTCCAGTGCATGTTCTGGGCACCGACCTTGATCCGCGTCATCGCCAACGCCTTCTTGACCTCGCGAACCGCCGTGAAGGGCGGGATGACGAAGGGCTGGATACGGTCGTCGAAACCGGGGACGAATCCCGCCAGCGCCCTGGCAAAGTCAGTCGCTTCTGCAAGCGTCTTGTTCATTTTCCAGCTTGTGCCGACCCAGTAAGCCACGCGTCCTCCTTCTAGAGCCTGTTCCATCCCGCGAGGCGGGATGGGGCTCTATCTTCTTTGACCATGATCTTTTCCGAAAACCGGTTCCCACTTTTCGGGATCATGGTTCTATCTTCTTCTTTGACCATGACCTTTTCCGAAAACCGGTTCCCACTTTTCGGGATCATGGTTCTATCTTCTCCTTTGACCATGATCTTTTTCCGAAAACCGGTTCCCACTTTTCGGGATCATGGTCTAGTCCTTCTCGACCAGTGTCAGCGAAACGCCGGCGCCATCCAGCGCCTCGCGCATCAGCGGTCCCAGTTCTCGACCGGTGAAGACGGCGTCGAACGCCTTGAGATCGGTCAGGAAATGCAGGGCGGTGCGGCCGAACTTGCCGTGATCGACCAGCAGATATTTGCGGGCGGCCGCGGCTATCATCAACCGCTTGGTATGGACCACTTCCTGGTCCTGGTGGAAGGCGGAAACGCCGTGGATGGCGGACGACGACAGGAAGGCGACATCGGCGCGCAACGATCTCAGCGTGTCCTCGGCAAGCAGGCCGAAGAAACCGTGGAATTTCTTGCTGTACTGGCCACCGAGCGCGATCAGGGTGATACCGGCAACGCCGGCCAGATCCCGTATCACGGCCAGATTGTTGGAGATCACGGTCAGCGGGCGCAGATCCGCAAGGTGGCGCGCAATGCCGCCCGCCGTCGAGCCGTCGTCGATGATCACCGTCTGGCCCGGTTCGATGACAGCCACGGCGGCAACCGCCAGGCGCTGCTTCTCCTCGGCGGCCTGCTTCTGACGATAGCGGAAATCACTTTCGAACAGGCCGCTCGGCTGAATCGAAGCACCGCCGCGTATCTTGCGCAGGAAGCCGCTTTCCTCGAGCTCGTCGAGGTCGCGATGGACGGTCATCTTCGACACGCCGAAGTGCGAGGCAAGGTCATCGACACTGGCCGTGCCGGTGTCCATCAGAAAATCCATGATGCCTTGCCGCCGGCCGTCGCTCTTCATCGTCCAGCCTGTTTCCTTTAATTCGCGTCGCCGCGTCCGCCGTGGCAGAAACGGCTGATGGAAGCTATTATAACACATAAAATCGCATGTATGCCAAATTTTTTGTGATGGTGTTATGATTTCTTGGGATATTCCTTGCTTCTGATCGCTGCCTTGTAACAAGAATTGCTCTCGGCGGCATGGCCAGAGGTTGCGGTTCTCCGGAAATCCGGCCAGAAGCATCAATGGGCTGAACAGCTCGCAAACCATAGGCTTGAAACCAAATACGGGAGACCATTGGGTGGCTCGCATCACACTGAGACAATTGCTCGACCACGCCGCCGAACACGGCTATGGCGTGCCTGCCTTCAACATGAACAATATGGAACAGGGCCTTGCCATCATGGAGGCGGCCGAGGAGACCAAATCGCCTGTCATCCTGCAGGCGAGCCGCGGCGCCCGCGCCTATGCCAACGACGTCGTGCTGGCCAAGCTGATCGACGCGCTGGTCGAGATCCATCCCGATATCCCGGTCTGCATGCATCTCGACCATGGCAACAACGAAGCCACCTGCGTGACCGCGATCCAGAACGGCTTCACCTCGGTGATGATGGACGGATCGCTGAAGGAGGACGGCAAGTCGCCGGCCGACTACGACTATAATTCCGGCATCACGCGGCGCGTCGTCGACATGGCGCATTGGGGCGGCGTGTCGGTGGAAGGCGAGATCGGCGTTCTCGGATCCCTGGAGATGGGCGGCGGCGAACAGGAAGACGGCCACGGCGTCGAGGGCACCGTCAGCCACGACCAGTTGCTGACCGATCCGGAGCAGGCGGTGCAGTTCGTCAAGGACACGCATGTCGATGCGCTGGCCGTCGCCATGGGCACCAGCCACGGCGCCTACAAGTTCTCGCGCAAGCCGGACGGCGCGGTGCTCGCCATGAACGTGATCGAGGAGATCCACCGCCGCCTGCCGAACATGCACCTGGTCATGCACGGCTCGTCCTCGGTGCCGGAAGAGCTGCAGGAGATCATCAACAAATATGGCGGCCAGATGAAGCCGACATGGGGTGTGCCGGTCGAGGAGATCCAGCGCGGCATCAAGCACGGCGTGCGCAAGATCAACATCGATACCGACAACCGCATGGCGCTGACCGGAGCGATCCGCAAGGTGCTGACCGAGAACCCGAGCGAGTTCGACCCGCGCAAATATCTGATGCCGGCAATGGCCGCGATGAGGAAGCTGTGCAAAGAGCGCTTCGAGCAGTTCGGCACAGCCGGCAACGCCCTCAAGATCAAGCCGCTGCCGGTCTCGGAAATGGCCAAGCGCTACAAGTCGGGCAGTCTCGACCCGAAGTTCGGCTGAGTGAGGCTCCCCCTCATCCGGCCGCTTCGCGGCCACCTTCTCCCCGCTGGGGAGAAGAGGCTTAGCGCCAACGCCGGCGATCTCCTCTCCCCTCGGGGGAGGTCGGATTGCCCCGAATTGCCCTTTGCAATTCGGTTGGCAATCCGGGTGAGGGGGATTCGCCGCCGGTTCTATCCTGTTCGCGGCAAAATCGCCGCCCTGCCGGTCTCGATAAACGGCGCCCAGTAGTCGACCGACTCGCGGATCATGGCGACGACCTGGTGGTCGACCGGCTCGCGTTCGCGAAACGACAGTTCGAGGCAGATTTCGTTGTCGACGCCGCCGCCGCGGCGAACCGTCTCCAACAATTTTTCCGGTGTGATGCGGCCGTCCTTGTTGTAGGCGGCGATGAACGGCCAATGGCCGCCCTTGTTCATCGACGACTGCTTGATGTGGATGATCGGCGATACCGTGGGAAAGGCTTCGGCCCAGGCATAGGGGTCGATGTCGTCCGGATTGCTCGAGGTGACGTCGCCATGGTCGATATCGACCATCATCTTCAGCGGGATGGCCATGCCGGCCGCTTCGATCTCGTTGTGCAGGGCCCGGCAACTCTCGATCGTATGGCCGAATTCACGGCCGACCGACATCGGCTCCCAGAACAGATAGGTCAAACCGGCCGCCCTGGCGTGCTCGGCGACGTCGCGCCAGCATTCCAGCGCGATGTCGAAAAGCCGCGCGCGACGCTCGGGATCGTCAAAATCCCGGTGCGTGAAGATCGCGAACTGCGTGCCCATGCCGCTGGCGCCGAGCTCGGCCGAAATGTCGGCAAAGGTCTTGAACCAATCGACGTAGTAGCGGCGCACGTCGGCGTCGGGATGGCCGAAATGGTTGAGCCGCCCGTAAGGGCCGGTCATCCCGGACGTCACGCGCACGCCGGTGCGGTCGAGCGCCGTGCGGAACAGGCGGACGAATTTCGAGATCGTCGCCGCCGGCCAGCCGGGATTGACGAATTCATGCGTGAGCTGCACGTCCCGGATGCCGATGTCGTAGGCGATCGCGTCGATCAGATCGTCCGGTTCGGCAAAACGGTTGACCAGCGGATTGGTGTTGAGGGAAAGCGTAAAAGTCATCAGCCTGCCCTCACCAGTCGGCCAACGCACCAGTCCTCGAAGGCGGCTCTTTCCGCGGCGGACAGATGCAGGCCGTGCTTGGTGCGCCGTTCAAGAATATCGGCAGCGGTCAGCGCCCATTCATGCTCGAACAAATAACTGGCTTCGCGTTCGAAAAAATCCTTGCCGAAGCACCGGCCCAGTTCGGTGAGCGACCTGGACGCACCGACCAGAACGCGCGTCCTGGTGCCGTAGAGCCGGCCATACTGCTTGACCAGCGATGCCGGCATCCAGGGATATTCGCGGCCAAGGTCGCCGAGAAACTGCTCGAAGTCGGCGTTGTCGATATCGCCGCCCGGCAGATGTCCTTTCGACGTCCACGGCTTGCCCATTTTCGGAAAGAACGGCGCGATCCGGTCCAGCGCATGCTCGGCCAGCTTGCGGAAGGTGGTGATCTTGCCGCCGAAGACGGAGAGCAGCGGCGCCTGCCCCGATGATGCGTCGAGTTCGAAAATATAGTCGCGCGTCACCGCGCTCGGATTGTCGGCGTTGTCGTCATAGAGCGGCCTGACACCCGAGAACGAGTAGATGACATCGTCTCGGGCAAGTTCGCGCTTGAAGTAGCGGTTGACCACCTTGATCAGGTAGTCGATCTCGCTCGCATCCGCCGCTACGTCTTCCGGCCGCCCCTCATAGGGAATATCGGTGGTGCCGATCAGGGCCAGATCGTTCTGGTAGGGATTGATGAAGATCACGCGCTTGTCGCTGTTCTGGACCAGATAGGCCTGCCGCCCTTCCCAGAATTTCGGCACGACGATGTGGCTGCCCTTGACCAGCCGGACATTCCGCTTGGAGTTCTGACCAGCCACGCGGTTGATGATGTCGTTGACCCAGGGACCGGCGGCGTTGATCAGCGCACGCGCCCGAACCGTGGTCCTGACGCCGGTTCGGCTGTCGCGCATCTCGACCGACCACAGGCCGTTTTCACGGCGGGCGGCGGTGCAGGCGGTCCGGGTGAAGATCCTGGCTCCCCGTTCCGCAGCATCGAGCGCATTGATGATGACGAGACGGGCGTCGTCGACCCAGCAATCGGAATATTCGAAACCGCGCTTGAACGCATCCTTGATCGGCGCGCCTTCGGGCGCGGTGCGCAGGTTGAGCGTACGGGTGCCCGGCAGCCGCTTGCGGCCGCCAAGATGATCGTAGAGGAACAGGCCGAGCCGGACCAGCCAGGCCGGCCGGTCGTCCGGGCTGTGCGGCAGCACGAAGCGCATCGGCCAGATGATATGCGGCGCCGATTCAAGCAGCACTTCGCGTTCGATCAGCGCCTCGCGCACCAGCCGGAATTCGTAGTATTCGAGATAGCGCAGGCCGCCATGGACGAGCTTTCCCGATCGCGAACTGGTGCCTTCGGCGAGATCGTCTTTTTCGCACAGGATGACGGAAAGCCCGCGGCCGACTGCGTCGCGCGCGATGCCGGCGCCATTGACGCCACCGCCGATGACGAACAGATCGACGATTTCAGTGGCGCCGCTCATCTCGCCGGATCCTCTATGCCTGGATTGCGTTTCATGGCTGCCGCGACCTTCAGCACGGGTTGACCGGTGGGAGCCCGACTATGAAGCGGCGCACCTCTTCGGCCGCTTGCTCGGCCGCATAGGTCACCGTGCGCACCGAAGCGCCGGCGATATGCGGCGTCAGCGTGACATTTGGAAGCTGCAGCAGCGGCCAGTCGGCAGGCACCGGCTCGACCGCAAACGTCTCCAGCATGGCGCTGCCGATATGGCCAGAGACCAGCGCATCGTAGAGCGCGTCGTAGTCGACCAGCGGCCCGCGCGCGGTGTTGACGAAAATCACCCCCGGCTTCATCCGGGCGATGGTGTCCTTGTTGATCAGGCCGCGGGTCTCTTCGGTCACCCGGGGATGAAGCGTCACCACGTCGGAGCGGGACAGGAGATCGTCGAGCGCGACCAGTTCGACGCCGTCATTGCGGTCTTCGGCGCTCAGTTGCACATAGGGATCGGTGACCAGGATGCGGCAGCCGAAGGCGCGCAGCAGGCGGACAACCTTGGTGCCGATATTGCCGTAGCCGATGACGCCGACGGTCATTTCGTTGAGCTCGCGGCCGGTACGGTCGGCCCGGTAGAGATCGCCGCGCCATTGTCCCTTGCGCAAGGCCTCGTGCCCGACCCGGATCAGCCGCGTCTCGGCAAGGATCGCACCGATGGTGAATTCGGCCACAGCACTTGCATTGCGGCCGGGCACATTGACGACGGTGATGCCGTGGGCCCTGGCGGCAACCATGTCGATGTTGATCGGGCCGCCGCGCGAGACCGCAACCAGCTTCAGCGCAGGCAGACGCTGCATCATGGTCTCGGACAGCGGCGCAAGCTGGGTGACGAATATCTCGGCGTCGCCAATGAAATCGACCACCTCGTCCGGATCGCCAAAATACTCCTTCACCTTGTCGAGGCCGAGCGCTGCATTGCCGAATTCCATCGGCTCGTCGGGCCAGGCCGCCTCAAGGGTGCGGATGTCGAGATTGGCGCCGCAGGCCTTCTCGATTTTCTCGCGAAAGACCTCGGGAAGCATGAAGCGGTCGCCAATGATTGCAATCTTCTTACGCATGCTCGACTTCTCAGTTTGCCCTGGACGCGGCCATCGACCGCCAGACCGGCCGCAGCGCCTCATGCGCCAATGTGTAGGACGGAACCGCCCGCTCATAGATCGCGGCAAGTTTTCGGTCGCTCGGTTCCGCCGCGCCCAGCAGCGGCGTGACCCATTCGCCGACGCATTCGTCCATCGAACTGTATTGGCCGACGCAGACCGCAGCGATCATCGCGGCGCCCGCGGCACCGGCTTCCTCGCGTTGGCTGGTGCGAATGTCGGCGCCGACGACAGCGCCGAGGATCTTGCGCAGAGCCGGGCTTCTGGCGGCGCCGCCGGTCAGCCGGATTTCGCTCGGCAGCGGCCCCATGGCGGCGTAGCAATCGCGCGACGCGAATGCCAGCCCCTCAAAAACAGCGCGAACCATATCGGCATAACCGTGCCGCGACGAAATGCCGACGAAACCGGCCCTGGCATTGGCATCGACGAACGGCCCGCGCTCGCCGGCCTCCGACACATAGGGCTGATAGAGCAGCGAGGCCGGCTCCGATGACGATATCCATTCGTCGACCAGCGCGATCATCTCGCCATTGCTGCGGGTGATGCCTTGCGAGACGAGAATACCGGAGGCGAGGCTAAGAATCCAATCGATGTTGAGCGTCGCAGCCATGTTCGACTGCATCTGCGCAAAGACGCCGGGCGCCGGCATCGTCATCGTGTAGCCGGTCCTGGCCTCGTTGAGCAGCACCTCGTCCGGCGTCTGAGCAAGCCGCATATGCATGCCGGTGGAGCCGATGATCGAGCAGCCAGGCTTGCGCTCGCGGTCGAGCAGGCCGGCGCCGAGCGCGGTGCAGGCCACGTCGACATACGCCAGCACCACCGGCGTACCGGAAAGCAGCCCGGTCGCTTCGGCAGCCGGCGCCGACAGGCCGGCGCTATGCCTGGTGCCGTCGACGATCGGCGGCAGCAGATGCCTGAGGTCGGCGACGCCGAGCACCTCAAGCACCTCGTCGCAATAGCCGCGGGTGCGGAAGTCGCCAAAGGTGAAGGTGCCCTCGGAAGGATCGGTGGCGCGTTCGCCGGTCAGGTTGAAATAGAGCCAGTCCTTGCAATGGAACGCTGTCGCGGCGCCGGCAAGCCTGTCAGGCGCGTTGCGCTTCATGAAGGCAAGCTGCGGCCCCTGCTGGCAGGCGGCGAGCCCGCTGCCGGTCTTTTCGAAACGAAGCCGGTCATCGGGGCGCGCGCGGATCTCCTCGACGATGGCGGCAGCGCGCGCGTCGAGCCACAGCCAGCCCTTTGCGACCGGGTCACCGTCCTTGTCGATCAGCCAGGTGCCGTCGCCCTGCCCGGTCACGGCGATCGCAATGATGCGGCTGGCGAGGTCCGGCACCTTATCGGCAAGCTGTCGCAATGTGGTCGCGGTATCGGTCCAGGTGCGTGCCAGATCCTGCTCGGCGCCGCCGCCCGGCAAGGTCTCGTACCGGTTCGGTACCGCCGCGGCCGCGAGCTGCCGGCCCGCCGTGTCGAAGGCGACGGATTTGATGACAGACGTGCCGGCGTCGATGCCGATCAGCACATCCCGCATCAGGCAAGCTCCATGCCGTGCGAAATGGCCATGCCGCTGGACTGATCGAAGACGTGCAGATTTTTCGGATCGATGCTGATGTTGATCGGCGCGCCAAGCTCCAGCCGGGTCCGGTCATGTTCGACCAGGACCAGCGAGCCGCCGGCGAAATCCGCCGCGATATGGGTCTGGTCGCCGAGCCATTGGTTGGCCGAAACCGTCGCCGGTACGCCGTCCTTCGAGCGGCGAACCGCATAGGGCCTGACACCGATGACGACCCGCTGCCGTTTGAGCAATTCGTCGCGAACCGAGCCGCTGAACGCGTCCTTGTCATAGTCGAGTGAAAGCCCGTCGGGCAGCCGCAGATTGATCTTGTCGGCGGCCGTGCCGACATAGGCCTCGAAGACATTCATCGGCGGCTCGCCGACGAACGTGCCGGTGAACAGGTTGGCCGGCCGCTGCTTGAGCATATTGGGCGTATCGAACTGCTGCAGCACGCCGCCTTCCATCACCGCGATCCGGTCGGCCAATGCATTGGCCTCGGTCTGGTCGTGAGTGACCAGGATCGCGGTCAAGCCGCGCTCCTTGATGAAGTGCTTGATGCGGCCGCGCAGGACCGCGCGAAGCTGCGGCTCGAGCTGGCCCATCGGTTCGTCCAGCAGATGCAGGTCGGCCTCGCGGATCAGTGCCCGGCCGAGGCTGGCGCGCTGCTGCTGGCCGCCGGAGATGGAACTCGGATAGCGCTCAAGAATGTCCTCGATCTCGAGCAGCTTGGCGATGCTGGCAACTTTCGCGTCGACCTGACTTTTCGGCAGCCTGGCCGCCTTCAGCGCAAACGCCATGTTCTCGCGCACGGTCAGCGGTGGATACAGCGAATAGCCCTCGAACGCCATCGCCACATTGCGCTTGACCGGCGGCAGCGTGTGCACCTTGCGGCCGGCAACCGAAATGCTGCCGCGCGAGACCTCTTCGAAGCCGGCGATCATGCGCAATGTCGAAGTCTTGCCGCAGCCGGACGAGCCGAGCAGTGCGACGATCTCGCCCTTGTCGATTTCCATCGTCAGATTCTGAACGGCGTGCACACCTCGGTCGATCGGGCCGTAGAATTTGTCGACGCCGGAAATGGTGAGTGCGCTCTGGCTCATGCCGCTTCTCCGCTGCGCAAATTGACGACGTTTTTCGAGCCGATACGGTCGCCACTGGCACGATCGAACAGCAGGGCGCTTTTGCCGTCGACGGCGATATGGGCCCTGCCCTCGGTTTGACCCGCTGTTCCGGCCGGCCGGGAGACCAGGATTTCGCGACCGCGCACGGTGCGCACCAGCGTGACGATCTTTTCGTTGAGCGGCGTCTCCGCCTCGACGGTCACCGGAATGGCCGCGGGTGTTCCTTCGTCGACGAAGCGCAGCGCTTCGGGCCGCAAGCCGATCACGCAATCGCGGCCGACCGTGGCGTCATAGGCGCCGGTCAGATGGACCTGGACATTCGACAGACCGACATAGATGCCCTTGGCATCGCGCGACGGCTTGACGTCGAGCAAGTTGATTGTCGGATCGCCGAACAGCCGCGCGATCTCGATGTTGGCCGGCTCGCGATAGATCTGCTCGGGCGTGCCGAGCTGCTTGATGACGCCTTGCGACATCACCGCGATGCGATCGCCGAGCGCCATGGCCTCCTTGTAGTCCTGGGTGACGTAGACGACGGTCGCACCGCGATCTGCCAGCAGCCTCGGCAGTTCGAGCCGCATCTCGAAGCGCAGTTTGGCATCGACGTTGCGCAGCGGATCGTCGAGCAGCAGCACCGGCGGCGAGCCGACCAGAGCGCGGGCGAGCGCGGTGCGCTGCTTCTGGCCGTTGGACAGCGCCCGTGGTTTGTGGCTGAGCACGTGGCCGATCTTCAGCAGCTTGGCGACGCTCTCGACACCCGCCTTCATCGCGCTTTGCGAGGATCGCTTGGCCTGAAGCGGCGTGGCGATGTTGTCGAAGGCGGTCATGTGCGGAAACAGCGCGAAATTCTGGAATGCCATGCCGACGCCGCGGAACTCGGCGTCAAGATCGGTCATGTCCTCGCCGCCGATGAAGATTTTTCCCTCATCAGGGTCGATGACGCCGGCGACGAGCCGCAGCAGCACCGTCTTGCCGGCGCCGGACGGTCCGAACAGGACCAGGGTTTCGCCGTCGGCGACGCTCAACGACAGATTGTCGAGCACAGTCTGGCTCTTGTAGCGCTTGACGACATTTCGCAATTCGAGGCTGGCCATCGGGAGCTATCCTTTCACCGCACCGAGCGACAGGCCTTCGACGAGATAGCGCTGCGCGTAAAGGGCGAGCGCCAGCGTCGGGGTGATCGACAGCACGATCGCTGCCGAGATCTGGCCGTACTGGATGCCGGAGGAGGTGATGAAGGCGAGCGCGCCGACCGTCACCGGCTGCTTGTCGGCCGAAGCGAGCACGAGCGCGAAGATGAAATTGTTCCAGGCGAAGATGAAGGCTAGCAGGCCGGCAGCCGCGATGCCGGGGCCGGCGAGCGGCAGCGCGATCTTGCGGAAGGTGGCGAACCAGGAATGGCCGGCAATGCGATAGGCGTATTCGATATCGGCCGGGATGTCCTCGAAATAGCCGCGCACGATCCACAGGATCAGCGGCAGGCAGATCAGCTGATAGACCCAGATCAGCCCGATATAGGTGTTGGCCAGTCCAAGCTTCTGGAAATAGAGGGTGAGCGGCAGCAGCACCAGCAGCGCCGGCGCGAACCGGAACGACAGCAGCGTGAAGGCGACGTCCTCCGAGCCGCGGAATTTGTGCCGGGCAAAGGCGTAAGCGGCGGGGACGCCGAGCAGCAGCGCGACGGCGACCGAGGTGACCGACAGGAACACCGAATTCCACAGGTTGCGCATGAAGGCGATGTCGAGCGTGCCGGCCGCCGTGGTCAGCTTGCCGGTGATCAGCGCGGTGTAGTTGGCCAGCGTCGGCTTGAAGACAAGCTGCGGCGGAATCCGCAGGATGGTCTCGTTGGTCTGGAAGGACATCATGAGGATCCAGACGATCGGGAACATGAAGAAGATCACGACCAACGTCAGGGCTATGCCACGCAGGATACGTTCGAGAAGCGAGGTGTGTTCCATCCCGGCCTCCTATGCCAGGCCGCGGGCGCGTTCGCGCAGCCGCAGCCAGTTCTTGATGAAGATGTTGGAGAGGAAATAGGTGATCGCCCACAGGATGATCATCAGCGCCGCCGAGCGGCCGACATTGGTCGACTGGAAGAAATTGAGATAGGCCTCGACCTGGAAGACGGTCAGCGTGTCGCCCGGACCGCCCTGGGTCATGGCATAGATGATGTCGAACTGCTGGATGGAATCCAGCAGGCGAAACAGCGTCGCCGTCAGGATGTAGGGCGTCAGCATCGGCAAGGTGATGCGGAAGAACACAAAACTCCGCGGCACGCCGTCAAGTGCCGCCGCCTCGAAGGGCTGCGTCGGCAGGCTGCGCAGGCCGGCAAGCAGCAGGATCATGATGAAGGGCGTGTAGACCCAGATATCGACAAGCACCACCGTGAAAAGCGCGGTCGACGGCGACGAAGCCCAGCGGAAATCCTGCAATCCGATCAGGCTGGCGAGGTAGCTCAGCACGCCAAAGCCGGGATTGGTCATCAGCTTCCACATCAGCGCGGCAAGCGCCGGCGCCGTCATCAGCGGCATCAACAGCATGATCGAGATGAAGTTGTTCAGCGTCGAGCGCTTCTGCAGCAGCATGGCGATGCCGAGACCGAGAAGCAGTTCAAGCAGCACGGTGATGCCGGCATAGAGCAGCGATATCTCCAGCGTGTTCCAGAACCTCGGGTCGGTGAAAAACGAGATGTAGTTGTCGCCCCAGTTGAACTGCCGCGCCCAGGGCTGGCTCAGCCGGTAGCGCTGGAACGAGTAGACGACCGACGTGAAGAACGGGATCAGGATGCCGATGCAGACGAGCAAGGCCGGCAGGCTGAGCACATAGGGCAGCACTTTCTTGCTGATCCTGAAGCCGGAAGGCCTGTTTCTTTGCATTGTCGCCGTAGTCATCGTGGCTCACCCGTCATCTCTGTTGCTTCGCCCTGCCGGCCGCCCAGGGAGCTAGGCGGCCGGTTGGGCGAGTGGCGGCACCGCCGTTGTTTGAACATCGGAATTTCCCAAACCGATTCGGGTCCGATGCTCCAGGCGCCGCTTCGCAGTGGAATGGCCGGCTGGCCCGCAGCAGCGGGCCGGCCGGCCGCCAGGACTCAGCCGAGCCCGGCTTCCTTGAGCTGGCCGTCGACGCTGCTGGCCAGCATGTCGAGGCCTTCGTCGACCGGCACTTCCTTGGCCACCATCTTCTGCAGCGTCGCCGCCCATTCGGTGGTCAGATCGAAGAACAGCGGCTGCGGGGTGAACTTGATGCTGGCGCCGGGCGCCGAAACGTCGAACATCTCGACATAACCCGGATAGCTCTTGTTCAGCTTCTCGCGGAACATCTGGTCGTTCCAGACCGACTGACGCACCGGATTGACGAAGTCCATCTCAGTCGCACCGAACAGTGCATGCTCGGGCCCGGATGCCCATTGCATGAAGTACCAGGTGGCGTCCTTGTCCTTCGAGAAATTGGACATCGACAGCGACCAGATCCAGATGTTGGGCGTCGGAGCCTTGGCGGCGGGATTGGCCTTGAAGGCAGAGAAGGCGAGCTTGCCGGCCATCTTGTTGTCGCCGCCGTTCATGAAGTAGCCGAGGATGTCGGCGTCGAAGATCATCGCCGAGGCGCCGGCGCCAAGGTCGGTGCCGACCTGATACCAGGTGTAGGTCGACCAGTCCTTGGGGCCGCTCTCCTGGATCATCTGGACCCATTGCTTGTGGAAGGCCTTGGATTCGGCGGTGTTCATCGCGGCCGACAATTTGCCGTCGGCCGAGACGTTCAGGTCCTTCTGGTCAAAGTTGGCATAGGCCGACAGGAAGCCGGGATGGATCGTCGCCCAGGAGCGCGAGCCGCGCACGCCGATGCCGTAGACGCCGCCGCCGACATCCTTGGTGAGCTTGGCCGCCGTAGCGACCATCTCGTCCATATTGCCGGGAACGCTGACCCCGACCTTGTCGAACATGCCCTTGTTGTAGGTGATGTTGTTCTGTTCGAAGCCCCACGGAATGCACCACTGCTTGGCGTCGTCGGAACCGAGCACGCCGCCGGGCTGACCGTTCCAGGCACAGGACTTCCTGACACCGGGCAGGAAGTCGTCCCAGGCATAGTTCACGTTGGTCTTGGTCGGATCCTTGATCCACTCGTTAAGGTCGGTGATCCAGCCGGCCGGGCCATAGGTCCAGGTCATGTAGGCGCCGGTCATGAAGGCATCGTATTCAGGCGAGCTGGCCGACAGCGCAGCGGTGACCTTGTCGAAATAGACATCCTCCGGGAAGACGTCGTAGACGACTTCCATGCCGGTCAACTTCTTGAAGTTTTCAAGGTTGGCGATCATCGCATCCGCGTAAGGATGCTTGTTGAGCAAGAGCTTGATGGTCTTGCCCTTGTGCGCCTGCCAGTCGAAATCCGCCGCCAGCGCACGGGTCTGCCCCAGGTTGAGCAGCGTTCCGGCCGTGCCGGCGGCAAGGCCCATCGCGCCAAGGCCCTTGATCAGCCCACGACGATCGACTTGTCCGCGCAGGAACGCGTCGATCAGGTCTTTTTCTTTCTCATGCATTTGTCTTCTCCTCCACAGGGTAGTTTCAATCGAATGGCTGCCGGCTACCCGACCGGCGTCTGCTCCACGAGTTTTCGCGCCGTCCGCTCATCGGTGACCAGGCCCTTGAGATAGCGGCCCTCCAACACCGATTTGATGGCACGAACCTTCACCTTGCCGCCGGCAACGGCGACAATCCTGCGATTGCTGATGTCTTCGCGCGCCAGCGCCAGCGCGCGGTTGGAAAGCGTCGTCTCGACCGCCTTTCCAGCATCGTCGAAGAAATGGCCGAGCAGTTCGCCGACACCGCCGTTGCGTCGGATCTCCTCCATTTCGCCCTTCTCGATCATTCCGGTAGCGACCAGCGACGCCTCGCGCTCGGCAGTGCCGATGCCGGCGATGAGCAGGTCGGCGGCCTTGCCGAGATCAAAAACCTCGCTGATGCCCTTCTGCCCAAGCAGCACGGTTCGATCCTCGACCGTGTTGGCGAACATCGGCACCGGCATCACATAGGCTTCGGCGCCGGTCCGTTCGGCCAGGCGGTGAATGACGTCGTGCGGATTGGCCGAGAACTTGCGCGTCAGGCCGCCGAGCAATGAGACGAATCGGGTCTTTTCGGCCGATATGCGCGGCAGATATTCGACGCAGGCGGCGAGCGTGCGGCCATGGCCGACGCCGATCAGCGTATCCTCGCCGCGTTCGATCTCACGCTTGAGGAACTGCGCGCCGGCGATGCCGAGCGCCTTGAGCGGCAAGTCCTCGCCATCGAAGTCGGGAACGACCTCGCAATAATCGAGGCCGTAGCGGCTGGACAAATCGTCTTCAAGCGCGACGCATTCCGACACTTCGCCGTCGATATAGACTTTGACCAGCCCTTCCTGATTGGCCTTGGTGATAAGGCGATGCGCCTTGAGGCTGGTCAGGCCAAGCCGCTTGGCAACCTCCGACTGGGTCAGCCCGCCAGCATAATGGAGCCAGGCGGCGCGCGTCGCCATACTGGTTTCATCGTCGCGCAAGAGGCCGTTTCCAAAACCAACCATTTCCGCCTTAAGATATTTTTATCAGGTGATGCAAAATTTTTCACAAGGTGTCGCAGGAGTCAAGCGTCGCAGCGTTCAAATCACCTTGAGAGGGCAAAAAAGGCCTGCTGAAGCAGCCATCGTGCAGGGCGGTGCCAGTCTGAAATGCCATGCCTGTCGACCTGAAGGGCAAAGGCTGAACGGCTCGCTCCAAGCGAACCAGTTGCATGGCCGCAAAGGCCTGCTCCCGTTCAATGAGCGCATAACTGGGCTGACCGACGCCAACCGCCGATTTGCTGAAAATGCTCTGCCCGCCGAATGGCGGTGGAGCTCGCTTGCGGATCAGGCGAATTCGGGCAAGGAGGACAGGGGCCGAGAAGTATCGATCTTCACATTGCGAGAGCTACAATAATTCTTCACGAACGGCTATCTATCCTGGCGACAGGTGTTTGGTTCGAGTCACGAGGGGCGCGGCTTGGAATTCGATTTGAAGACCATTGAGGCGCTTGCTCCCGATCAGGCGTCGCTGAGCGCCGCCTCCAAGCTGACCAAACGATCGAACTGGCCGCGGCTCGAAAAGCATGAGCCCCAGGCGCTCATCTGGGGTGAATGCCAGGGCTCCGGCTCCAATCCATATCGGGTGGTGGTCGACACCGGCGATCACGGCTACAAATGCACCTGCCCGTCGCGAAAATTCCCGTGCAAGC
Source organism: Mesorhizobium sp. WSM4815 (assembly GCF_055811575.1). Lineage (NCBI taxonomy): Bacteria > Pseudomonadati > Pseudomonadota > Alphaproteobacteria > Hyphomicrobiales > Phyllobacteriaceae > Mesorhizobium > Mesorhizobium sp. WSM4815. The sequence goes on along the minus strand of NZ_JBVVQS010000101.1, from coordinate 43,335 downwards.
ACACGCTGGCGCTGATGTGGATTGCCGCCACCGCGCCAGCCAGTTTTGCAGCCGCTGAATCCTCGCCTGAATGGGTGAATGACTGGCTTGGCCGGCGCAGGAAGACGACGCCACCGCCAGAAGGTGTGGCAGCCAAAAGCATTGATGAGGCTGCACGGACGGACGACAGCGCCGCCGTCGAAGACGGTGCGGCGGTGGAGCGTCGTGAGGCTGCGCAGCGCAAGCGGGCGGAAGACACACGACAAGCAGTGTCGGCGGCGCTCGATGAACTCGATCAATGGATCGCCGACCAGTTGCGGCTTGGTCTTTCCGGGTTTGTCGACGGCAGCAGCGACCGTTGCCGCCGGATTGCCGCGCGGCTGGTCGACATGAAGGCAACCGCGCTTGCCGGTCGCATCGACGAGATCCCTTCGCGGCTGATGGCGCTGCGCAGCGAAGAAAAACCGGATGCGGCGATCCGTGAGCTTGGCAAGCTGGTGCTGCTGGCCAAGGCATGGCGGGCGTCGCCCGACGACCCAGAGCTGAAGCGCCTCGTATCGACCTCTGAAACCCGCGAACAGGTTCTGGCCAATCCGGATGCAAGACAGGTCGAAAGCTTCTGGGAGGTTCTGGGCGAGAAGATCGAGAGCCGCCGTGACGGTCTCGTCAGCCATTCGACCTGGCTGCTCGATCTGAAGTGCGCTACCCCGCAATTTGCCGTGCTGCTCGATTATTTTCCGGCTTCTGCCGGACGCCGGTCCAACGCTTTTGCGCCGGGCGATCGTTTCGATGCCCGGCTGGTCTTCTATCCATCACGCAAGCCGCTGCGCGCACTGGTGGCAGAACGCATGGGTGAAGTGACGTCCGGCGCGTGGCCTGATTTCAGCTTTGGCGCTGCAAAGGACCCACTCGCCACGCATGCTTCCTATCAGGATGCTGCGCCTTGGATTACCGATTGTCCTCTCATACTGCCGCCTGGTGCGATCCTGGTCGATGACCGCGGCACAGGCTGGTGGCAGGCCGCGGATGATCCGCAAGGGATCGCCTTGCCGATCGCAGGCGCCGTCAATCAAACATTGCTCGGCCTCGACCTTGCGGCCACGGCAGCGCTCTGGGATGGCGCCCGGCTTGACCTTCTGGCGGCTCAAAGCGGATTCGGGAGGCTTGACCTGTCGTGAACGAGGGCGAGCAAACAGGCCTGGCGACAATGCGCGATTGCTGGATCACCGGCGGAGCCACCTTCGATCTGGCTCCGACCGCCTGGAAGACGATCGCCGGCGGTGCAAGTCCCGACGAGCAGGAGCGCCGGCTCCTGGCAATCGCAGCACAAGCGCTCGACGTCGCCCTGCGGCCGGCGGCGCCGAAGACGCTCAAGCGCCGGCCGCCGCTGCCCAGGCTTGCGCTCCCGATGCTGCCGGAGCGGTTGCGGCCGCTGTTGAGAGCCGCTCTGAAACATGCCGTCGACGCGCGACGCAAGACGCGCGTGGTGACGCTTGTCGCCAGCCGCGGCTTTGTGCTCCATCCGATGGACTGGATGCCCGTCGCGTCGGATCAGAACAGTCCGGACGTCTACGCCCCCTGGATCGACTGGCAAGCAAGCGTGGACGGGGAGAGACATGCCCCGCAAGAGAAACTGACGGCGGAAAATTGGGATGAGTTCTATCCCGCCGCGCGACGCATCGCGCTGGCAGACATGCGCCGCAGTGAACCGGCTTCGGCTCGACTGCTGATCGAGGCCAAGGCGTCGGGCGAGCCCGCCGAGGTCAGGCTTGCGCTCGTCGAACTCATGCGCTTCGGCCTGAATCCTGAGGACGCGCCGTTCCTTAAAAGCCTCTCCGCCGACAGGTCCGGCAAGGTGCGCGAACTGGCTGGCCGGCTGCTGGCAAGGTTGGGGGAGCACGGCCGTTCAGACGATGGCGGACCGGGTGATCCCGCAGCTGAACTCGCCGCTTTCATCAGCGAAGGCAAATCCGGCTTCATCCGCCGCCGCAGCATCTACACGCCGGCGAAGTTGAAATCGCCGGCGCAGGAAACGCGTCGCGCCGAATTGTTCGAGACCTGCAATCTGGTCGACCTGGCCGCGCGGTTCAGTGCTACAGAACCTGAGTTCATAGGCGCCTGGCAATTCGGCGCCGACAACAATGCCGACATCCTGATCGCAAGAATGGTCGCCGCTTCGGGGAGCGACGCCGCGGTGACGCATATGGCCGACGCACTTGTCGCCGATGGCGGCAAGCCAGCGCTGTTCGTACTGCACCTCACGCCGCGCCTGGACAGTCGCAGAAAACGAGCCCTCGTCCGGCTGTTCCTCAAGCAAGCAAATTACCTCAACGCGATCAATCTGGCGGAAGGCATTGATGCTGGCTGGCTGGAATGGGACGATCTTTCGAATGGGTCGGCTGTTGCGGCGCTGCGTTCCGGCGTTGCGGGAACCGACGACGCCATGCGCCGAGGCGCCGACGATATACTGGAAACGATCTGCTTCCTTGCCACGGCGACCACGGCAGCAAAATTGATCGACGAGGTCGTCGCAGCCGGCATGCCGCCCGCAGCCCCATCACTCAGTGTCCTGCGTCTCAACGCGGCGCTGGCCGAACATCAGTCTAGAACCGACACATGATCAATCCGGAGAATTCATATGAACGCTGCCATCCGTCTCCCGGTCGAGCAGGCCTATGCCTCTGAATTGCAGGCGCTGGCGCGCGGTGACGACAGGCAAAAGCCTGCCGGCTGGAGCCTCTCGCCACAAGCTGTGCTGACTTATCTGCTGGGCGGGAAGGCCGGTGACGGCACGCCGGTAACGCCAAAATATGTCGGTCGCCGCCGACTGATGGAGACCGCGGTGGCAACGCTCGCCACCGACCGCGCACTGCTGCTGCTCGGCGTTCCCGGAACGGCCAAGTCCTGGGTGTCGGAACATCTGGCCGCCGCCATCATGGGCGACTCGACGCTGATCGTGCAGTGCACGGCCGGCACCGACGAGAACCAGATCCGCTATGGCTGGAACTATGCGCAACTTCTGGCAAAGGGCCCGAGCCAGGAAGCATTGGTGCCGACGCCGCTCTACCGCGCCATGCAGACCGGCAAGCTCTGCCGGCTCGAGGAACTGACGCGCATGGGCTCGGATGTGCAGGACACGCTGATCACCGTACTTTCCGAAAAGATGATGCCGATCCCGGAATTGAACACATCGATCTATGCCCAGCGCGGCTTCAACATCATTGCCACGGCAAACAATCGCGACAAAGGTGTGAATGAACTCTCCTCGGCACTCAAGCGCCGCTTCAATGTCGTGGTGCTGCCATTGCCGGAAGACATGGCTGAAGAGGTGGCGATCGTCGCCAAGCGGGTCGACGAGATGGCCGGCGGGCTCGACCTGCCGGTGCCGAAAAATGTCGGCGAGGAGATAGCCCGGGTATTGACCATCTTCCGTGAATTGCGGTCCGGTGCGACCGCCGACGGCAAGGTGACGCTAAAGACGCCCTCGGGCTCGCTGTCGACCGCCGAGGCGATCGCGACGATGGTTGGCGGTCTGAGCCAGGCGGCGTGGTTCGACAGCGGCAAGCTCGGCGCTGAAGGTCTCGCCGCCAGCCTTGTCGGGGCGATCGTGAAAGATCCGGTCCAGGACAAGGCAGTGCTGGAAGAATATCTGGAAACAGTGCTCAAGAAGCGGCCTGACTACGCCGGCTACTATGCGGCCTTGAACGCAGCGATCTGACGCGCCATGGGGCACAGCGAGGTCGCCTATTTCGGCATACGCCATCACGGGCCGGGTTCCGCCGACAGCCTTGTGCAGGCATTGCAGGATTTGCAGCCGGTCGCCGTGCTGGTCGAGGGGCCTATCGATGCCTCCGCGCTGCTGCCGTTGCTGGCCCGCCCGGAGATGCAGCCGCCGGTAGCACTGCTTTGCTATCCGGAGGAGGATCCGGCTTCGACAAGCTTCTGGCCATTCGCCGAGTTCTCGCCGGAATATCAGGCGGTCCTTTGGGCCGTGGACAACAAGGCGGCGTTGCGCTTCATCGACCTGCCGTCGTCGGCGCGCTTCTCGGAAGCGGCGGTCGACGGCGCGGAAAAAGTCGATGCTGACGATGCGAAGGAGTCAAGCAAGCGTGATGATGTGGCTCCGCATCGGCGTGATCCGATAGGCACGCTGGCCCGCGCCGCCGGCTATGAGGATGGCGAAAGCTGGTGGTCGGACATCATCGAGCAGAATCCGGAACCAGGCCCCATATTCGCCGCCATCTCCGACGCGATGATAACGCTGAGGGATGGTGAAGGCTCGATCGCGCAGTTCGAGGCCAAGCGCGAAGCGCATATGCGGCTCGAAATCGCTGCGGCGCGCAAGGAATTCGACGGACCTATCGCCGTCGTCTGCGGGGCGTGGCATGTGCCGGCACTGCAGGCGACACACATGCAGAAAAACGATCAAGCCCTGCTTAAGGGGATTGCGAGGCGCAAGAGCACGATGACATGGGCGCCGTGGACGGGACCGCGTCTGGCGCTGGGCTACGGCTATGGCGCGGGCGTCGTCGCACCCGGCTGGTGCAAGCATCTCTGGCGCACGCGCGGCCGGCGCGATGCAGCAACCTTGTGGCTTGCAATGATTGCAGCGGTGCTGCGGGTGAAGGGTCACCTGGTCTCGACCGCTTCGCTGATCGAAGCGGAGCGGCTCGCCCGCACGCTCGCCGCGATTCGCGAGCGGCCGAAACCCGGGTTTGAGGAATTGCGCGACGCCGCAATTGCGGCTCTGTTCAACGGCGAAGCGTTGCTGTGGGCCGTGGTCGAGGCCGAGCTGCTTCTAGGTGCGGACGTCGGCGAAATTCCACCCGACACGCCGTTGGCGCCGTTGATCGAGGATCTGCAGCGCAACCAGAAGGCGGCGCGGCTGAAACCTGAAGCGTTGGAGCGGGAACTATCCGTCGACCTGCGAAGCGACAGCGGGCTGTTTCGTTCGACATTGCTGCATCGGCTGAACGTGCTTGGTGTGCATTGGGGCAAGTTGACGGACGCCGGTCGCAGCCGTGGCACGTTCCGCGAGCGGTGGACCCTGGCCTGGGAGCCGGAATATGCCGTTCGCCTGGTGGAGAACCTGATCTACGGGCCGACCATCGAAAAGGCTGCCAACGGCCGCCTGATACAGATGATCGAAGCCGCAGCGACCCTCGATACGCTTGCGGCACTCGTCCAGGGCGCCATCACGGCAGGCCTGTCGGAAGCATCGACCGCCGGTCTCGCGGCCCTGGAGGCGCGCGCGGCGCGCAGCAGCGAATGCCTGGAGATTCTGGCCTCGGTGCCGCCGCTCGCCGACATCATCCGCTACGGCGAGGCGCGCAAAACCGAGACGAACCGGCTTTCCGGCCTCATGGGGCGGCTGATCGTCGAAGGTGCGATCGCGCTTCCCTGTGCGGCACGCGACCTGGATGAGCAGGCCGCCGCGACGCTGGTAAGAGCGATGCGCAAGGCCGATGAGGCGATCAGGCTGGTGGAGCCGGGGGAAGGCGTGCTGAACGGATGGCGCAAAGGGCTGGCTGCCGTTCTCGAGGGGTCGCGGGCGACGGCGCTATTGGCCGGATGCGCCGCGCACCTGCTCTACGAGGCCGGCCGCCTGTCCGCCGAAGCCGCAGCCGAGCTGCTCGGGCGACGCCTGTCGCCGGGCACGCCAGTCGCCGAGGCGGCGGGGTTCTTCGAGGGCTTCTTCAGCACAGCGGGTCAACGGCTGATCTATGACGAAGGTCTGCGCAGCGCGGTCGATTCCTGGCTCAAATCTCTCGACGAAGATGCTTTCATCGCGCACCTGCCGTTGCTGCGCCGCGTCTTTTCCAATCTGGACAGCATGGAGCGCCGGCGACTGATCGAAGCGGTTCTCGGCCGTGCCGCGCGCTTGCCGGCTGGCCTGACGCCGACGCCGGATGGCGGCGAGGCATGGCGCCGACACCTGGAACGGCTTGGACCATTGCTGAGGGGAGGAAGCGGCAATGGATGACGAGGGCGAAATGAACGGGCCCGGCCGACTCACTGCAGATGCCGGAGGGGAGCGCCGCTGGCGCCTGGCGATCGGCGCCGATGACGAGGCGTCGGCGGCACTTTCCAGCGACGACAAACGACTTTCGGCGGCACTCGATGCTCTCTACGGCGATGGTGCCAGCGCGGCGGCCAGTGACCCGCGCAAGCGGCGTGGCGGGCTTGGCCGCTCGGCACTGCGCGTTGCGCAATGGATGGGGGACATTCGCTCCTTCTTTCCCGCGCAGGTCGTTCAGATCGTCCAGAAGGACGCTTTCGAACGGCTGGACCTGAAGCAGATGCTGATGGAGCCGGAGTTCCTCAAGGCGATCGAGGCGGACGTCAACCTGGTCGCCGACCTGATTTCACTGCGTTCAGTCATGCCGGCCAAGACCAAGGACATCGCCCGCACGATCATCGCCGACATCGTCGCCAAGCTGATGGAGAAGCTGGAGCAGAAGACCGCCGAGGCGATACGCGGCGCGCTCGACCGATCGAAGCGCACCAACCGTCCGCGTGCGCGCGATATCGACTGGCAGCGCACCATCTCGGCGAACCTTCGCCACTACCAGCCCGAGCACAAAACTATCGTGCCGGAGAAGCTGGTTGGTTTCATGCGCAAGCAGCGTCGGCTGGTCGACCTTGACGAAGTCGTTCTCTGCGTCGACCAGTCCGGCTCGATGGCAAGCTCGGTCGTCTACGCCTCGATCTTCGCGGCGGTGATGGCCTCGCTGCCGGTCGTGCGCACCAAGCTCGTCTGTTTCGATACGGCCATCGTCGACCTTACCGAAGAACTCAGCGATCCCGTCGAAGTGCTGTTCGGCGTGCAGCTTGGCGGCGGCACCGATATCAACCAGGCCGTCGCCTATTGCGCCGACCGTATCGAGCGGCCAACCAAGTCGCATCTGGTGCTGGTCACCGACCTCTACGAGGGCGGCAATGGCCAGGAATTGCTGCGACGGCTGGCGGCGCTGGTTCGATCCGGCGTCAATGTCGTCGTGCTTCTGGCACTGACCGACCAAGGCCGGCCCGGCTATGATCCGGCAATGGCAGGTTCGGTTGCCGCACTTGGCATTCCGGTCTTCGCCTGCACGCCGGATTTGTTTCCGGACATGATGGCGGCGGCATTGCGCCGGGAAGATATCGGCGCCTGGGCGGCGGGCGCCGACATCAAGCTGGTTCGCGCCGAGACCGAGGCTCCCAGGGCGGACGACTGAGCCCCATGTTCCAGAGGGTTGCCGAACTCCTGTCGCGGCTGGAAAAGCGGCTGGACAGGTCAGCGATTGTGGCCGGCAGTTCCGCTATTTCATGTCCTTCAATCCCGCATGCGCCACGGCGATCAGAGCGGCAAGCGCGGCGTTGTTGCGGACCAGCGCGATGTTGGCCTTCAGGCTGCGGCCTTGCGAAAGCTCGTTGATGCGGGCTAGCAGGAACGGCGTCAGCTCCTTGCGTCCGATGCCGCGTTCTTCGGCTTCCGCCACCGCTGCCGTGATCGTGCCGTCGATGAAGGCCGGATCGAGCGCATCCACTTGCGGAATTGGGTTGGCGACGAGGATGCCTGTGCCCGAGCCGATCTGCTCGTGCAGCAGCATGGCCTGCGCAATGACCTGCGGCGTATCGAGGCGGTGATCGGCTTTAAGTCCGCTGGAGCGCGTATAAAAAGCCGGAAAGTCGTCGCTCTGGTAGGCAATCACCGGCACGCGCTGGGTCTCCAGATATTCCAGCGTTTTTGCAATATCGAGGATCGATTTCACGCCGGCGCAGACGACGGCCGTGCCGGTCTGGCCGAGTTCGGTCAGGTCGGCCGAAATATCGAAAGTGGCCTCGGCGCCACGATGCACGCCGCCGACGCCGCCGGTCGCGAAAATACCGATGCCAGCCAATGCAGCGATCCGCATCGTCGCCGAAACCGTGGTCCCGGCCGAGCCGCCGCTCACCATGATGGCGGCGAGGTCGCGCCCGGACGCCTTGACCACGTCCTTTGCCGCTGCCAGCTGCTCCAGCTCGCGGTCTTCGAGCCCGACCTTGATCTTGCCGGCAACCACCGCGATCGTGGCGGGCACGGCGCCATTCTCGCGCACCACGGTCTCGACGCTGCGGGCAGTCTCCAGATTGGCCGGATAGGGCATGCCGTGGGTGATGATCGTCGATTCCAGCGCCACCACCGCGCGGCCTTCACGAAGTGCTGCAGCGACTTCGTCGTTCAGATGGAGAAGGGAAGGTTTCATCGTCGTTTCGCTTTCAGGGTTCGACTCGCGTTCAGGCGGGAATGCGGTACATGCCGGCGGTGAGGAAGCGCGGCGACAGATCGGGATGGACGCTGGATTCGCTCTCGGTGGTCAGCGTGGCGAGCAGCGCCCCGGTGCGCGCCGCGTCGAGCACGGGATCGCCCGAAAGCACCTTGTACAGGGTGCCGGCAATCATTGCGTCGCCGGCTCCGGTGATGTCGACGGCGCGGGCCGGGACGGAACGCATCGTTGACACGCCGCCTTCGGTCGCGACCGCAAATCCGTGCGCGCCCATGGTCACGATCACCTCGCTGGCGCCGGCCGCGCGCAGCGCCGCCGCTGCCTCTTTCGGCTTCAGCCGCTTGTCGGCATCGGTGATGCCAAGCATCGTATTGGCCTCGTCATGGTTGGTGAATAAAAGGTCGATGCCGGACAGGTCCTTCGGCAGGCGTGCCGATTTCGGCGACGACACCGTGTCGACGGCGAGCTTGAAGCGCGCGCCCTGCTTGCGTGACATCAGCGCCGCGATCGTCGCGGCCGGCAGGTTGCAGTCGATGAACACCCAATTCGCCGAAGCCAGATGCGGCCAGAAACGGTCGAGACAGGATGGCGAAAACAGATCGAAGATCTCCATGTCGGCGATGCCGAGCACGAGATCGTTGTCGAGATCGAGGATCGCTGCATATTCCGCCGTCGGCCGCTCCGTTGACGTGATGACCTGGCTGACGTCGGCGCCGAGGTCGCGCAGATGCCGCACCAGCGAGCGGCCGGTCTCGTCGTCGCCGACAATCGAGACGAAGCTCACGTCGACGCCGAGGCGGACAAGGTTCTCGGCGACGTTGCGGGCGACGCCGCCGAAGCTGCGGTAGCCGGCGACCGGGTTCGACGTCCCGAAGATCAGATCCTTCCTGGCGTGGTACTTGCGGTCGAGGACGGCGCCGCCGATGCAGATCATGCGCTTGGACGCCGGCAAGACATAGCCGCGACCAAGGATATAGCCCTTGTTGACGAGCTGCACGATGTGGGCCGCGACGGTCGAGCGGGCAATGCCGAGCGCGGTCGCTATATCCTGCTGGCCGGCGAACGGGTTCGCCGCAATGAGATCCAGCACTGCCTGTTCCTGTGCTCCAAGGTCGTCCATCGCCTCACCCCGGTTCGCGCAATTCATGCTGAACTTTGACCAACAACAGATGATGTTGTCAACATTTGTTTGGCTGGCGAGCCTGTCGATGCCCGTCGCTGGTACTGGTCAACGCCCGGCGCCGCATCACATTACTTGTTGCCGATGGCAAGAAGTTTGAAAGCAGGCGGATGAACGAACAGGAGTTGATGTCGGAGCTGGAGCGGTTGGTTTCCGAGGATCGGAACCCGAGGACGATGGATATCGACCTGCTGCCGACCATCGAGATCCTGCGCCTGATCAATCACGAGGACAGCGGCGTTCCGGCCGCCGTCGAGAAGGTCATTCCGGAAATTGCTGCCGCGGTAGACCGGATCGTTGGTGCGTTTCAAAAAGGCGCGCGGCTTGTCTATATGGGCGCCGGCACGAGCGGCCGGCTGGGGGTTCTCGACGCCTCGGAGTGTCCGCCAACATTTGGCGTGCCCGAGGGCATGGTGCTCGGCCTGATCGCGGGCGGCCCGAATGCGCTGGTGCGGGCTGTGGAAGGCGCCGAGGACGATCCGCAACAAGGCATCAAGGCACTGCAGGACATCAAGTTGACCGCCGACGATGTGGTGGTCGGCATCGCAGTCAGCGGCCGCACACCCTACGTCATCGGCGGCTTGACTTATGCAAGGCAGGTCGGAGCAACGACGGTGGCGCTTTCCTGCAATCCCAGTTCAGTCATTGCCGGCATTGCCGATATCGCCATCTCTCCGCTTGTCGGCCCCGAGGTTCTCGCCGGGTCGACCCGGCTGAAGTCGGGAACCGCGCAAAAGCTGGTTCTCAACATGCTAACGACAGCCAGCATGATCCGGATCGGCAAGAATTATCAGAACCTGATGGTGGACCTCAATCCCAGCAACAAGAAGCTCGTCGCCAGGGCGGTCGGGATCGTCATGCAGACCACCGGCTGCACAGCGCAGCAGGCACGACGGGCGCTCGACCAGACCGGCAAAGACGTCAAGCTGGCGATACTGGTGACAATCACCGGGATGGGCATCGAAGAGGCACGCAAGGCGCTCGACAATGCGGGCGGGTTTTTGCGAAAGGCGATCGGCGAAAAGACGCTGTGAAGCTGTCTGGATACCGGTATACCAGTATCCTGGATGGACCGACTTCGACAAAGGCAGGGCATGGGACCTTGCTCACCAAACGGATCCATCCGACACATCCGTTTCGACAGCGCGGGATTATCGAGATTCGCCCATCGGTCGGCGATCGCGTCAACGGAGCCTAACAAATGATGATTGCGAAAAGTGGCGAACCAATCTGGGCCGTCGGCCTGATGACCGGCACCGTGCTGGACGGCAATATCGATGTTGCGCTGATCAAGACCGACGGCGAGCGGATCGAGGATTTCGGCACCTACACGCTGGCGCCCTACCCCGGGTCGATCCGGACGCTGCTGGAGGAGACGCTGGATCAGGCCAGGGGGTGGAATTTTGCCGGACCGGAGCCGGCGATCTTTCGCGAAGCTGAACAAGCGCTGACGCGCGCCCAGTCAGCGGCCGTCAAGGACCTGGTCGAAAGCCACGGGCTGACGATGGCCGATATCGGCGTCGTCGGCTTCCATGGCCAGACCGTGCTGCATCGCGCCCCGCAATCCGGCCGGCTCGGCCAGACCCGCCAGCTCGGCGATGGGGCATTGATGCATGCAATCCTGGGGACCAAGGTCGCCTACGATTTCCGTTCGGCCGACATGCGCGCCGGCGGGCAAGGGGCGCCGCTGTCGGCCGCCTATCACGCCGCGCTGCTGCGCGATGCCGATATCAGCGGCGACACCGCGGTGCTCAATCTCGGCGGCGTCGCCAACATCACCTGGTGGGACGGCAAGGACAATGTCATCGCTTTCGACACCGGACCGGCCAATGCGCCGCTGAACGATTTCATCAAGTCGATGGGTTTGGGTGAGATGGACCGCGACGGCGCGCTGGCGCGGACCGGCACCGTCGACGAAGACCGGCTGGCCAAGCTCCTGCAGCATCCCTACCTGGCCAAGCCCTATCCAAAGTCACTTGACCGGTTCGATTTCGGCGCGGCCATGGCGAATGGTTTGAATGCGAAGGATGGCGCCGCACTGCTGACGGCCTTCACCGCCGCGGCCGTCGGCAAGGCGCTCGACCTCCTGCCGCACCGGCCAAAGCGGCTGGTGGTCAGCGGCGGCGGCCGCCACAACCCGACGATCATGACCATGCTCGCCAGCCGCGCTGGTGTCGAAGCGGTGCCGGCGGAAGCGCTCGGCTGGAAGGGAGACGCGGTCGAGGCGGAGTGCTTTGCCTTCCTGGCGGTTCGCGTGCTCAGGGGCCTGCCGATCAGTTTTCCGACCACCACCGGTGTGCCACAGCCTATGCGCGGCGGACGCCTTGCCGGCTGATCAAGCCAGCAGTTTCTTCTGCAGGAAGACGCGGCTGCGACCGGCGGGAAAATCGGGAAGCACGCCGAACAGCCGATACCCCTGACGCTCATAGGCCTTGGCCGCCTGGGGATTGAAGGTGTCGATCAAGGCGCCATGACAGCCGCGTGCGACGGCCTCCTGTTCGGCTGCGTCCAGCATCCTGCCGGCCATGCGCTGGCCGCGCAGCCGCTCATCAACCCACAGCCACTGCACATAGAGCCAGCCCCAGGCGGTGTATCCCGAGATGCCGCCGACAACCGCACGGTGCTCGTCGCGCACGAACACGGCGAGCACCTTCCTGTTGGCCGGACCGACTTCGCTGTCGTTGAACGCGCTGAGCCGCTCCCCGAGAAAAGCGAGTTCTTTCGGCGAAGGGTCGGCGGTGGTTTCAAGCGTCATGTTCATCGCTTGTCCAGACAGGCTCACAGCCGGATACCCGTATACAGCGCTTTGTGGCACTTTCATTTTGCATTTATCGAAGGAACGGCGGGGAGCGCAAGCTCTGCCGCCGCGTGGCTCCGCGACTACACGGGCCGCGGCGAATGCCACGCCGCCGCCGAAGCGGCAACCAGCATGAGCAAGGCTGCAACCGCCGCCGATGCCGCAAAACCAAAGCTGGAATAGAGCGGACCGAAGGCGGTGGTGCCGACAAACACCGCGAGATAGGTCACTGCGCTGTTCAAGCCCATGATCGTGCCGCGCCGCGCCGGATCGAGCGCCGAGAGGCGCATCACCAGGACGTTCAGCCCGAAATGATTGGCAAGGCCCCAGAGCGCGACCATCGCGATGGTCAGATGGAAACTACTGCCTGCCGCGGCCAGCGCGACATAGACGGCCGCGACGAGGAGATAGGCGAACGGCATGACACGTCGCGCGCCAAGCCGATCGATCACCCCGTCAAGCAGCGCCGCCATGCCGAAGCCGGCGCCATAGGCGAGCGCCGCCAAGCCGTTGGCGCTGACCGGCCGTCCCAAGCCGTTGTGAAGGTGATCGCCAAGATACCCATAGACGCCGTAGAAGGCGGTCATGAAGGCGCCGCAGGCGACCAGGAGCGGCACTATGCCGGGAACGGCCAAGGCGCCGAGCGGCGTCGGCGCCGGGCCGCTTTTCCTGACGTCGCTCAACGACGTCAGCGTAAGGCCGGTCAACGCGAGCGCCGCAAGCACCGCAACCGCTGCGAAAACGGCGCGCCAATGCACCAGATCGGCAAGCACCGCCGACAATGAGACGCCGGCGACCATGCTCAGGGTCCATCCGGTCAGCACGACACCGATGGTTCCACTTTCGCGGCCAGGCGGCGCGATCGCAGCGGCGCTGGCGTAGATTGCCGGCATGGCAACGCCGGCGGCGATGCCGGCGACAAGTTGCGACGCAACCAACGCCGTTACAGTCGGCGCGGCGGCGCTGGCGAGGAGCGCGACCGCCAGCAGCAACAACGCCCCTTGCAGCATGCGGCGGGCGCCGAGCCGATCGATATGGCGGGCCAGGAACAGGGCGCTTGCCGACGTTCCAAGCCCGAACGCAGCGGACGCGATCATGACGGCCGGCACGTTTGTCGCAAACGATGCGGCCACCGCCGGCGCTATCGGACCGAGAACCAGCGAGTTCGAGCCGATCACCGCGATGCATCCGGTCAGGAGATAGGCGAGCGCCGGGATAGGCGGCCTTGCCGTCAATGTTGCGACTTGATCACTGTTCGACATATGCCGATAATCGCCGTATTAAATTCTGTATCAATAAGGAATTTCACCATGGATGAAGAAACAGATGGCATTCCGCAGAACAGGCCTACTGGCCGCGATGTCGACGCGACCGACCGAAAGATATTAGGCGTTCTGGTCGACGACGCCACGGTCAGCTATGCCGAACTCGGTGATCGTGTCGGCCTGTCGCCGCCGGCAGCGCATGAACGGGTGAAGCGGCTTCGGCGCAGCGGCGCCATTCGCAACACCGCGGCGATCATCGATCCCAAGGCGGTGCGCAAGCCGCTGCTTGCCTTCGTGCACATCGACACCAAGGGCTGGGGAAAAACCCCCGAACTGATGGCGATTTCCGAGCACCCCGAAGTCGAGGAGATCCATTCGGTGGCCGGCGACACATGCATGCTGATCAAGGTCCGCACCGAGGACACAAGGGCGCTCGAAGGCCTGCTGTCGCGGCTTTACGAAACGCCTGGCGTGACCTCGACGCGAAGCTATGTGGTTCTGTCGACCTATCTCGAGCGGCCGGTGCAGCCCGGGATCACGGCCGAATGGCCAGCGCCCCGGCACATGGCCAAGCCGCTGTATTAGGCCCGCTTTGCGTTCAATCAACCAAGCTCCAAAGTGGTTGTCGCGAAGACCCCGGATTGTGTGAGCTGCGGCGCTTTGCCCCTGTACATTCGAGCCGTCTCGAAGCCCGGTTGAAGGCCGGCGGACGTCAGCCGAGCTGCAAATTGTCCGCTGGTCTCGGGAACGTCGAGGTGGATATTTCCGGGTCCGGAGGCGTTGGCGAGTGCCGCGAAAAGGGGGCTTGCCGCGTCCAGGCTGTTGGCAAAGAGCGGCCCGATCTTGCAGCCGTCCCGGCAGCGGCGGGCGACGCCATATCCCTCGATGGCACCCTCCCTGACGATCGCCAGCGCGATGTGCGGCGGGCGGAGCCAGTGTTCCAGGAAGGATCGCCGCGGAGCGGGAAAGAACCGGCTGTCGTAGTCCAGGACATCGGCTTCGGGGCCTATGACGCGAATGTCGCTGTCGGCAGCTGCCGGACCGTTCGGCGATCCGACGAAGCGGATCGTCCGGTAGGCCGGCGCAAAACCCATGCTGCGGTAATTGGCCTGCTGTTCGACGACACCATCGAGGCCGACCGTACGGTCGCCGAGCCGCGCCATGCCGGCATCCCAGACCGCCTTGCCATGGCCCTCACCGCGCCTGTCCGGCCGACAGATGTAGAGACCGATGAAGCCGAAATCGTCGCCATAGGCGACGGCCGAAATACCGGCCACCATCTCGCCATCGACAAAGGCGCCGATGAAGCCCTCTGGATCCGCCGCATGGAACGCCACGGCATCGCCAACACCGGGATTCCAGCCCTCCGCTGCCGCCCAGTCGACAAGGATTTTTACGTCTTCAAGTGCGAGCGTTCTGATCGTTCGGCGCATTGCCTCACTCGGCGGCTACGGTACCGGGGGCGAAGGACTTCAATGCGCCAAGATAGGGCTTTGCCAGCGGGTTTGCATAGGCGCCACGCTTGGACGTCGACAGGCCAAGCGCGATCAGTGCCTCGGACTGCTTGACCGCGGCGCCGACGCCGTCGATGACCGGAACGCCGAACTCCCGCCGCAGCGCGGCGGCGAGATCGGCCATGCCGGCACAGCCAAGCACGATGGCCTCGGCGCGATCCTCGTCGAGCGCGCGCGCGATCTCGCCGCGCAGCTTCAGGATCGCATCAGAGGTTGGGTCTTCGAGCGCAAGAACCGGAATGTCGGCAGCGCGCACGCGTGCCCGTCCTGCCATGCCATAGCGCTGCACCAGCGCTTCGACCGGCACGCGCGAGCGCTCGGTCGTGGTGACGACGGTGAAGCGCTGGGCGATGAAAGACGCCGTGCTGAGCGCTGCCTCGCAGATGCCGATGACCGGAATGTTGGCCATGGCGCGCGCCGCATCCAGGCCGGTGTCGTCGAAACAGGCGACGATCGCAGCCAGCGCGCCCGAGCGCTCGCCGGCGGCGATCTCGACCAGAAGGCCCGGCACGGCAAGCGCCTCGTCGTAGTAGCCTTCGATCGAAACCGGACCCATCGTCGAGGTGACGGCGACGATGTCCGTACCGGCGCCGGCGACCAACCGCGCCGCCGCTGCAATGGTTTCGGTCATGCTGGCGGTGGTGTTCGGATTGACGACGAGGATCTGCACTGCGGTTCTCTCAAGCTCGCGGCCGACGGCCGCCGACATAGGCGATTGCGCCGAGCGTCGCCAAAATCACCAGGAAGGAAAATACCGTGGTCACGGTGCCCAGCGCATAGAGCACTGGCGTCGTCACATTCGTCGTCATGCCATAGATTTCGAGCGGCAGCGTGTTGAACGTGCCCGAGGTCATCAGGGTGCGGGCGAACTCGTCATAGGACAGGGTGAAACCGAACAGGCCGACACCGATCAGGCTGGGCGCGATCATCGGCAGCACGACATGCGCGAAGGTCTGCCAGGAGGTCGCGCCCAAGTCCCGCGCAGCTTCCTCATAGGCCGGCGAAAACCGGTTGAAGACCGCGAACATGATCAGCACGCCGAAAGGCAAGGTCCAGGTCAGATGGGCACCAAAAGCAGAGGTGTACCAGGCGGGACGAAAGCCGATCTGCTGGAAGACGACGCCGATGCCGAGCGAGATGATGATCGACGGCACGACCAGGCTGGCGACTGCCAGATAGAACAATGCGGTGGCGCCGTGAAATTTTTGCCGAAAGGCAAGACCGGCAAGCAGCGACACGCCGACGGTGACGATCATCACCATCAGGCCAAGAATAAAGGAGCGTTTGAAGCTGCCGCCGAAATCACCGACCGCCTGGCGTTCGAACAGATTGGCGAACCAGTGCAGCGAAACGCCGTTCAGCGGAAAGGTCAGCCCGCCATTCTCGCCCTGGAAGGACAGGATCAGGATCGCCGAGAGCGGGCCGTAGAGAAACAGCACGAAAAGGGCGAAGAATGCCGCCAGCACGTAGAATTCAAGGGTGCGCTTGTCCCGGCTCATCGCCTCACAGCTCCTTGCGGACGTCGACGATGCGCAGGATGCCGGCGACCATCAGCAGCACCAGCACCAGCAGCACGACCGCGTTGGCGGCCGCTGCCGGATATTGCAGCAGCGACATCTGGTTCTTCATCATCAGCGCGACGGATGCGCTCTGTCCGCCGGACATCACCTGCACCGTCGAAAAGTCGGCCATCACCAGCGTGACGACGAAGATGGTGCCGATAGCCATGCCGGGCTTGGCAAGCGGGATGACGACGTTCCACAACACCTGCCAGCCGGACGCGCCGGCATCGCGCGCCGCCTCGATCAGCGACTTGTCGATGCGCATCAGCGTGTTGAAGATCGGGGTCACCATGAACAGCGTGTAGAGATGCACCATGGCCAGCACCACGGCGAATTCGGAATAGAGCAGCCATTCGATCGGCTTCGGGATCAGCCCGATCTCAACCAGCGTCGAGTTGACCAGGCCGTTGCGGCCAAGCACCGGAATCCACGAGATCATGCGGATGATGTTGGAGGTCAGGAACGGCACCGTGCAGACCAGGAACAGCACCATCTGCATGGCGGTGGTCCTGATATGGAAGGCGAGGAAATAGGCGACCCAGAAGCCGACGAACAGCGTCAGTGCCCAGACGATACCAGCGTATTTCAGCGTGTTCAGATAGGTTTTCCAGGTGACCCAGGAGCCGAGCGTGTCGGCGTAGTTGATGGTCAGGAAATCCGGATACATCGCAGCGAAATCGTAATCCCAGAAGGAGACCACGGCGATCATCAGGATCGGCAGCAAAAGGAACGCGCCAAGGATCAGCGCCAGCGGCGCCGCCTGCAGGTAGGGAACGAGGCGTGCGACCGAGACGCGGCGGCGTTTGGCCGGTTTGGCGGCAGTGGTCGCAGGCTGTTCGAGAGCCACAGTCATCCTGAACAGCCTTGGTGCGATGAGAAGCGATTTGCCAGGTTGTGATCCTTCCCACCCCCCTCTGTCCTGCCGGACATCTCCCCCGCAAGGGGGGAGATTGGCAGTTGCGTTGTCGGCGCCATTCTTGCAGTGCCGGCGGTTGGCGAAAGCGGTATTGAGGGCGCAATCTCCCCCTTTGCGGGGGAGATGTCCGGCAGGACAGAGGGGGGTGGGAAGGAGTGAGGCATCTCAGAATGGCTGCACTACGCCGCGATGAATTCGTTCCAGCGCCTCACCATGTAGCGGTCCTCGTCCATGACCGAGTTCCAGCAGGCGACCTTGCCCATGCGCTCGACGAAGGAGCCGCCGTCGCGCACCGCGCCTGCCTTCTCCATGATCTTGCCGTCCGGCGCCATGATGTCGCCCTTGGCCGGCTTGCCGTCGACCCAGTAGCCCCATTCGTCCTCGGACATGAACTGCTTGGCCGTGTCCATGGCGGCCGAGTAATAGCCCTGGCGGTTGAGGTAGGCGCCGACCCAGCCGGACAAGTACCAGTTGATGTACTCGTAGGCGGCGTCGAGCTCGGCGCCCTTGAGATGCGCCGCCAGGCCAAGGCCGCCGCCCCACGAGCGATAGCCTTCCTTGAGCGGCTGGTATTTGCAGGCGATGCCCTTGGAGCGCACCGCCGCGACGGCCGGCGACCACATCGACTGGATGACCACTTCGCCCGAAGCCATCAAATTGACGCTCTCATCGAACGATTTCCAGAAGGCGCGGAACTGGCCGTCCTGCTTGGCCTTGATCAGGAAGTCGATCGTCTTGTCGATCTCCTCCTTGGTCATATTGCCCTTGTCGGCATATTTGACGTTGCCCATGGCTTCCATGATCATCGCCGCATCCATGATGCCGATCGACGGGATGTTGAGGATCGCGGCCTTGCCCTTGAAGGCCGGATCCATGATGTCGGCCCAGGTGGTGATGTCGCGGCCGACAAGGTCGGGGCGAATACCGAGCGTATCGGCATTGTAGATGGTCGGAACCATCGTCATCCACTGGGTCGGCTGCTCGGCGAAGATCTTGGCGTCCTGCGCCTCGACGAAGCCGACGGTATGCGGCGCGGTGCCCTGGGCGATGACGCTGTCGGGCGTCAGCTTGCCGGTGATGAACAGCGGCACGATCTTGTCGTAATATTTCAGCTTCTTGACATCCATCGGCTGCATCACGCCGGACGGATAGACCTTCTTGGCGATCCAGTATTCGATGTCGGCGATGTCGTAGCTGTCCGGCTGGGTCACCGCGCGCTGGGCGGCGGCGTCGGAATCGGTCGCAGTCATTTCCAGCGTGATGCCGAGGTCGGCCTTGCACTTGTCGGCAATGGCGTTGAGGTTCGACACTCCGGTGCCGAACTGGCGCAGCGTGATCGGGTTCTGCGCCCAGATCGTCGGGAACCCGGTGATGGCACCCGAACCGGCGGCAAGACCGACGGCGGCAGCACCGGTCTTGAGCAGCGAGCGGCGGGAAATTCCTGTCTTGTTGTCGGTGGCGTTGGTCATCTCAGTTCCCCTGTTTTGATTGATGGTTCTGGTTCAGGAATCGAGACGACCAAGGACGATCGCGTCCTCGGCGTCCCAGGCGATCGGTACCGCGTCGCCGACGGCGACCGGCTTGGCGAAGAAGCTGGTGTCGTCGACGATGACGGTAAAATCCTCGATGCCGGCGCCATTGACCGAGAGTTTTACGGTCGAGCCGCGGTATTCGACGTTGGAAGCGATGCCGGTGAAGCCGAGCCCCGTGGCCAGTGGGTCGCCGATCCGCACATGGTCGGTGCGAATGGCGATATCGATCGGCTCGCCGATCGCCCTGCCCTGCCCGCTGGCCGCAAGCGAGGCCCCACCCGGCACATCGAAGACAACCATGCCGTCGCGGCTGCCGCTGACGCGGCCGGAGACGACGTTGTGATCGCCCATGAAGCGGGCGACGAACGCGGTGGCCGGCCGCTCGAAGACGATGCGCGGATGCGCCGCCTGCTCGATACGGCCGTCATTCATGACCACGATCAGGTCGGCGAGCGCCATCGCCTCCTCCTGGCTGTGGGTGACGTGGACGAAAGTGATGCCGAGCGACGTCTGCAGCTTCTTCAGTTCCGCCCGCATGCGGATCTTCAGGAATGGATCGAGTGCCGATAGCGGCTCGTCGAGCAGCAGCGCTTCGGGGTCGGTGATCAGCGCGCGGGCCAGAGCGACGCGTTGCTGCTGTCCGCCCGAAAGCTGCGCCGGGCGGCGGCTGGCGTAGCCCTCCATCTGCATCAGCTTCAGCATATCGAGCGCCCTGGCGCGGCGCCCTTCCTTGCCGACGCCCTTCATCTTGAGGCTGAACGCAACATTGTCGACCAGGTCGAGATGCGGAAACAGCGCGTAGGACTGGAACATCATGGCGGTGCCGCGCCTGGCCGGCGGCAGGTCGGTGACCACCGTGTTGCCGAGACGCACGTCGCCGCTCGATATGCTCTCATGCCCGGCAATCATCCGCAGCGTCGAGGTCTTGCCGCAGCCGGACGGCCCGAGCAGGCAGCAATAGGTTCCCGCGGGGATTTTCAAGCTGATGTCTTCGACGGCAGTCGTTGCGCCATAGATCTTCGAAACGGACACGATGTCGATTTCGGCGGCTTTGGACATCCGGCTTCCTCTCTAAATCAACTTAAGCAAAGCATCATGCATGCCAAGTTGCTAGATCGGCCTCAAACGATTGATTCCTTGGGAAAATCAGAATTGCCTCCGGCCGCCCCTCGAAATGGCATGCCTACGAATGCACAAATTATAGGCGATCGCTGGTGATTCCCGCAAAAATCGTATGCAATCTTTTTCGGCATCGTATCCACTTTGTCCCTCGTGCAAGCGACCCGATTCAGGTTAGAAAGGCGCAGGGACCACCATCATGAATATAGCCGACCAGACTTTCCCTGCTGTCGACAGTGCCAACGAGGATCGCGCCCAGGCGATCCGCGACCAGTTGCGCGACGCGATCGTCGACCGCCGGCTGGCGCCCGGAACCAAGCTGTCGGAAGGCGAGGTCGGCACTTTATTCGATGTGAGCCGCACCGTGGCGCGCGCGGCGCTGCAGATGCTCTCCTTCGAAGGCCTGGTGCGGACCGAGCGCAATCGTGGCGCCTTCGTCGCCAACCCGTCGCCGGAGGAAGCGCGTCAGGTCTTTGCTTCGCGCCGGCTGATCGAGCCCGGCATAGCGATTGCCGCAGCCGGGCGGATGACGCCGGACCATGTCGCTGCCTTCAAGGCGCAGCTCGATGAAGAGGGCCGCTTCATTGCCGAACGCGGACCAAATGCAAGACGCTCGGAAATCAAGGCTTCGGGCGATTTTCACCTGCTGCTGGCTTCGGTTGCCGGAAACGCCATCCTCCAGCGCTTCATGGAAGAACTGGTGGCGCGGTCATCGCTGGTGATTGCGCTCTACGGCCGCTCGGGCGTCTCGAGCTGCGGCCATAGCGAACACATGAATATCCTGGAGGCGCTGGAAAATGGCAATTCCGAACGCGCCAGCGCCCTGATGCTGCACCACATCGACCATATCGAGGCCGACCTCGATCTGCGTGTCAGGAGCGGTCCGGCGCTCAGGCAGGCGCTCGAGTTCTGACGCTCAAGCAGATCGGAGGGACGCGATAACCGCGCCCCTCAAAGCCGTTGGGCTCGGACCTTCAGGATATGGTACAGCAAATCGCGGACGCGCCGCAGCCTCATCGACCATTTCTGGCTCATCTGCATTCCAGTTCTGTTTGCCGACCGCTACGTCTCAAAAAGCTTGGGCCGCCATGGCCATTCCAACCAGCGAGGTGGCGAACCCCGCAGTGCGGACCGTCGTCGGCCAACGAGCCAGCTTGACAGCGGACAGAATGCCGATCGCATGCAGCATCGACGTGGCGAGCACGAAGCCAGCGGCGTAGGCGATGCCGCCGGCGCTCTCGGGACTCTCAAGGCCGTGGGCGTTGCCGTGGAAGAGGCCGGACAGGGCCGTCAGTGCCGCCGCGGCGGCCAGCGGCAGCGGCTTGGCGAGGCCGACCATCGCGCCGAAGATCACAAGCGACAGCGCGATGCCGGTTTCAAGCGAAGGCAGGCCGATGCCGGCCATGCCAAGCAAGGCCCCTGCGACCATGGCCGAGACAAAGAACAGCGGCACAAGGACAATGCTGCGCCCGCCGGCGCGAGCGCCGATGATGCCGACCGCGATCATGGCAAGCAGATGGTCCATGCCGAGGAGCGGATGTTGGAGGCCGGCGAAAAAGCCGTGGACGTGAGCGCCGCCGCTATGGGCAAACGCCAGCGACGGTGTGAGGGCGGCGAGAGCCGAAAGGATGCCAAGTCTTGCAAATATCTTCATGCTTGCGAAAGTTTTCATGGTTGCACCTGTTTGATGAGAATGACGGGTTCTGGTTTCAGTGCCCGGGAACGGGGAATTGCGAAGCGGCGGAACGGTCTGCTAGGGAGCGCGCGGCGGCGAAGCCGAGCGGCTTTTGCTCGCTGCCATCGTGATAGATGAAAGCGAGGCGGCGGCGGTGCGATGTCAGGCGCGCCGGCAGCGGGTGATAGGCGACGCCGGTGCCGCCGACGAGCGGCATGACCGCGCCGACGTCGACCAGATCCTCGGTTTCGACGCGCAAGAGATGAAGCCGCACGCCGTCGGCCCTCTCGCCGACAAAGGGTATGCCGGCCAGACGCAGAAAGCTGGATGGGTCCGGCGCCCGCGCAAAGCCTTCGAGGAAGGCGGTTTCGACAAGGTCGAGGTCGACCGATGCGGGATCAACCGGCGGCTCGTGAGCCTGGTCCGGCAGATGCGGCGTCTGCCATTGCAGCGGCTTGCCAGCGGGCCCATTGTGACCGGGGGCGTGCGGATGGTCATGATGACCGTTCGGCCCGTGGTGGCCGTCGTCATGGCCATGACTGTGGTGATGATCGTCGTGCATGGTCAAAAACTCACCGGTTTGTCGATGATCGATTTGTGCTTGCCGAGATTGCCGTGCGCGACCATCGAGCCAAGCGCCTCGACGACGACACGCACGCCGAATAGCGCGGTGATGTCCGACGTGTCGTAGGGCGGCGAGACCTCGACCACTTCCAGTCCGCAAATGCCGGGTGCCGTCACCAGCCCAAGCAGCTTGAGCGCCTCGCGCGGCAGGAAGCCGCCCGGCTCAGGCCAGCCTGTGCCGGGCACGAAACCGCAATCGAGGCTGTCGACGTCGAAAGAGATGTAGACGGCGTCGGTGTCCTTCCATGCGAGCTCGAGCGCGATTTCCGCCGCCTTCTCAAGCCCCATCTGCTCGATGTCGGCAATGGTCAGCACGTTGGTGCCGCGTTTTCTCGCCTCGGCGACGCCGTAGCGGGGAACCTGCCAGCCGCCGATGCCGAGCTGCACGAGATTGGTCGCCGAGACGTTCGGCAGGTTGGTCGCCCAATACCAGGGCGTGGTGTGCATGCGCTCGTCGAGATCCTTTTCCTGGATGTCGATATGGCGGTCGAAATGGATGATGCCGATGCGCTTCGAGGTCACGTTGGCGATGCCGCGCACACAAGGAAATCCGATCGAATGGTCGCCGCCCAGCATGATCGGCAGCGCGCCGGACGAGGCGACATGGCTGACGCCCTTGGTGATCTGGTCGAAGCTCTTTTCGAGGTTGGCGGGAATGGTGAAGACGTCGCCGGCGTCGCACAGCGTCATCTGCTCGCGCAAATCGACGCCGAGCTCATAGTTGTACGGGGTGTACAGCGCCGAGATGCGGCGAATGCCTTGCGGCCCGAAGCGGGTTCCCGGCCGGTAGGTGGTGCCGCTGTCGAAAGGAATGCCGATGACGGCAGCATCATATTTGCCGACATCGCGGACGTTCTCGACATAGGGCGCCTTGAGGAAGGTGTTGATGCCGGCGAAATGCGGCAGCTCGCCGCGCGCGAATGTCGGGATCGGCTTGTCGACGATCGACTCCGATCCCGGCAGGCCCATGTCGAGCGCCCATTGCTGCTCCTTGCGCCAGCCGCTTTCCGGCAGCTTGCCCTCGGCCTCGATCGACTTCCAGCCCTGCGTGCCGCGGGCGTCGAAATCGGGGTGGTGAAAACGCTCCCTGGCCGCCCGGGCGACGAGCCCTGCCCGGCGGTGGCTGCGTTCGGGGATATTTCTGGACATTCAAACTCTCCGTTACGACGCCGTCGTCGCCATTGCTGTATCCGGCCGGGTCGTCCCGACCATCGCGGCCACCTTGGCCAAGTGATGAGAGGAAGCCCGGGTCTTGCGATCGAGCCTCAGATCGTAGGTGATCGTCGCGCCGTAAGCCGACGGGAACTGCGGATCGTGGCGCACCTTGTCGAAAACCAGCACGCGGGTGCCGAGCTTGAAGGCCTCGCCGATATCGTGGGTGACCATCACCACCGTCATGCCATGCTCGGTCCACAGCTCGGTCAGCAGGTCGTGCATCTCGGCGCGGATGCCGGGATCGAGCGCACCGAACGGCTCGTCGAGAAGCAGGATCTGCGGACGGCCAAGCAAGGTCTGCGCAATCGCCAGCCGCTGCTGCATGCCGCCGGAGAGCGATGCCGGATAGAGGTCGCGCGCATGGGCAAGGCCAACCCGCGCCAGCATGGCCTCGGCCTGTTGCCTGGCGTTTCTGCGCCTGGCGCCGAAGACGCGGCCAAACGGCCCGCCCGAGCGAAAGTCTTCGACCAGCAGCAGGTTCTGGATGGCGGTCAGATGCGGAAACACCGAATAGCGCTGAAAGACGATGCCGCGCTGTGGCGTCGGCTCGGGCACGATCGGGCCATCGCCGACGATGACGACGCCGCTGCTCTGCTGCTCCTGGCCGAGCAGAATGCGCAGGAACGTCGATTTTCCGCAGCCGCTGGCGCCGACCAGCGACAGGAATTCGCCGGCTTCGGCGGTGACGTTGACCCGCTCGAGCACGCGGGCATCGCCATAACTCTTTTCCAGCCCGTGAACGACGATGCGACTCATCTGGCCTCCACCGGATGCGCCCAAGGGGAGATTGCCCGCGACAGCCGCACCAGCAGCCAGTCGGTGATCACGGCAAGCAGCGTGATCCAGGCGACATAGGGCAGGATGACGTCCATCGAGAGATAGCGGCGGACGAGGAAGATGCGGTAACCCAGCCCTTCGGTCGAGGCGATGGCTTCGGCGGCGATCAGGAACAGCCAGGCCGGCCCGAGTGCCAGCCGCACGCAAGTGATGAGGCGCGGCATGATCTGCGGCAGCACCAGCCGCAAGACCGTGGTCCAGCTGTTGCCGCCAAGCGTTTGCGCCTTGGCCACCAGTTCTGGTGGCAACTCCATCACCCGGTTGGCGATGTCGCGCACCATCACCGGCGCGACGCCGACGGCGATCAGCGTGATCTTGGCCGTTTCGCCGAGGCCGAGCGCGATGAACAGGATCGGCAGCAGCGCCAGCGGAGGGATGACGCAAACGACGGTGACGAAGGGCAGCAGCAACGCCCGCACCCGCGGGATGAAGCCGATGGCAATGCCGAGCGAAAGCGCGGCGACCGTCGCAACGCCCACGCCCGCGAACAGCCTGAGGAGACTGGCATAGGTGTCGACCCACAGGATGAGGTCGCCCGAGCGCTTGTCCGGCACCGTGGCAAGGTCAAGAAAGGCCGACCACATCTGTACCGGCGAAGGCAGCAGCTTGTCGCTGGGATTGACCGCCAGTCGTTGCGCCGAAGCGATCAGATAGGCGATCGCCACGAACAGGAACGGCAAGCCGCCGAGGAACAAGGCGCCGCCGCGCGAAACCTTCGCATTGATCATGCGAAGGCGCACCCTCGGCTTTGGCCGGGAAGGACGCTTAATGCCCTCCCCGCCCGTCGCGGAGGCTTCATCCCTGGCACTCATTCCCTTGGCCAGCATGTCGGGTCAGGGCGTTGCGGTTGCCGCCTCGGACATGAACGCTGGATCGAAACGCAGCTTGACGTTCTTGGCGTCGCCCAGCGTCGATCCATCGGCAAAGCTCATGCCGACGACGTCGACACTCGTCGCATTGGTGCCGAGAATGCCGTGGCTGAACAGGAAGTTGCGGACAAGATCCATCGTCTTCGGCAATTCGCTGCCATTGGTGAACTCGACCGCCTTGGCGGGGTCGAAGAACATTGCCGTCGAGGCAAGCTGCGCGTCGAA
The DNA here is from genome assembly GCF_055811575.1 of Mesorhizobium sp. WSM4815. NCBI lineage: Bacteria > Pseudomonadati > Pseudomonadota > Alphaproteobacteria > Hyphomicrobiales > Phyllobacteriaceae > Mesorhizobium > Mesorhizobium sp. WSM4815. The sequence goes on along the minus strand of NZ_JBVVQS010000101.1, from coordinate 17,777 downwards.
GCCGGCGATGTCGGTGCCGGACGCCTTGGCCATCTCCTCCTTGGCTGCCTTGCCTTCCGGCGTGTCGGAGGTCATCAGCTCCATCACCTCGTACCACGCGCCGACAAGCGCCTTGCCCAATGCCGGATTGTCCTTCAGCGTCTCGGTGTTGACGACCATCATGTCGATGATCTCACCGGGAATCTGCGCGGAATCAAAAACCTTGTGCGCACCCGGCATGGCGACGATCTCGGAAACCAGCGGGTTCCAGGTAACGACCGAGGTGACGTCGCTGGTGCCATAGGCGGCGACCATGTCGGCGTCGGATGTGTTGACGACGGTAATGTCCTTTTCGGCGAGCTTGACCGTGTCCAGCGCCCGCGCCAGCAGGTAATGCGAGACGGAGAGCTCGACGAGATTGACCTTCTGGCCGGCAATGTCGGCGAGCGCTGCCTTGTCCTTGAGGATCACCGCATCATTGCCGTTGGAGAAGTCGCCGATGATCAAGGCGGTGGTGTCGACGCCGCCGCCGGCGGGGATCGACAGCGCGTCCATGTTGGTCATCGAGCAGCCGTCGAAACCGCCGGCCGTATACTGGTTGATGCTTTCGACATAGTCGTTGATGCGGGTGATCTCGACATTGATGCCGTTTTTGTCGGCCCATTTCTTCATGATGCCGCTATCGGAGAGATAGCCCCACGGCATCCAGCCGACATAGATCGACCAGCATATCTTGAAGTCTTTCTTGGGCGCCGCGCCGGCGGCGGAAACGATGGGAAGGCTGAGTGATGCGGCTAGGATGATTGCGGCCAGCTTGCGAAGCATTGCGTACCCCTGTTCGCGATCCGGATTGCGACCGGACTTGATGTTGGGATTTGCGAGCGCGCATCCGGGAGAGGTTCGCGCCAGCAAACCCGTGCAGGGTTCTCCCGGGATTTTGGCCCGCCGTGTTCCGCCGGATGCCTCAGTGCATCCCTGGCGGTCGCATCTCTTGGACCAGCACCGTTTTTTTGCGGCCGGAACCCTAGACGCTCTGCACATCACCAACGAAGCAAGGAGCATGCCAATGCCGAACAGGCCAAAAAGGCCGGGATTTGCGGACGGTGCGGCTTCGAGCACTCGCATTAGTGACGCAAAAATCATCGCATCGCCGACGGATTGGGCAGTTTGCCTGAGCGCTCGTGGTCAAAATCTGACGCTTGGTTCCGGGGCCGTTAGCCCGCTCAGGGAAGGAGACCTAACTCACCAGCTCTCCGACGGCGCGTGTGGGCCAGGAGCGGTCCTTCAACCATTCGGGAACGAGCGGCAGCTTTGCGCGAGAGCGGACCATGGGAATTGATATGACGGTCCGCTTGTCAGTTCGAAGAGGTACGCGGTCGGGCGGTCGAGCCGCGGACCACCAGTTCGATCGGCATGACGATTTGCTGTGGGGGACCGTTCGCTAATACCATCGCGGCGGCAAGCCGCCCTTTCCCGACAATGTCCTGCGCCACTGTCGTTAGAGGGGGCCTGGTGCGTGCGGCTTCCGCTGTGCCATCGAAGCCCACGACCGACACGTGCTTGGGTATGCTTATGCCGCGACGAACTGCTTCGTCGAGCACTGTGATAGCCTGCCAGTCCGACATAGTCAGGATTGCGGTCGCATCCGGAACTCGATCGAAAACGACAGCTCCGGCAGTAGGCTCCCCGGGCGTGGTCTCGATGATCGGGACATCATCGATCGACAGATTGATCGTGGCCAAGCCTTTGGCGAAGCCCTTGAGCCTTTCGTGGTCGAGCTGAAATCCGGCAGTGATCGTGCGCCTGCGATTGCCGGGCATGTGGACGATCGGCGGCCCGGATGTGCGCCGGACGGACAGGATCACAAAATGACGGTGCCCGAGAGCAGCCAAGTGCCCGACGGCCATCAGCGCGCCGTTCCTGCCATCGATCCGGATCGAATTGATGTCCGGGCCGGCGTCGCTTTCGAGGATGACAAACGGCAGGCGCCGGCGCTGCGCCGAGGTGATCAGGTCGATGTCTGCGCTGTGACCCAAAATGAAGCCGTCGACCAACGCCTCCCGGATGGCGGAGGTGCGCGTTTCGTTCGTGCCATTGACCAGACTCAGCGTCGCCCCGGCCTCGTCGCATGCAAGCGAAACGCCAAGCACCAGCTCTCGCCCGTATGGGCTTCTCATCATGTCGGCAATGGCATAGGCGCCCGGCGGCATAAACCCGATAGCGTTGAACTTGCCGTCACGCAGCACTCGTCCTCTGGAGTCAGGGCCATCATAACCAAGCTGGTGCGCCGCAGCTTGGACGCGTTCGCGAACGTCGGCCCGCACGAGGTCCGGGTGATTGAAGACATTGGAGACAGTACCGCGGGAGACTCCAGCGACGCGCCCGACATCGGCGAGGGTTGGCATTTTGGGACCATTCATTCCTGCACTTAAGCCAATTTCTTGGAGCGCTCCAAGTTTTTTTTGACTCGCTGCGAGAAGAGGCAGAATTTGCGTTTGGAGCGCTCCAATACAGCGGAATGGGTAGGTTGATCGGCATTCGAAGCCGACGACGGCTTATTGTGTCCCACCCTCTGAACCTTTGAGCGCCAGATCACCACGGAGGATAGGATGGCTGCGACCAATGGTGCCCCGACCTCACTCGTCGGGAAGACTTTCGACTGCGCGTTCGGCCCGCTCGTGCCAAGGCTAACGGTCTTGTCGCCGACAGAATTGCGCGTGCGGGCAACTATCGGCGCGACTGAGATCGACGAGGTGGTGAGGAGCGATGTGACTGGTGTCCGTCCGGGTCTCTTCATCATGAGCTGGACCGAGCAGAGCGGTAACTTCGTGGTGCAGGTTCAGGATCACGAGAACAAAGTCGTTCACAATTATACGCGGCTCGCTGACGGGCAGCTATTCTGCGCGCAAGGCGCGATTCAACCAGTTCCAGCGGTTTGATCGGCCGCTGTTGTAGCGGCCGATCTCACGCCATACAGATCGAAGTTGAGAAGACGCGATCTAGACGCCTATCAATAGATGGGTGGCACCGATGGAGGAGAACATGGCCATGACCGGTAACATCAACCAGATCGATCCAGCTCAATGGGATCCGGCATTCGATGCCGTTGCGGCCGCGCCGGCCAATCACAAAGTACTCTTCGAGAACGATAATTTGCGAGTGCTTGAGGTTACGCTGCAGGCTGATGAGGAAGAACCGATCCACCACCACCGCTGGCCTTCTGTCTTCGTATTCGATTCCGTTGGTGGGCCAATCCATGATATTTCCCCGGACGGCACCGTCTTGCCGGACAATCGCGACGTGATCCGGGCGATCGAAGCATGGGATGGCAAAGGGTGCCTGGTTGTCCATCCGATGGCCCCGCAGCCAGCGGGACGGGTGCTCAACAAGAGCGGCAAGCTCGTGCATAGCATCCGAATCGAGATGAAGTCGTAGTCGGACAACCTCTCTCGCTTGGAGCAATTGAGCGCGAAGCGGTCGTTGGAAATCGAATGCCGGGCGTCTGTGCCCGCATCGGAGAAAGGTCCGAGTGAACGAGGCAGGACCACTCGGAGGTCCGGCTAGCAAATGGCTCGGCGGTGGCGGCAAAGAGGCGGCATCGCAAAGTAGGACGATCGCGTCGACCGGCGCTCAATACTTGTCGGCGATGGTCGGCTTGGCTTCCCACTAGCTGTGAGCTGAACGAATGACGAGGTCGGGGTCAAAACGGTATTCCGTTTCGGGTACCACGCGTCAGATTTTGTCCACTAGGAAGACACTCCGATCGAAACCGTCGCCGGTTTCATCGGGTCGACCGCGGCAAAGACGGCGCTCGCCTCGCTGACGATTGAGACGTGATCCTTGGCTGCTTGCCCTGCGGCGGCGCTGTCACCGCGCATGATTGCGGTAACGATGACGTCATGCTCCTGCCAGGATTTGGCCAGGCGCCCCGGCAGCATGAATTGCGCGCGCCGGAACGGCGCCAGCCGGCTGCGTGTCATGACGGTCAGTTCATAGATGTGCTTGCTGTGCGCGCCGCGATAGAGCCGAGTGTGGAATTCGGTGTTGAAATACTCGTAGTCCTCCTCCGCACCCAATTGCACGAGGCGCGCCGATGCCTGGTGCTCGGATTCGAGCGCGCGGCGTTCACCGGCGGTCATGCGCTCGGCCGAGAACCGCGCGCAGATCGCTTCAAGCTCGGCCATGCTCTCGAACATCGAGGCAAGATGCTCCTGCGTCACCACGGCGACGGTGGCGCCGCGGTTGGGCCGCCTTTCGACCAACCCCATGGCGCTCAGCCGGCCAAGCGCCTCCCTAACGGGGGTGCGCGACACATCGAAACGGGCAGCGAGCGAGGCCTCATCGAGTTTTTCGCCGGGGCGCAGGAAGCCGGTGACGATCCGGTCACCGATCGCCCTCACCATCTGATCGACGGTCGTGCCCGACCTGATCAAGCTGCGCTTCCCCGACAATTCTCCTCCGTCAGTCGTTTTCGCGGCGTGCGGCAAGTGGCCCGCCGGAAGTTTCGACTCGGGCGCGCGTCCTCTATGCCTTTATTTTAATCTAGATGTCAAACTGGCTAATTGAAAGGCAAAAAGTGTATGCAATTGCCTGTCGCTTGAGCACGGCATATCGGCACGCCGACTGATTTCACTAGATAAATTCTATCTTTTGAACTGGCACAGCGATTGCATGCACTTTTACGAGAAGGGAATTAATCGACCCGGAAAAGGGTCCAACAGGGAGCATTCACATGACCGAGAGATTCATGCTTAGCCGCCGCGATCTGCTCAAGACCTCCGCCGCCGGAGCGGCGCTCGGCCTGGCCTCGGCGTCATTCCCGATCAGCAGGGCGTTCGCCGCTGCCGTCACTGTCGGCTTCATCTATGTCGGACCGAAGGACGACTACGGCTATAACCAGGCGCATGCCGAGGGTGCCGCCACATTGAAGGCCATCGAGGGCATCTCCGTGGTCGAGGAGGAGAACGTCCCCGAAACGGTCGATGTCCAGAAGTCGATGGAATCGATGATCAACCTCGACGGCGCCTCGCTGATCTTCCCGACCTCGTTCGGCTATTTCGATCCGCACATGCTGGCCATGTGCGCGAAATTCCCCGACGTGCAGTTCCGCCATTGCGGCGGCATGTGGAACAAGGACAAGCATCCGATGAATGCCGGTTCCTATTTCGGCTATATCGGCATGGGCCAGTATCTCAACGGCGTCGCCGCCGGCCACGCCACCAAAACCAAGAAGATCGGCTTCGTCGCGGCAAAGCCGATTCCGCAGGTCCTGCTCAACATCAACTCCTTCCTGCTCGGCGCACGCTCGGTCGACCCGGCAATCACCTGCCAGGTGATCTTCACCGGCGAATGGTCGCTGGCGGTCAAGGAGGCGGAGGCCACCAATGCACTGGTCGATCAGGGTGCCGACGTCATCACCTGCCATGTCGACAGCCCGAAAGTGGTGGTCGAAACGGCGGCGGGGCGCGGCGCCTTCATCTGCGGCTACCATGCCAATCAGAGCCCGCTGGCACCCGAAAAATACCTGACCGGCGCGGAATGGAACTGGGCGAAGGTCTACAAGATGTTCGTCGACGACCTCGTGGCCGGCAAGCCGCTGCCCAATTTCACGCGCGGCGGACTGGCCGACGGCTTCGTCAAGATGAGCCCGCTCGGCCCCGCCGTCAGCGAGGCGGCGCGCGCACAGTTCGACGGCACGCTCGCCGAAATGATGAAGGGCGGCTTTTCGGTGATCAAGGGGCCGTTGAAGAACAACAAGGGCGACGTCGTCGCAACCGAGGGCCAGACCTTCGTCGAAGCCGCGATCGAACTGGAAAGCATGGACTATCTCGTCGAGGGTGTCGTCGGCTCGACCGCTTGAGCATGGCGGAGACGGGGGCCATGGCAGACACCGTGAGCAGCGCGAGCGTGCCAGTGATGCTCGGAGCCAAAAGCTATCCGACGGCGCTCGAATGGATCGCCCGGCGGGCGGAAGCCCTCGTCATCCCGCTCGCGGCCCTGATTGTCGGCATGGCCCTGTTCAGCCTGTTCATCGCGCTGGTCGGCAAATCGCCGGCGCAGCTCTATGAAACGATGTGGCGCGGCGGCTTCGGCTCGTGGTTCTCGGTCCAGAACTCGCTGTCGCGGGCCGCACCCTTGCTGCTTGCGGCGCTCTGCGTGGCACTGCCGGCCCGGCTCGGCCTTGTCGTCATTGGCGGCGAAGGCGCGATCGTGCTGGGCGGCGTTGCCGCGGCTGCGATAGGCGTGGCCGCCAGCGGCGCCCCCGCCTTTTTCGTTATTCTTGTCATGGGCGTGGCGGGCCTGGCCGCCGGCGGCATCTGGATCGGTGCCGTCGGCGCGCTACGCCACTACCGTGCCGTCAACGAAACCATATCGAGCCTTTTGATGGCCTATATCGCCATCGCCCTGATGAACCATCTGGTGGAAGGACCGCTACGCGATCCCGCCTCGCTCAACAAACCGTCGACCGAGCCGTTGGCTGAGGCCTACCGCATCGGCAACATTCCCGGCATGGACGTGCATTGGGGCCTGGTCGTCGGCATCATCGCCTGCATTCTGTCCTGGCTGCTGATCGAAAAGACCCGCTGGGGGTTCGCCGCCCGCATCGCTGGCGGCAATGTCAGGGCAGCCCAGGTGCAGGGACTTGCCGTTGGACCGCTGATTGTCGGTTTCACCGCGCTGGCCGGCGGCTTTGCCGGCCTTGCCGGCATGCTCGAAGTCGCCGCCGTGCAAGGCAGCGCCAACGCCTCGCTCGCCGCCGGCTATGGGTATACCGGTATCCTGGTCGCCTTCCTCGCCCGCCACAATCCGCTCGCCATCATCCCGGTCGCCTTCCTGCTTGGCGGCATCGACGCCTCCGGCGGGCTGATCCAGCGCCGCATGGACCTGCCCGACGCCACCGTGCTGGTGCTGCAGGGCATGCTCTTCGTCGTCATCCTGTTCAGCGAAACCTTCTACGGCCGCTTCAAGGCCTTCAATCCCGACCTCTGGCAGAGGGGTGATCTCTTGAAGAGGCCCGATCTCCTGAAGGGAACTGCCTGATGGGCGCAACCGAGATCGGCCTCTGGGGCGTTCCGCTCGCCATGCTCGGCGGCGCCATCCGGGTGTCGACGCCCTTCATCTTCGTGTCGCTGGGCGAAGCCATCACCGAGCGTTCGGGCCGCATCAATCTCGGTCTCGAAGGCACACTGGTGTTCGGCGCGATGACCGCCTATGCCGTCGCGGTGATGACCGGCTCACCATGGCTCGGCCTGCTGGCCGCCGCCGCGGCCGGTCTTTGTTTCGGCCTGTTCCACGGCTGGATCTGCAAATTCCTCGGCGTTAACGACATCGCCATTGGCATTGCGCTGATGCTGTTCGGCTCGGGTCTCGCCTTCTTCTTCGGCAAACCGTTCATCCAGCCCTCGGCGCCCGACCTGCCGGCCATCCCGTTTGGCGGCTGGTCCGACGTTCCGCAGGTGCAGGCGGCGCTCAACATCAATGTGCTGTTCCTGATCGGCGCAGCACTTGCCGTATTCCTGTGGTGGGCTTTCCGCAACACCCGGGCCGGCCTGATCCTGCGCGTGGTCGGCGACAGTTCCGATGCCGCGCGCGCCATGGGCCTCAACCCGAATACGGTGCGCCTCGTCGCCACCGGCATCGGCGGCGCGCTGGCCGGCATCGGCGGCGCTTATCTGTCGCTCTACTATCCCGGCAGCTGGACCGAAGGCATTTCGTCGGGCCAGGGGCTGATGGCGGTGGCGCTGGTCATCTTCGCGCGCTGGAACCCACTCGGCTGCTTTGCCGCCGCGCTGCTGTTCGGCGGGGCCGGCGCGCTGGGGCCGGCGCTGCAATCGGTCGGCGTCACGCAAGGCTACTATCTGTTCTACGCCGCACCCTACATTCTCACCCTCGTCATCATGATCGCCACCTCGTCGCCGAGCCGTTCGCTGACCGGCGCACCGGGCGAACTGTCGATCACCAAATGACGTTTCCAGACTGGAGTTTTTCTCAATGAACGCCAGAGCCGAGGTCACGCAGCGCTACATCGACGCCGATCCCTATCCATGGCCCTACAATGGCGAGCTTCGGCCCGACAACACGGCGCTGATCATCATCGACATGCAGACCGATTTCTGTGGACCGGGCGGCTATGTCGATCATATGGGCTACGATCTCTCGCTGGTGCGGGCGCCGATCGAACCGATAAGATCGGTGCTGTCTGCCATGCGGGCGAAGGGCTACACCATCATTCATACGCGAGAGGGCCACCGGCCCGATCTCGCCGACCTGCCGGCCAACAAGCGCTGGCGCTCGCGCCGCATCAATGCCGGCATCGGCGACCCCGGACCCTGCGGGCGCATCCTGGTGCGCGGCGAGCCGGGCTGGGACATCATCCCCGACCTCTATCCGGCCGAAGGCGAGCCGATCATCGACAAGCCGGGAAAGGGCTCGTTCTGCGCCACCGACCTGGAACTGATCCTCAACCAGCGCGGCATCGAAAACATCGTGCTGACCGGCATCACCACCGACGTCTGCGTGCATACGACGATGCGCGAAGCCAACGACCGCGGCTTCGAATGCGTGATGCTGGAGGATTGCTGCGGGGCGACCGACTACGGCAACCATCTCGCCGCGATCAAGATGATCAAGATGCAAGGCGGCGTGTTCGGCGCGGTGTCCAACTCGGCGTCCTTCGTCGCCCAGTTGCCATGAGGTTCGATCATGAGTGATCGCGGCAAAAGAGCGGTTGGCGTCGAGACGATCGGCATGAGCATGCGTTTCGGCGCCTTCACCGCGCTGGACGACGTCTCCATCAAGGTGCCGGCGGGATCGTTTCATGCGCTGCTTGGCGAAAACGGCGCGGGCAAGTCGACGCTGGTCAAATGCATCATGGGCTTTTATCACCCGACCGCCGGCGACATTCTGGTCGACGGCCGCGAGATCGGGATCGCCGGTCCGAAGGACGCCTCTGCGCTCGGCCTCGGCATGGTCTACCAGCATTTTACCCTGGTCCCGTCGCTGACAGGTGCGGAGAACCTGGTCATTTCCCGCGAAAAGGTGCCGGGGATTATCGACTGGCGCAAGGAGCGCGCCGCACTTGCCCAATTCATGGAGCGGATGCCGTTCAAGCTGCCGCTCGACGTCAAAGTGGCCGAACTCGCCGCCGGCGAGAAACAGAAGCTCGAAATCATCAAGCAGCTTTATCTCGGCCGCAGTTTTCTAGTGTTGGATGAGCCGACGTCGGTGCTAACCCCCGGCGAGGCGCAGGAAGTGCTGGGCCTCGTGCGCGGCATGACCAAGGCGGGCGACCTCACCGTGCTGATGATCTCGCACAAGTTCCACGAGGTGACGGCGTTTGCCGACGACATCACTGTGCTGCGCAAGGGCAGACTGACAGGAACGGGGAAAGTATCGGAGCTGTCTCACAAGCAGATGGCGGCAATGATGATCGGTGACCAGCCGATCGCCGCGCTCGACAGCCGCGCTCCAGTGCCGGTCGGCGCCAGGCAAATCCTGACGGTGAAGGCGCTGAAGGCGCCCGACCGCACCGGCCTGAAAACCATCAATATCGGCGAACTCGATGTGAAGTCCGGCGAGATCGTCGGTGTCGCCGGCATTTCCGGCAACGGCCAGAAGGAGTTTCTAGAAGTCCTTGCCGGACAGCGTACGCGTGATGCCGGCGACGTTCTGGTGAAGGGATCGCCCTACGGCGCCAGCCGCGCCGAAGCCCGCACGCTCAATGTGCGCTTCATCCCGGAGGAACCGTTGTGCAATGCCTGCGCGCCGAGGATGACGGTGGCGGAAAACATGGCATTCCGGACCTTCGACCTGAACGAGGCCGGCAAGCCGATAAGCTGGATCCGGATGAGCGCCATCAGGGACTATGCGACGCGCTTGGTCGAGCAGTTCAAGGTCAAGACGGCCTCGCTCGCCTCGCCGATTTCGTCGCTCTCCGGCGGCAACGTCCAGCGCGCTGTGCTCGCCCGCGAACTGACCGGCGAGGTCGATCTTCTCATCGTGTCGAACCCCTGCTTCGGCCTCGACTTCTCCGCCGTCGCCGAAATCCGCGCCCGTATCATGCGGGCACGCAACGCTGGTGCCGCGGTGCTCTTGATGTCGGAGGACCTCGACGAACTGCTGGAGCTCTCCGACCGCATCTTCGTCATGTCCGACGGCGCGCTGGTCTATGAGACGCCGATCGCACAGGCGAGCGTGCAGACGATCGGCGAGCACATGGCGGGACATCACTGATGGCGGAGATCGACGCGCTGCCGTTTCCGTTTGCCTTCAAGCCTGAGGCGATGGCGCTGGTCGTCATCGACATGCAGCGCGATTTCGCCGAGCCGGGCGGCTTCGGCGCCAGCCTCGGCAATGACGTCGGCCGGGTGGTGGCGATCGTGCCGACGGTCAAAAGGCTGATCCAGGGATTTCGCGCCGCCGGCCTGCCGGTGATCCACACGATGGAGTGCCACAGGTCAGACCTTTCGGACCTGCCGCCGGCCAAGCGAAATCGCGGCAATCCGTCGATCCGAATCGGCGATGTCGGTCCGATGGGCCGCGTGCTGGTCGTCGGCGAGCCGGGAACGGCGATCCTCGACGAGGTAGCCCCGCTGCCTGGCGAAATCGTCATCGAAAAACCCGGCAAGGGCGCGTTCTACGCTACCAGCTTCGGCGAGGACCTGAAGCGGCTCGGCGTGCAGCAGCTCGTCTTCGCCGGAGTTACGACGGAAGTCTGCGTGCAGACGACGATGCGCGAGGCCAACGACCGCGGCTACGAATGCCTGCTGGCGGAGGATGCGACGGAGAGCTATTTTCCGGAGTTCAAGGCGGCCTCACTGGCCATGATCAGGGCGCAGGGCGCGATCGTCGGCTGGACGGCGATGACGGACCAGGTGCTCAAAGGAATTGCCGATGCCTAACATTGCATACCCGGCTCTCATCCATGGGGTCTGGCGTGATCTGGCATTCGAGCATTTTCGCGACGGCATCACGGTGCATTGGCTGCTCAAGGGCGGACCGGCCGAACCCTCCGTCGCGATCCTGAACTATCAGCCCGGCGCCGGCGTGCCGCGCCATCGCCATGTCGGGCTGGAAACCATCGTGGTGCTGGAAGGCACCCAGAGCGACGAGACTGGCGATTATCTTCCGGGAAGCGTGATCCTGAACCCGGTCGGGACCGAGCATTCGGTGTGGACGAAAGACGGCTGCGTCGTGCTGATCCAGTGGAATCTGCCGGTGATCATTCTGGACGAGGCCAAATGAGCGACATCCGCTTCGATATCGGCAGCCTGCACGCGGCCTATGCCTCCGGCATGTCGGCCGCTATCATTATTGAAATCGTGTTTCAGCGCATAGCGAAAGCGGACGATCCAGGCATCTTCATCCATCTGGCGAGCAGGGCGGACCTGCTCGCCGAAGCCGACGCACTCGGCGGGTTCGATCCCGTGGCAAAGCCGCTGTGGGGCGTGCCGTTCGCGGTCAAGGACAACATCGATGTTGCCGGAATGCCGACCACGGCCGGCTGCGCCGAATATGCCTACTTGCCGGCGAAAGACGCCACCGTCGTCGCGCTTCTGAGGGCGGCCGGCGCGCTGGTCGTCGGAAAAACCAATCTCGACCAATTCGCCACCGGCCTCGTCGGCGTGCGCACACCTTATCCGGTCCCCCGAAACGCGATCGATCCGAAACTGGTGCCGGGCGGTTCCTCGTGCGGCTCGGCCGTGGCGACGGCGCACGGCATTGTTTCTTTCGCGCTCGGCACCGATACCGCAGGATCCGGCCGCATTCCCGCCGGCCTCAACAACATCGTCGGGCTGAAGCCGACCGTCGGCGCGCTGTCGGCCACCGGCGTGGTGCCGGCCTGCCGCACGCTCGACTGCGTCTCCGTCTTCGCGCTCACCGTCGATGACGCCTACAGCGTCTTCAGGGCGGCGGCAGCCAAAGATGACGTCGATCCTTATTCGCGCGCTATCGCGGCGCCGCCGCTTGGTCCGTGTCCACCCGCCCTGACCGTCGGGGTTCCCGCAAAAGCGGACCGGGAATTTTTTGGCGACGCGGCCATGCAAGCGGGATTCGAAACGGCGCTGCGGACGCTGGAACAGCTCGGCTGCCGACTGATCGAAATTCCCTTCGGCGATTTCTACGCTACCGCCAACCTGCTCTACGAAGGCGCCTGGGTGGCCGAGCGCTATGCGGCGATCGCGGATTTCATGGAAGCGAGCGAAGCAGCCATGCACCCGGTAACGCGCGCAATCATCGGAGGGGCGCGAAAGCTCTCCGCGGCAGACGCGTTCAACGGCCTTTATGCGCTGCAGGGCCACAAGGCCAGGCTCGCGCCTGTCATCGCCTCGGTCGACCTTTTCTGCGTGCCGACGGCGCCGACGCACTATTCGCTGGAAACTGTTTTGGCCGATCCGATCGTCACCAACAGCCGGCTCGGCACCTACACCAACTTCGTCAATCTGCTCGACATGTGCGGCATTGCCGTGCCGACCGGCAAGCGCGACGACGATCTGCCGATGAGCGTTACCTTGCTTGCCGCTGCCGGCAAGGATGCACTGACGGCGACGCCGGCCCGTGATCTCCATCGAGCCAGCGGTCTTGGCCTTGGCGCGACTGGATGGGCGATGCCTGCCTGCGTCGCCAAGACCCCTGACCTCGATGACGGCATGATCGAGCTCGTGGTCGTCGGCGCGCATTTGTCGGGAATGCCGCTCAACGGCCAACTCTGTGCGTTGGGCGGGCGATTGAGCAGAGCCGCCAAGACGGTTGCCTCCTACCAGCTTTATGCGCTCGCGGGCCAGTCGGTGCCGAAGCCGGGGCTCGTGCGTGTTGCCGATGGCGAAGGGGCGGCGATCGATGTCGAGGTTTGGCGGCTTTCGCCAGACGCGTTCGGACGCTTCGTGGCCGCGATCCCGCCGCCGCTCGGCATCGGCACGATCGAGCTCGACGACGGGACATCGGCCAAGGGCTTCCTGGTCGAAACCGCCGGGTTGTCAGAGGCAATCGACATTTCGGCCTATGGCGGTTGGCGCAGCTTCGTTGCAAGGCCGGCGGAGGGAGTGGAAAGCGTTCGGGCCGATTGAACGACCGGCCGTTCGCGCCGGCAGCTGACCTCAAATCATAGCAGCATGCTCGGCGAGCCAGCACGCCGAATGCCGTAAGCGATCCGTAGGTGCGCGCGCTCTAAAGTTGCCCTGTGGTTTGGCAGGCGTCAGCACGCGCTTGCGACCGCTGGAGACTTGGCGATGCGAGCAAGCCGTGCAGTTGCCTCAACAGATTCCGTCGGGACTTATCAGGCCCGCCGGACGCTGTCGAAGGCCGCGGCGATAGTTCTCAGCCTGTTGCCGAGCTGGGCGTTCGCGGGAGATCAGACCCCCGATTGGCGCCTGAACGCTCGAATCGTTGCCGTCGGGTTGCCCGACGTGGCCGGCGTGCGCGAGGTGGGGCGCTTTCATGTCGGCGGGCCGATACCGGGAAATCCGGAATTTCTTATGGCGACCCGCGAAGGGCGGATGCTCGATCCGCTCAGGGTTCTCGTCGCCGTGGGCAGCAATCTCGGCGCACCAGCCGACGATCCAGCGCTTGAGGTCGGGGCGATCCTGTCCATCGATCCGCGCGCCGGCAAGTCTGGTGGCACCATCATCGTTCCGCAAGAGCTCACCGGCAACGGCGGAGATGCGAGGGTGCAACTCTACACGGCGCAGAGCGAACGGTTTCTCAACCGGCGATACAATGCCGGAGCTCGAACCGCGCGCCTCGCAGCCGCATCCGGACCGCGATACATTTCGATCAACAACGCCTTCGGAAGACCCTGGATCGCCAACGCGCCGAACGGATTGGCTGGCGAGGGCAGCGTCACCGTCGTCGACCCCGACGGTGCGCCGCTCGCCAACGCGCCAAGCCGCGAGGCCGGCGGCGTGTTCGCCGGCCGGCATACCGATCGCGAGCAGGCGCCGAAAGCACAGCCCAGCGGCTGGCTTGGCAAGCTGCTGAATTACCAGGCAAGCGGCCAGCTGACATCGGGCGGAATGCAGACGGGCGCGCTCGGAACGGCGTTTCTCGGTCCCTCGCCCGACGGCAGCGGCTTTGCCGTGTTCGCCGCGGTCATCGCCGATGGCGGCGTGGTTCAAATCCACGTCCAGGATGGTGTCGACGGCTTGGCCGGGCCGGGTACGGTAAGCACCGGCCAGGGCACGGTCAGCGCCGGCCGGGGCATCAGCGACGATCCCGGCGTCATCGGCCTCGCCTTCAAGTGGAACCCGGACCGCGCTCTCTACATCGCCGATCCGGGTCGTGATCGGCTGGTGCTGCTTGACCTGGAGGACGACCGGCGGCATTTCACCGTCGCCAGGACCCGCACGATCTTGCTGCCGGAATTCGACCGTCCGGTCGATGTCGCCGCCGCAATCCCCGAGATCGCCAATCCGCAGTTTTCGAGCCATACGACACTCGCTGGCGGGTCCGATCTGTTTGTCGCCAACCGCGGCGACGGTTCACTGCTGCGCGTGAGCCAGGACGGCCGGCTTCTCGCACGCGCGACGATCGAGGTTCCAGGGCTCGGCCCTTTGGGAGCCGATCGCCTTCGCGCGATCGCGACGTCGGCGGACGCACAGCATATCTGGATAACGATTGGCGGCGAGGTTCCGGGATTTCCGGGCCACGAAGGGGTGCTCGTCGAGGTTGGGACCTTCGATGAGCACGGCGCGGCGGCAGCGACGCCGAAGACACAGAACGCTGCCGCCGACGCCAATCTTGTGGCGCGCGGAAAGCAGGTGTTTCAGACCGACTTCACGCCGCAGACCGGCCTCGGCCCATTGTTCAATGGGGCATCGTGCGTGGCCTGCCATCCCGGCCCCGGCGGCGCGAGCATTGATGAAAGTCATTTTGCGCGCAGGATAGCCCACATGGATCCGGGCTCTGGCCGCACGCTGCCGATCGAACATCCCAACAGTCCGGTCGCCAGACGCCATGCCTTGCGTGATGGGGTGGCGATCGTGTCGGCGGCAATGCCAAGCCAGGCCAATGTGATTTCGCTGCGTATGCCGCTCGCTCTCTACGGTATCGCCGGGATCGACGAGATACCCGACAGCGTCATCGAAGCGCAGGCGATCAGCAAGGGCGACGGCATCAAAGGCCGCGCCCATCATGTCGTCGACTCCCAAGGCGCATCGCGGGTCGGCCGATACGGCTGGAAGGCTGATATCGCCACCCTCAAAGATATGGTGGCGAACGCCTTCGCAAACGAACTCGGTATCACCAGCGCGACGGCCAGCCGCGAGGCGGGCGCGCAGCCAATCGAGCAGAGTTCCGCACAGATCGAGGCGGTCGCCTCCTACCTGCGAGCGCTGCGCCTGCCCAATGGGGCAAAGCCATGAGCCTCGCCCTGACGCTCTCCCATGCGCCGGAAGAAATGCGCCCGGTCCTGCCTGGCGTCATCGTTGCTGCGGCGCTCGCCCTTGCGGCCGGCTGGATCGCCGGCGGACTGGGCGAGCCGCTGTCGCGCAACCCGGTCCTGGTCGCCATGCTCTTCGGGCTGCTGATCGGCAGCAGCTTCGCCTGTCCCGACGCCTTGCGCCCGGGACTCGACTTCACCAAGCGCTATCTGCTGCGACTCGCCGTGGTGCTGGTCGGCTTCCGTATCACGACGCGGCTGTTCCTGGATCTGGGGTTCATGCCGCTCGCAGTGGCGGCCATCGAGCTGATCCTGGTGCTGACGCTGCTCTACGCCATCGCGCGCAAGCTGTTCAGGCTCGACGCCGAGATCGCGCTGCTGGTCGCGGTCGGCAGCGCCGTCTGCGGCGCCGCGGCGATCCTCTCGATGGCCGCGCTCGTGCGTGCACGCGACCAGAGCGCCGGCATCGCCATCGCCTTGATCACACTGAGCGGCACCGTGGCGTTGCTCGCCTATCCGGTCATGTTCCTGGGCGGTTGGCTGCAGCATCTCGATGACCGCCTCTATGGCGTGTTCGTCGGGGCGAGCATTTTCGAGCTGGCGCAGGTCTACGGCGCCTCCTTCGCCATTTCCGACGACGCGCTGAACACCGCCACGCTGGTCAAGCTCAGCAAAGTGCTGATGCTCGTCCCGCTTCTGCTGGCCGCCAGCCTGGTGTTTCGCAGCCGCAACAAGGCGCAAGAGGCCGCACCGATCCCGTTCCCGTGGTTCATCGTCGCGTTCATCGGCGTGGTGATGCTCAATTCGGAGATAACCCTCAATCCGCAACTGCGCCGTGTCATCCTCGATGTCGACCAGTTCCTGTTCCTGATGGTGATGATCGCGCTCGGCATCACCACCCGGGTCGGACGGCTCGGAGAGGCCGGCGGCGCCTGGCGCCTGATCGGCGTCGGTTTCGTCGGGGTGGCTCTGTCGGCGGCCCTGGCCTATGCTGCGCTGATCCCGTTCTCGGCGACCTTCCGGGCCGCATCACCCTCATCGAGCCAAGGCGCGATGCTTGGCAGCCATGGCGGACGGGTTTTCGCCTCGATAGGCTGCGCCAAATGCCACGTGCCGGCGCTGGAGGGCAGCAACGGCGAAGTTGAGCTGTACTCCGACCTTTTGCTGCACGACATGGGGCCGGCGCTCGACGACAAGATCGTCCAGGGCGACGCCATTGGCGCCGAATGGCGGACCGCACCGCTCGTCGGCATCCGCTTGCGCCATCGCTACCTGCACGACGGCCGCGCGACAACGCTGCGCGATGCCGTCTTCGCCCATGGCGGCACGGCGCAGATCGTGCGCGACCGCTTCTTCGACCTGGACGAGACCGACCGCCAGGCGCTCCTCGATTTCGTGGCGAAGCTATGATGCGGCTTGGTCACGCCACCACCATTTTTGATCGGCCGAACCGCCATGTATGAAGCCGTCATCGCAGAGCTGAACCATCTCGACGGACCCGACCTGCTGGCGCCGCTCGTCAGCGACGTGTTTTGCGGAAACATAGCGCTTGTGTCGTCGTTTGGCGCGGAATCCGCGGTGCTGCTGCACATGGCCGCCTCGATCGACCGTTCGCTCCCCGTTATCACGCTCGACACCGGAAAGCTGTTTTCGGAAACGATCGCCTATCGCGCGCAGCTGACGGCTCTGCTCGGCCTCACCGATCTGCGCGTCGTCACGCCTCAAACGGATATCTTGCGGGCGCTCGATGGCGCTGGATCGCTGCACCGCCGCGATCCTGACCGGTGCTGCCAGATCCGCAAGGTTCTGCCGCTCGAAAATACGCTGACTGGCTTCAAGGCCTGGATTTCCGGTCGCAAGCGATATCATGGCGGGCTTCGCGCGGATGTTCCGACGCTCGAGGAAACTGACGGACGCCTGAAGGTCGATCCGCTTGCCCGCTTCACCCGCCAACAGATCGAGGCCTATCTCGATCGCTATAATCTTCCCCGGCATCCGCTCCTCGAAAAAGGCTACCTCTCGATCGGCTGCGCGCCGTGCACGGTCGCGTGCGGCAGCGCGGACAATCCGCGCGCGGGCCGCTGGAGCGGACTGTCGAAGATGGAATGCGGGATTCACCGGTCGCCCATTGCCGCTCGCAATTCGGCCGCCTCTGCTGCCTGATTTCGACGTCGCGCAGGCATCCGGTCGACGCTTGCAACAGGCCGTTGCCGCTTCATCTGCGAAGCCCCTACGAATTGTCGCACGATTGCGCTACCCTAAGGTCAATCTGGGCGGCGGGACGGTCATCAGGGCACGACCCGACGCTCGATGATTGGTCGAGCGGGAGCCCCGATGACCGCCCTAGACGCCATTGACGTCGATGCGAAGCGCCCGCTCCCGGGCACAGGCCGGATCGCCAAGCTGGCGGCGCCGCGCAGCG